>NZ_CAJXGF010000023.1 GCF_913053745.1 uncultured Nitratireductor sp.
CCTGTCGCTGGCCGCGGTGCTGAAAAGCCCGCTCTTCGGCATGGATGAAGAGCGTCTGTTTCGGCTCGCCTGGAACCGGGGCAAGGCGGTGCCGCTGTTCGACGCCATGCGGGCGCAGGCACTGCAGGATCCTGCGGTGGCCGGCATGGTCGATACGCTTCAGCGCTGGCAGAACGACGCTGCATTCAAGCCGGCTTTCGAATTTTATGCGGCGCTGCTTTCCGGCGGTCCCGACCGGGAAGGCGCGCGCCGGTTGTTCGTCGCAAGGCTCGGCCATGAGGCAAACGACATTCTCGACGAGTTTTTGTCCTTCGCGCTCGCGGGCGAGCGGGCCGGGCTGAACGGTCTGGAGGCGCTGCTTTCGGCGCTCGACGGGCAGGCACCGGAAATCAAGCGCGAGATGGACCAGACGCGCGACGAACTTCGCATCATGACGGTTCATGCCGCCAAGGGTCTCGAAGCGCCGGTGGTGTTTCTGGTCGATCCGGGCAGTGCGCCGTTCGTGGCACAGCATCTGCCCAGGCTGATGCCGTTTTCGCCGCGCCGCGAAGGCTGGCAGGGCAAGGGTTTCCTGTGGCGCGCCGGCAAGGATGTGTCCAACGCGGTGGCGGCGTCCTTCGAGGCGGATGCGAAAGTCAAGGCGGAGGAAGAATACCGCAGACTTCTTTATGTGGGTATGACGCGCGCCGAGGACCGGCTGATCGTCTGCGGCTATCATGGAGCGCGCGAACCGCAGGCACTGACCTGGCAGAATGTCGTGCGGCAGGCGCTTTCGGGTTCGGAAACCGCCATTGAGCTGGATCGTCCGGCAATCTGCGCGCCGGTCTATCGCTACCGGGTAAGCGATGCCGCGCCTGTCGAGCGGGAAGCGGCGGAACCGGACGTTGCGGCCGTGTCCGATACGGCGCTGCCCGACGCTCTGCTGACCCCGCCGCCAATGCCACCGGACCTGCCTCGCCCGCTTTCACCGTCGCGGGCCGGCGCGCTGATCGAAGCCGATTACGAGCCGGTTCCCTCGCCGCGCTCGCCGGTGCTCGACGGGGAGCGAAAGCCCGGCTTTGCGGTTCAGCGCGGTCTGGCCGTACACAAGCTGCTTCAATTGTTGCCCGACTGCCCGGAGGGCGGACGCGAAGCCCCGGCGCGGCGCTATCTGGAACGCGTTGGCGGCGACTGGAGCGAATCCGAGCGGGAAAATGTCTGGCGTTCGGTCCTTGGAATCCTTGAGGATGTCCGTTTCAGCGCAATCTTTGCACCGGGCTCGCGGGCAGAGATTTCCGTGATGGGAGCGTTGACGCTCGGCGAGCGCCGCCATGCCGTTTCCGGCAAGATCGACCGTCTCGCGGTCACCGAAGACGCGGTGCTGATCGTCGATTACAAGACCAACCGGCCTGCCCCTGAAACATTGGATGAAGCGCCCGCCGCCTATGTGGCGCAGCTCGCGCTTTATGCGGAGCTTCTGAAACCGCTTTATCCCGACCGCAGGGTCGAAGCCGCCCTGCTCTTCACCGAAGCCCCCTTGCTTCTGCCCGTCTCCGAAGAGCGGCTTGGGGCCGCGCTTGAACGACTCACGGGAGCGTGACACAAGAGAGCTTGACGTGACCGCGCGCGCCCCCCACATCTAGTGGAACAGATTTGCCGATAAGGAGATTTCCATGACCACCGTGAAGGCGGACAAGAACAACTTCCAGTCTGATGTGCTGCAGGCCGCCGAGCCCGTGGTTGTCGATTTCTGGGCCGAATGGTGCGGCCCGTGCAAGATGATCTCCCCGGCACTCGACGAGATTGCCTCCGAGCTGGGCGGCAAGGTGAAGATCGCCAAGCTGAACATCGACGAAAATCCCGAGATCGCAGCGCAGTATGGCGTGCGTTCGATCCCGACGCTGATGCTGTTCAAGAATGGCGAAGTGGCCGACATGAAGGTCGGTGCCGCTCCGAAGACGGCCCTTTCGGCCTGGATTAACGGCGCGGTCAGCTGAGCGTTCGCACAATCCATCTCACGAAAAACCCGGCCTGGCGCCGGGTTTTTTTGTTGCCTGTTTGTGAAACAGGCTGCACTCAGCCCCAGACGAGCAGAGCGATCAGGCCAAGGCTTCCAACGAGCAGACGCCACCAGCCGAAAAGCGCATAGCCGCGCCGCGACACATAGCCGAGCAGCCAGCGCACAACCATCAGCGCCGCAAGGAAAGCGGCGACGAAGCCGATGGCGATAATCTTGAAATCAGCCGCCGAGAGCAGATCGTAATTCTTGTAGAGATCGTAGGCGAACGCGCCCGTCATTGTCGGCATGGCGAGAAAGAACGAAAACTCCGCCGCCGAGCGCTTGTCCGCTCCCATCAGAAGTCCGCCGACGATCGTCGCGCCCGATCGCGACGTGCCGGGTATCATCGACAGGCATTGGATAAGACCGATGCCGAGATACATGGGCAGGGGAAATTTCGTGATGTCGCTGTAGCGCGGTTTGCTCGCCCAGCGGTCCACCCAGAGAAGCACAAAGCCACCGAGAATGAGCATGACGCAAATCAGAAGCGGGGTTTCGAAAAAGACCGTCTTGATGATCTTGTAGGCCAGCACGCCGATAACCGCCGCCGGCAGGAAGGCGATCAGGATACCGATCACGAAGCGTTGCGTGGCCGGGTCGCGCGGCAGGTCGATCAGCATTCGCCAAAGTCGGGCGGCATAGACGCTGAGAATGGCCAGTATCGCGCCAAGCTGGATCAGAACCTCGAAGGCCTTGCCGGTGGATTCGAAGCCGAGGAAATGACCGGCGAGCAGGATGTGTCCGGTCGAGGAGACGGGAATGAATTCCGTCAGCCCCTCGAGGATGCCGAGAAGAAGGGCTCCCACGATGGTCTGATCCGTCATGTTCGCTCCTCAATCAAGGCTTGCTTGTCAGCTGGGAAGTCTCCCCCTATAGCTGAGGGAAGAACTCGCAGAATCAGGTAATCGAAGGATTACCGCCACGGCCATGAAATGGCCAGAGCCTTCCTGTAGAAGCCCACGCATGCTGACGCTCTTTCATCATCCCTTATACGCTTCCTGCCGTTTCGTGCGGCTTTCCTTCGGTGAGTATGGCGAGGAACTCGCCCTGATCGAAGAACGCCCGTGGACACGGCGCGAGGAGTTTCTCACCCTCAATCCGGCCGGCACGATCCCCGTGCTTCTGGCCGAGGGCGATCACCCGATCGTCGGCGCAACGGTTATTGCCGAGTATCTGGACGAAACCCGCGGCGCGCTGAAGCGTGAAAAGCGTCTGATGGCCGAAGATTCGGTCGATCGGGCGGAAATTCGTCGCCTTGTCGACTGGTATCTGGTCAAGACCGATGCCGATGTCACCCGGCATCTGGTGCGCGAGCGGGCCCTCAAGCCGCAGATGGCGGGCGCCGAGGGCGGCGGCTCGCCGGATTCCGCCGCCATTCGCGCCGCGCGGGCCAATGTCCGTCAGCATCTCAAATACACCAACTGGCTTGCCGGCACGCGCGACTGGATGGCCGGAAAGCGCCTTTCCTACGCGGATCTCGCCGCTGCGGCCGCGCTTTCGGTGCTCGATTATCTCGGCGAGATCGAATGGCGCGACTATCCGGCGGCGCGCGACTGGTACTCGCGCATGAAATCGCGCCCATCCTTCCGCTCCATCCTGGCCGACCGCGTGCGCGGGCTCTCCCCCGTCTCCCATTACGCGGACCTGGACTTTTGATGTCTGGCGCGCAGGCCGACCGGCTTCGCGCGTTCGTCGAGAAAGAGGCGCATGCGCTGGGTTTCGATGCCGTCGCGGTGGCGTCTGCGGAAACCGCACCGTCGCGTGCGGCCGAGCTCGGCCAATTCCTGAAGGAAGGCCGCCATGGCAGCATGCGGTGGATGGAGGAAACGGCCAATCGCCGTGCCCATCCGCGCGATCTATGGCCGGATGTGCGTTCGGTTATCATGCTGGGCATGAACTACGGGCCGGATGAGAATCCGCTCGAAATCCTGGAACGCAAGGATCGGGCAGCGATTTCGGTTTATGCGCGCAACCGCGATTATCACGATGTCATAAAGGGTCGGCTGAAACAGCTTGCCGGCAAACTCGCCGCCCGTACCGGGGAGGACGTGAAGGTGTTCGTCGACACCGCCCCGGTAATGGAAAAGCCGCTCGCCCGTGAGGCGGGGCTCGGCTGGCAGGGCAAGCACACCAACCTGGTGAGTCGCGAATACGGCTCCTGGCTGTTTCTCGGCTCTGTCTTCACCACCGCCGAACTGCCACCCGACACACCGGAGCACGACCGTTGCGGTTCGTGTCGCGCCTGTCTCGATATCTGCCCGACCGGAGCGTTTCCGGCGCCCTACCAGATCGATGCGCGGCGCTGCATTTCCTATCTAACCATCGAGAACAAGGGCCCGATCCCGCGCGAGTTCCGCGCCCCCATGGGAAACCGCATCTATGGCTGCGACGATTGTCTCGCCGCCTGTCCGTGGAACAAGTTCGCGCAGGATGCCGCCGAGGCGAAACTGCAGGCGCGCGAGGATCTGAAAGAACCGCCGCTTTCCACGCTTCTCGAACTGGATGACGCGGGATTCCGTGCGTTCTTCTCCGGCTCGCCCGTCAAGCGGATCGGGCGCGACCGGTTCATCCGCAATGTGCTGATCGCGGCGTGAAATTCGGGCGAAGCGGTGTTGATCGCTCCATGCAGGCGGCTTGCGGAAGACGAAGCGCCGCTTGTGCGCGGCGCGGCCGTATGGGCATTGTCGAGGCTTCTCGATGAAAAAGCGTTCGCATCTCTTGAAACGCAACTGCGTCCGCAGGAAAACGATGTGGATGTTCAAGCCGAATGGGACGGGCGATCATGACCAAGACCTTCTTCATCTTCGGCGCGGGCTATTCGGGCCGGGCCATTGCGCGTGAGCTCGCCGGCGAGGCGGCGTTCGTCGCTGGCACCACGCGCAGCGCCGACAACGCCGAACGGCTGAAGGCTGCTGGCCTTGCGCCGCATGTGTTTCAGGGCGGCGGCGCGCTTTCGCCCGATATGGAAGCGGTGCTGGCCGGCACCACGCATCTCGTCGTCAGCATCGCGCCGGATGCGTCGGGAGAACCCGTATTGACTGCGGCACACAGGACCATCGCGACCGCCATGCCGGCGCTCAGATGGATCGGCTATCTATCGACAGTGGGTGTCTATGGCGATCACGGCGGCGCATGGGTGGATGAAACGGCGACCTGCACGCCCGTTTCGGAACGCTCGAAACAGCGGCTTGTCGCCGAGGCCGAGTGGACGCAAATGGGGGAGAAGATCGGCCTGCCCGTCGCGATTATCCGCCTCTCGGGCATTTACGGACCGGGCCGCAACGCCTTTCGCAACCTGGAGTTGGGCAAGGCGCGGCGCATCGTCAAGCCGGGCCAGGTGTTCAATCGCATCCATGTGGACGACATCGCCGGAGCCACCGCCCATTTGGCCCGGCGGTTCGAAACCGGCATTTTCAACGTTACGGACGATGCGCCCTGCCCGCCGCAGGATGTGGTGGCCCACGCCGCCGGTCTGATGGGGCAGGCGGCACCGCCCGAAATCGCCTTCGAGGATGCCGATCTGAGCCCCATGGGACGGTCGTTCTACGGTGAGTGCAAGCGTGTTTCGAATGCACGGCTGAAGGCCACCGGCTACCGGATGCGTCATCCGGACTATCGCGCCGCGCTCGATGCCATGTGGGCGGAAGGACGCTGGCGAACGGAAGAATCGTAAACCGAACGGGTAAGCGAATCGCAAGCTGTGTTATGCTTCGATGATCGAAGGGCGGGTCGAAAACGAGGAAACGATGCGATTCCAACGGATTCTGAAACTGGCGGCCATGACTTTGCTCGGTTTCTCCGCTGCGGTTGCGACCGCCGGGGCCGAGCCGCTGGCCAAGCAGCTCTTCGGTGCGAAGACGCTGCCCGCCGCCACCCGTCCGGCCGTACACGGGTTTTATTCCAAGGGCTGTTTCGCCGGCGGCGTCGCCATCGCGCCCGACGGACCGAACTGGCAGGCTATGCGCCTGTCGCGCAATCGCCGTTGGGGACATCCGGCACTCATCTCCATGCTTGAGCGGCTGTCGCGGGAGGCCGCGCAGGATGGTTGGCGTGGCCTGCTCGTCGGCGACATTTCGCAACCGCGCGGGGGACCCATGCTCACCGGTCACGCCTCGCACCAGATCGGGTTGGACGCCGATATCTGGTTCACCGAAATGCCGGCAAAGCGTATGAGCGTGGCAGACCGTGAGCGCATCAGTGCGATCTCCATGCTCAAGAAGGGATCGCTTTATGTCGACGACAAAAAATGGACGCCAGCGCATGAGGCTGTCCTGCATCGCGCGGCGAGCTACCCGGAAGTCGAGCGCATCCTCGTGCATCCCGGCATCAAGAAAAAGCTCTGCGACACGGTGCGCGGCAACCGCTCCTGGCTCAGCAAGATCCGCCCCTTCTGGGGACACCATTACCATTTCCATGTGCGCATCGGCTGCCCGGCCGGCTCTCCCGGCTGCAAATCGCAGAATCCGCCGCCGCGCAGCGAAGGGTGCGACGACACGCTGGCCTGGTGGTTTACGGAAGAACCGTGGAAGCCGGCCAAGGGACCGGCCAAGCCGAAGGCTCGCGATGTCATGACCATGGCCGCGCTGCCTTCCGCTTGCCGCGTCGTGCTCGAGGCGCCGAATCCCGTATCGGAAGCAGCGGTCACCGTTGCCGGCCGGGGCGGCGTCCCGCAGGCCGCAACGGCAGATCTGCCCGCGCTTGGCTATCAGGCGGTGAGCCCGGCGAGCGTTCTGTCGGCGATGCCGCCGGCTCAGGTGCCGAGACCAACCAATCGACCTGGCTTTGAGTAGAACGGATCCGGATTCGAAGCAGCAGGCGCATCGACTTTTCGGTCAGATGCGCTTGCGTTACGCCTTTAACCGATTTAATCCCGCTTTGATCTACCTTTTCGGAGCGGCAAGTCGCCAGAAACTGTGCCATGCATTTCAAGAATGAAAACGATACAGCGCTGCGATTTCCTGTCCTGATCGGCGATATCGGCGGCACGAATGCGCGGTTTGCCATTCTCGTGGATTCCAACGCTGAGCCGAAAACCTTTCCGGTGGTTCAGACGGCCGATTACGAAACCATCGACGAGGCGATCCAGAGCGCCATTCTCGACCGTACATCGATCCTGCCGCAATCGGCGGTTCTGGCGGTGGCCGGCCCGGTGGATGGCGACGAGATCGATCTCACCAATTGCGACTGGGTGGTGCGCCCACGTCGGATGATGGAGGCAATGGGCCTCAGCGATATCGTCGTCATCAACGATTTCGAGGCGCAGGCGCTGGCCGTGGTGGCGCTCGACGACGAGCATCTGGAAATGGTGTGCCCCGGCAGGTCTGAAGCGACGGGCAGCCGTGTGGTTCTCGGCCCGGGAACGGGGCTCGGCATGGCCGGGCTTGTGCATGCGCAACACACGTGGTTTCCGGTGCCCGGCGAAGGCGGCCATGTGGATCTGGGACCGCGCAGCGAGCGCGACCTTGAGATCTTCCCGCATCTGGAGCGCATCGAGGGCCGCATCGCGGCCGAGCAGATCCTGTGCGGGCGCGGTATGGTGAACCTTTACCGGGCGATCAACGCCGCCGACGGCAACACGCCGACGCACGAAACACCGGCCGAGATCAGCAGCGCCGGGCTCGATGGCTCCGACCCGGTCGCCGTCGAAACGCTCGATCTTTTCGTCACCTATCTGGGGCGGCTCGCTGGCGATATGGCGCTGATCTTCATGGCGCGCGGCGGTGTTTATCTGAGCGGCGGCATCGCCCAGAAGATCGTTCCGATCCTCAAGAACGGGAAGTTCAAGGCGGCATTCGAGGACAAGGCTCCGCACAGCGCCCTGGTGAAAGCCATCCCCGTCTATGTGATCACGCACCCAAAGGCAGCGCTTGTGGGGCTTGCCGCCTACGCTCGCACGCCCGTCCGTTTCGGCATCGAAACACAGGGGCGGCGCTGGAAAGCGGGATGACCCCCGCCCCGTTCCACCCGATTCAGCGTTGCATGCGCGTCATCGAACGGGCATAGCCTGTCGGCCAGGCGGCTATGGAGCGTTTCGGGCCCGGCCCGAACTTGCACCCCATCCGCTCGTTTACGCCTCACATGCATGAAGCCAGGTGATTTCGCCTGCTTGCAAAATGCTCTAAAAGCACCATGCGATAGCCCGGTTGAACAGGACGGACGTTTTGAAGCTTGGAAAGAACAAGGCGGATGTGGGCGAGGTCATTCCCGTCATTCGCCGTATCTTCGCGGAAAACGGCCGCGATTATATCGGACACTATCTGATCGCGATCGTCTGCATGCTGGCCATCGCCGCCACCACGGCCTTCAGCGCCTGGATCATGCGCGACATTATCGACGAGGTGTTCTACCGCCAGCGCTGGGAGCTTGTCGGCTGGATTTGCGGCGCGATCGTCGCCGCCTTTGCGATCCGCGGTTTTGCCACCTACGGCCAGTCGGTGATGCTGGCCAAGATCGGCAACAACATCGTCGCACGCTACCAGCAGCGCCTGTTCGATCACCTGATGCGTCTGGGCATCGATTATTTCACCGTCACGCGCTCCGGTCAGCTCGCCGCCCAGATCAGCCAGAACGTGACCGGCATCCGCGACCTGCTCAACATGACGGTCGCCTCCATCGCCCGCGATCTGGTGACGCTGATCGGCCTCGTCGCCGTGATGGTGATGCAGGATCCCCTGCTGTCGGTGATTGCCCTGGTGATCGGCCCGCCGCTCATCTACGCGGTCAATTATCTGATGCGCCGGCTGCGCCGCGTCACCCGCGAGGCGGTCGATGTAAACTCCCGGCTTCTGGGCGCGATGCAGGAATCGGTGCAGGGCATCGCCATTATCAAGGCCTTCACCATGGAAAACCAGCTTTCGGACAAGATGTCCGGGCTGATCGGCTATGCCGAGGACCGTTCCAACAAGATCGCCCGCGTTTCCGAGCGGCTCGGACCGATAACCGAACTTCTCGCCGGTCTGGCGATCGCCGGCGTCATCGGATACGCGGCCTGGCGCGCGTCCGTCAGTGCCCAGCCGCCGGGCTCGGTGTTCGCCTTCATCACCGCCTTGTTGCTCGCCTACGATCCGGTGCGCAAGCTTGCCCGTGTGCAGGTCAATCTCGAGCGCGCGCTGGTGAATGCCCGCATGATCTACGAGATCCTCGACACCGAGCCCCAGCAGCGAGACGCACCCGGCGCCGGCACGCTGGCTGTGAAGAAGGGCACGGTCACCTTCGACAAAGTGGCGTTCTCCTATGGCGACGACCTGCCAGTGCTGCACGGCATCAGCTTCGTTGCCAAGGCGGGCGAGACCACGGCGATCGTCGGTCCTTCGGGCGCCGGGAAATCGACCCTCTTTGCCCTTCTTCAGCGCTTCTACGATCTCGATGGCGGCAGGATCGACATTGACGGGCAGGATATATCCACCGTCACCAAGAATTCGCTGCGCGGCGCGGTCGCCTATGTCTCGCAACAGCCTTATCTGTTCGAGGGCACGATCCGCGACAATATCCGCTACGGACGTCCGGACGCCACGGATGCCGAGGTTGAAGAGGCGGCCCGGCTCGCTTTCGCCGACGGGTTCATCCGCCAGCAAGCCGAGGGGTATGACACGCTGGTGGGTGAGAACGGCGCCAATCTCTCTGGCGGTCAGCGCCAGCGCATCTCCATTGCCCGCGCCATTGTCCGCGATGCGCCGATCCTCCTGCTCGACGAAGCGACGTCCGCGCTCGACAACGAATCGGAGGCGCGCGTGCAACAGGCGCTGGAAGGCATTATGGAAACACGCACGACGCTGGTCATCGCTCACCGGCTTTCCACGGTGGTCAATTCCGACCGCATCGTGGTGCTGGAAGAGGGGCACCTGGTGGAGGAAGGCACGCATGAGAGCCTTATGCGCAAACCGCACGGCATCTATGCGCGTTTCCACCGCATGCAGAGCCAGAAGGGCGAGAATCTGCTCGCCAACACGACAGAAGACGACGGCATCGCCGCGCCACAGGAGACCAAGGCATGACGGATATGGGGCTTGTGATCGTCGGAGCGGCAGGCCGTATGGGCCAGACGCTGATCCGCACCGTCCATGCGATGGACGGGCTGCGCGTTGCCGCCGCCGTCGAGCGTCCCGGCTCGACTTTTCTGGGCCGGGATGCGGGCGAGCTGTCGGGAATCGGAACGATCAACGTTCTCATCGGCGACGATCCGCTGGCTGCCTTTGCCAGAGCCGATGGCGTGCTCGACTTCACCTCGCCCGATTCGAGCATTGAATTTGCCGGCTATGCCGCGCAGGCACAGATCGTTCACGTGATTGGCACCACCGGTTTCGCGCCCGAACACGAGGCGAGGATCAAGGCGGCTGCACACCACGCCACAATCGTCAAGTCCGGCAATATGAGTCTCGGCGTCAACCTGCTCGCGGTGCTGGTCGAGAAAGCCGCCCGCGCGCTGGAGGCCTCCGATTTCGACATCGAGGTTCTTGAAATGCACCATCGGCACAAGGTGGATGCGCCTTCCGGCACGGCACTGCTGCTTGGTGAGGCGGCGGCACGCGGTCGTGAAATCGCGCTGGCGGACAAGAGCGTGCGCGTGCGCGACGGCCAGACCGGTCCGCGCGAGGAAGGCACGATCGGTTTCGCCACGCTGCGCGGCGGCTCCGTTGTCGGTGAGCATTCCGTTCTTCTGGCGGGCTCCGGCGAGCGCATCACCCTTTCGCATCAGGCCGAGGATCGCGGCATCTTTGCTCATGGCGCGGCCAAGGCCGCGCTCTGGGCGCATGGCCGCAAGCCCGGTCTGTATTCCATGCTCGACGTGCTCGGGCTCAACTGATCCCATTATTACGAAGCAACAAGGAACGAACCATGTCCGGTACCCTCATCCTCGTTCGTCACGGTCAAAGCGAATGGAACCTGAAGAACCTGTTTACCGGCTGGCGCGATCCGGGCCTGACCGAAAAGGGTCATGAGGAAGCGAAGGATGCGGGCCGCCGCCTCAAGGCGCGTGGCTTCGCGCCGGACATCGCCTACACCTCCGTCCTGTCGCGCGCCCAGGTCACCAACGATCACATCCTCAAGGAGTTGGGGATGGAGGATCTGGAGACCGTTCGCGATCAGGCGCTCAACGAGCGCGACTATGGCGACCTGTCGGGCCTGAACAAGGACGATGCCCGTGCAAAATGGGGCGAGGAGCAGGTGCATATCTGGCGCCGCTCCTACGACACCCCGCCCCCCGGCGGCGAAAGCCTGAAGGACACCGGCGCGCGTGTCTGGCCCTATTTTCTGCACGAGATTCTGCCGCACGTTCTGCGTGGAGAGACGGTGCTGGTGGCCGCGCATGGCAACTCGCTGCGCGCCCTCGTCATGGCGCTGGACGGGCTGTCCGGCGAGGAGATCGTCAAGATGGAGATCGCCACCGGCGTCCCCATCGTCTACAAGCTGAATGCCGATTCGACCGTGGCTTCGAAAGAGGTTCTGGAGGACTGATTGACGGTTGGAGGGCGCTAGAAAGCGCCCTCGGCCGCATTTAAGCGCTGGCGCGGCGGAGCCTTGCCCATTTTCCTGACAAACAGGAAGAATCCGCGTTGACACGGAACAGCTTGGCCCTTACATCGGCATCGCACACCTGCCCAGGTGGCGGAATTGGTAGACGCGCACGGTTCAGGTCCGTGTGCCGCGAGGCGTGGAGGTTCGAGTCCTCTCCTGGGCACCATTTCTCTCAAAAACCGCATTGTTCGATTGAGCCGCGACGTTTCGTCAGGCCTTGGCGAATCTCGAACAGGCCTCCAGCAGCAGGCCCAGCACCCGATCCGGAGCCTCGATCTGCGGCAGGTGTCCGATGCCGGGAAGCGTTTCGAAGGCGGCCTGCGGGATAAGCGCATGGAGCGCCCTGCCGCGCTCCAGCGGGATCCATGGATCCTCCTCGCCCCATATGATCTTTGACGGACAGCGTATCCGCCCGAACAGCGGTTCGACCTCGGCAGTGTATTTTTCGTCGGCTTGCGCAAACTGCCGATAGAAGCTGGCCGTCCCCTCTTCCGAAATCCATGGCGCAACGAGCTGCTCGAAATCCGAGCGATCGATCTCGTTGACGATCGCTCCTTCGATATAGGCCTCAACGACCGCCCGATGAATGTGCGGCGGCAAGCCGAGAAACGCGTCCACGTGACGCCCGACATGCTCGAAAAACGCCGAACCCCATGGGCGCATGGCGACAACGTTCATGAGAACGAAGCCCTGAAACGCACAATCGTGCAGCAGGTGCGCGCGAAGCGTCGTCGCGCCGCCCATGTCGTGCGCGACGACAATCGGCCGTTCCAGGTCCCAATGTGTCAGCATCTCTGCGAAAACGCGGCCCTGCACGTCGAGCGATGTGCGCTGCTCGGCGCTCTTCTCCGACTGCCCGTAGCCGGGCATGTCGTACCAGTGAACGCGAAAGTGCTTTGCCAGCTCCGGAATGACGCGATGCCATGAAAACGACGACCATGGCCATCCATGCGCCAGCACCAGCGCGGGGCCGGCGCCGCAACGTCCGGCCGCGACGCGCCCGGCAAATGTCTCCACGGTCTCATCGAGTTTCCACTGCATCGCGACCCTCCCAGCGGTTTGCGCAACCCTATCGCTCCGGTCGAGGGGTCTCAACGCGCCAAACGCATCCATTCGGCATCCGGTCGGTGGAAAGCGAGGTTGAGTTGGCTATGTTATGCCTGATATCGGTGATGTTCGACAGTGCGTGCGCGACAGCAGCCTGACGACGGATCGAGACCGAAACCGGGATGGCGGGAGGCAACAGGTCGAAGATGGAGCAACCCGCACCCCATGCCGATCAGGTTATCCACATTCGTGTGATTCTCGGTGTCGTCATGGGGCTGAGCCTGGCGCGCCTGCTGAATGGCCTCGCCCGCTTCGTTCAACACCCCAGCAAGAGCCAGATCTACTCCGTCCACCTGGGCTGGGTCCTGTTTCTGTTTCTGGCGGTCGTGCATTTCTGGTGGTTCGAATTCGGGCTCATGCGTATTTCTCATTGGACCTTCGAGCTCTACGTCTTCGTCATCCTTTACGCGGCGCTGTTCTTTTTCGTGTGCGCGCTGCTGTTTCCGGATCAAATGAGCGAATACTCCGGTTATGCGGATTATTTTCACTCCAGACAGAAATGGTTTTATGGCCTGCTGGCCACGCTTTACGCAGCCGACATACTCGACACGCTGGCCAAGGGCGCCGAACATTTCAGAGCGTTGGGGGCCGAGTATCCGATCAGGCAGGTGGCTATGATCGGTGCCTCCATCGTCGCCATGTTTGTAACGAACAGGCGCTTTCATCTGGGTTTCGTGCTCATCGCGCTGGTCGTCCAGATTGTCTGGATCGCCCAGTATTTCCAGGTCCTGTCCTGAGCGTACGGGCAAACGGGAACGATATGAGCTTGTCCGAGTGACCGGCAGAACGGCCGCATACATCCTGTTGTTGCTTTTCGTCGCCGCGGGTGTTTTGGCCGACTGGTGCTTCTGGCCCGTACGGCAACCGGGTCTCACGCCGAACGACATTATACAGATGATCGGGATCGTCTGTCTCGTGTCATGGTGGCAGATGGCCGATGCGAAAATCCGCGACGGCCGAAGACGCCGCGCCGCGATGTGGTGGCCGGTTTTGTTCGTACCTGTCGGCCTCGCCGTCTATCTCTACGGATCGCGCGAGTGGAAAGCCGCGACGTTCATGCTGCTCGCGTTTCTTGCCGGTTTGTTCGCGGCGATGATCGCCGCCGATTTCGCCGGGGCCTATCTGGTTCATGGCGCGTCGTAGGTCACAAAACAGCGCGGCATCGCGCTTGCATTCCTGCCGGCCTGCTGGTGCGCGGGCATATTGGTCAGGCTTCTATGGTTCGCCTGGAGCAGTGTGCGCGGCCGGTCTCGCCGAGGTTCCATATCGGCTTACGGGGATCAGGATACCGTCCGCAGATGCACCGCTTCGGGCGGCGAGTCCGGAGTCGAGACCTGATTTCGGCCGCGCCGTTTCGCCCTGTAGAGATGCTTGTCGGCGATCGTCATGAGAGCGGAGAAGTCTGCGCGGGTGCCGCTGCAGGCGACGCCGATGCTGACACTCAACCGGGCGATTTCGTTCTCGCCCGAACGGAGCACCAGGCGTTGGACGCCGCGCCGCAGCGATTCGGCAAGCGCTTCGCCGCGGGCGAGCGTTGCCGATTCCACGAAAACGCCGAACTCTTCCCCGCCGATACGACCGGAAATTCCCTCTCCGTCTACGACATCCCGGATTACGCCTGCGATGGCGCGAAGTGCGCGGTCTCCGGCCAGATGTCCATGGGTGTCGTTGATCCTCTTGAAGTCGTCCGCGTCGATGGCGAGGAAAACGCCGCCGGCGCCGCCCCGGCCGGTTTGATTCAGCTCTGCAATGAAGGTGCTGCGATTGAGCAGTCCGGTCATGTCGTCGACGCGCGCCGCCGCTGCAAGCTTGCGATAGACGCCCGCCAGTTCGCGATGGGCGGATTCGAGGTCTCGGTGCGCCCGTGCAATCCTGTGATTCTGGTAGAACGTATAGGTGCTGGCCGGAAATGCGATCAGCAGTGGGCAAAGCGTGCTCATGAACACCGGAAACCAGCTCATGGAACTGCCCGCGATGCGCAGGGCGATCCAGCATATCGCCAGCGATGCGATGATGGAGAGACAAGTTGCAATCGCGGCTTTGAGCAAAACCCGTTTCATCACCGGCGGGTATCAGCCTCTGGTTACCCCCACGTTAAGGGTGCGCCCGCCCCGCGCATCATCGCGACCGACAAGGGCTTTTCCCACATGGCTGTTGCAATCGTTCCGGCTCTCGGCCTGCCGGCGGGGAAGTTGCCCCTTCCCTGCCGCATTTGGCCGCTAATTGCGCCACAACGAGCATCCCAGGACCAGACAATGCATAGGCGACTTTCCCGCGGCGCGATAACCGCGCCGGCAGCCGCTCTGTTGGTTGCGGTGTTTTCCGCGCCGGCTTTCGCACAGTGCGGCGGTGCGTCATGGTACGCGCTGACCTCCAAAACCGCTTCCGGCGAGCGCATGAACCCGGCGGCCATGACCGCCGCGCATCGCACGCTTCCCTTCGGCACGAAACTCCGCGTCACCAACAAGCGCAATGGCCGCAGCGTGATCGTGCGGATCAACGATCGCGGACCTTTCGTCCGCGGCAGAATCCTCGACTTGTCGAAGGCCGCCGCTGCGAAACTCGGTTTCATCCGTGCCGGGCATACCAGGGTTTGCCTGAACAGGCGGTGACGACCTGCCGCCGGGTCGGGTCAGACGCTGGCCTTGCGCTGGGCCGGCGATTCGTTGTTCTGGCGCAGATAGCCTAGTGTCGCATCGGCATTGCAGGGACGTCCGAAAAGATACCCCTGCCCTCCGGCGCAGCCGAATTGCACCAGGCGATCGGCTTGCGCTTCGGCTTCGATCCCTTCGGCAACCACATCCATGCCCAATCCCTCGCACATGGCGAGAATGGCGCGGATAATGTGCTCCGACGGACGGTCGTCGAGGATCGAGGCCACGAAGGCGCGGTCGATTTTCAGCTTGTCGAAGTGAAATTCGCGCAGCCGTCCGAGGCTGGACTGGCCGGTGCCGAAATCGTCCAGCGAGACGCGGATGCCGACCCGGCGCAAATCTTCCACGATGCGCCGTGCCGAGGTGGGATCGTTCATCAGCCCGGTTTCGGTGATCTCGATCTCGAGGCGGCGCGGATCGAAGCCCGTGCGCTCCAGTATCGATAGAATCTGAAGGCCCGTATTGTGGTCCACCAGTTGCGATGGCGATAGATTGAACGACAGAAACAGATCTTTCGGCCAGTCGCGGGCGGCTTCCGTGGCCTTGCGCAGCACAAGTTGGGAGAGCTGGCCGATAATGCCGCGCTCCTCGGCGATGGGGATAAAGATGCCAGGCGAAACGGGGCCGAGATCCCGGTCCGTCCAGCGGGCAAGCGTTTCGAAACCCACCGTGCGGCGCGTTTCCAGGTCGACGATCGGCTGGAAGTGCGGCTCAACCTCGCCGGCGGCAACCGCGCGGCGCAGGGCCTGCTCGATATGGGTTACGCGCTTTGCGGCTTCTTCCATCTCGCGCGTGTAGACCACCACCGCTCCGCGCCCGGTGCGTTTGGCCTGATAAAGCGCGGTTTCCGCCTTGTTCAGCAGCACCTCGCTCGTCTCTTCCTCCGAATAATAGAGCGAGCAGCCGGCAGAAGCCGAAAGCCTGGCCGTGCGCTGACCCACATCGTAGGGTGCCGAAAGGATTTCGATCAAAAGCCTTGTCTTTTCGCGCGCCGCCTCTTCGCTGAAGACGAGCGGGAACAGAAAAGCGAATTCGTCGGCACCGATTCGCGTCACCGTGGAATTCGAATCCATGGCCGCGCGAAGCCGCATCGCGACCTGCTGCAGGATTTCATCGCCAGCGGCACGGCCGAAAAGATCGTTGATCGGCTTGAAGCCGTCCAGGTCGAGAACGCCGATGGCGAACGGGGCCGGATCGTCGGCGCGCTCCTCGATCAACCGATTGATCTTGTCGAAGAAGCGACGCATGTTTCCAAGGCCCGTCAACGCATCGGTGAAGGCATAGTCGGACTGGTCCGCCGTTGTCGTCCGTTCAGGTGCGGGCGCCGGCTGCATCGATACTCCATTGCATTGGCGATTTTTTGATCACATTTTCCGGACCATGGACTGAAATTGTTTAGGAATCGTATCCAATATCGCGATACTGTGAAGGGTGCTTTCGCCGGGTGGTGCGCGCAGCGATACCATGTTTCCCGAACGGCTTGACATGAGCGCTCTCGCGCCGTCATCTGCGGCCTACTGGTGGAACGCGTAAGTTCCGCTGGAGACATACAGCTGCTTCTGGCCCTGTCGGTTCCGACATTTGCTCCCGCGGTCGATACGAATGGGATGCAGAACTTGGAGCCGAATCGCCAGATCCCCTCCGGAGCGTTATCCCATGTCCCTGAAAGTCGCGGTCCAGATGGACCATATCTCCACCGTTTCCATTGCCGGCGACACGAGCTTCGCGCTCGCTCTTGAGGCGCAGGCGCGGGGCCATGAACTCTGGCACTACACGCCGGACCGGCTGTCCATGGTGGATGGCAAGGCGATCGCCTGGGCAGAGACACTCGAGGTGCGCGACGAACAGGGCAATCACTTCACATTGGGCGAGCCCCAGCGGATCGACTTGTCGGAGCTGGATGTGGTGCTTCTGCGTCAGGATCCGCCTTTTGACATGAACTACATCACCACGACCCATGTTCTGGACCGGATCCATCCCGAGACGCTGGTGGTCAACGATCCCTCCTGGGTGCGCAACAGTCCTGAAAAGATCTTCGTCACCGAATTCGCGGATCTGATGCCGGAAACGCTGATCACCCGCGACACACGCGAGGTCGACGATTTCCGCAAAAAGCATGGCGACATCATCGTCAAGCCGCTTTACGGCAATGGCGGCGCGGGCATCTTCCATCTGCGGGAAGGGGACCGCAACCTCGCCTCGCTTCTGGAGATGTTCATGGACGCGTTTCGCGAACCGTTCATCGTGCAGCGCTACCTGAAGGAAGTGCGGGGCGGAGACAAGCGCATCATTCTGATCGAGGGAGAGCCGGTCGGCGCCATCAATCGCATACCGGCCGAGCACGATTCCCGCTCCAACATGCATGTCGGCGGGCGTGCCGAACATGCGGACCTTACGGATCGCGAGCGCGAGATCTGCGCTCGCATCGGCCCGTCCCTGCGTGAGCGCGGTTTCACGCTGGTCGGCATAGACGTGATCGGCGATTGGCTGACGGAGATCAACGTCACCTCGCCAACCGGCATTCGCGAGGTCAGAAGGTTCGGCGGGGCGGATATTGCCGCGCTCTTCTGGGATGCCGTGGAAGCGCGCCGTACGCGCGCCTGACCGTCGCTGGGCGGGCCGATGCGCTCAACCGTCGGCCGTGCCGTATTTCACTCCTTGCCCGGCGGGCGCT
This sequence comes from uncultured Nitratireductor sp., assembly GCF_913053745.1. Lineage (GTDB taxonomy): Bacteria > Pseudomonadota > Alphaproteobacteria > Rhizobiales > Rhizobiaceae > Nitratireductor. The sequence continues at coordinate 17,990 of NZ_CAJXGF010000023.1, forward strand.
TGCTCCGCCGGCTTTTGTTCCATCCGCACAACCATTTGCAATCCATCTGCAACCTCTGCGTTTGTTTGTTCCGCAAACGTTCTTGATCTGGCCGCGCGAACCTGTTTCAATGCGGTTGTATCGGGGTTGGAATTCTTGTTCTGGCTGTATTTCCGGCGTGCAAGGGGAGGGCGCATGGTTTCGCGTGTGTGCACCGTGGCGTTTCAGGGCATAGAGGCCGTGCCCGTCGATGTGCAGGTGATGGTCGCGCCCGGCAAGATGGGGATGCAGATCGTCGGACTGGCCGATAAGGCCGTGACGGAAAGTCGTGAGCGCGTACAGGCCGCGCTTCATGCCTCCGGTCTTTCCATGCCGCCGAAAAAGGTGACGGTCAATCTCGCCCCGGCCGATCTGCCGAAGGAGGGCAGCCATTACGATTTGCCAATCGCCCTGGGGCTCATGGCCGCGCTCGGCGCCATTCCGGCCGATGCGTTGGCCGGCTATGTCGTTCTTGGAGAACTGTCGCTCGACGGCACGGTGGCTGCGGTCAACGGTGTCCTGCCGGCGGCGATCGGCGCCAACGCGATGGAGCGCGGGCTGATCTGCCCGCATGCTTGCGGTGCGGAAGCGGCCTGGGCCAGCGCCGATATCGATATTCTCGCCCCGCGAAGCCTTATCGCGCTTGCCAATCATTTCAAAGGCACTCAGGTGATGCGCCGACCGGAGGCAGCCCTCGGTCCGCCTCCGGCCAATGTGCCCGATCTCGCCGATATTCGGGGGCAGGAGGGCGCCAAACGGGCGCTCGAAGTGGCGGCCGCCGGAGGGCACAATCTCCTGATGATCGGTCCGCCCGGCGCCGGAAAGTCCATGCTGGCGCAACGCCTGCCGTCCATCCTGCCGCCGCTCTCGCCGCGGGAGCTTCTCGAAGTCTCCATGATCGCCTCCATCGCCGGGGAGCTGGCGGATGGAAAACTGTCCGATCGCCGGCCTTTTCGCGCCCCCCATCATTCGGCTTCCATGGCGGCGATCGTTGGCGGCGGGCTGAAGGCGCGGCCAGGCGAAGCCTCGCTTGCCCATCACGGCGTTCTGTTTCTTGACGAGTTGCCGGAGTTTTCTCCGCAGGTTCTCGATTCACTGCGCCAGCCGCTCGAAACCGCCGAATGCGTGATTGCCCGTGCCAATCATCGAGTGAGTTATCCTGCCCGCATCCAGCTTGTCGCGGCGATGAACCCGTGCCGTTGCGGCATGGCCGGCGAGCCCGGTCATCGCTGCCGGCGCGGGCCGCGCTGCGTAACGGATTATCAGGCGCGCATCTCGGGTCCGCTGCTCGACCGCGTCGACCTTCGCATCGATGTGCCGGCGGTTTCGGCCAGCGATCTTGTGGGCGGCGCCGAACGGGCGGAAACGAGCGCGACCGTTGCCGAGCGGGTTGCCCGCGCCCGCGGAGCGCAACAGGTCCGTTATACGGCGCAGGGCCTCCCGGCGTGGACCACCAACGCATCCTGTTCGGCCGCGCTGATCGAGGATGTGGTAAAGCTCGATTCAGGGTGTGCGGCGCTCATCCGCGAGGCAAGCGAGAAGCTCGGCTTTTCCGCCCGCGCTTACCATCGCGTGCTCAAGGTTGCGCGCACATTGGCCGATCTTGGCGGCTCCGACACTGTTGCGCGCTCCCACATCGCCGAAGCGATCTCCTATCGCATGGCAGGCGCGATGCGGTCGCAGGCCGCATGACTCCGGCGCGCTCGGGTTCAAATCCAGGTCTTGCGGTGGCGGAGGACGCGCCGCATAGTCGTCACGACGACCCGAACGGAATCTGGGAGGAAACAAAGTGATCGATGGTGCGACCCTGCTGACCTACATGCTCGTTGTTTTGGGACTGTTTTTGATCCCCGGGCCGGCGGTGCTGATGACGCTCGCCCGCGCCGCGTCGGGCGGTCGCCGCATCGGCATCGCCACCGGGCTCGGCATCGCCGCCGGCGATCTGGTTCACACCATCATGGCGACGGTCGGCTTGTCGGCCATTCTCATGACCTCGGCGCTTGCTTTCACGGTGGTGAAATATGCCGGCGTCGCTTATCTGGTCTATCTCGGCATTAGCGCCTTTCTGGAAAAGACGGACCGGTTCGACCTGCCCAGCGTGCGTCCGATCACGGCGCCGCGCGCGTTCCGGCAGGCGTTGGTGGCCGAGGTGCTCAATCCGAAGACCGCCCTGTTCTTCCTCGCCTTCCTGCCGCAGTTTATCCAGCCGGGAAGTCCCGCCATTCTGCAGCTTGCCACATTGGGAATAGTTTTTGTCGCCATGAGCGCGGCCTACACCTCCTTGATCGCGTTTGGCGCAGGGTCCGTGGGCGCATGGCTGCGGCGCAATCCCGCTATCGCGCGCTGGCAGGGGCGCGTTGTCGGTACGGTCTATCTGGCTCTCGGCGCCCGGCTCGCATTTCAGGAAAAATAGCCGGCTAATTTATATCCGGCCTCGCGCGGATCGAATGCGCCGTTCATCGCTGCGAAGGCCAATGCGGCGGGCGGCTCAAGGTGTCCAGCCGGGCAGGGTAGACGCTTGCCGCACCCATGAGGCGAAAAGCGCTTCGTCCAGCACGTCGTTTTCATGAATGTGAAAGTAGCGCGTGTTTTCGTCCTTGGAGGTAACGGGCGGCACAGGCTCGAGCGCGGCGCCGCGAAAGAAGGCGATCTTGATGTAGCGGGTGAAGCAGTGGAAGCTGAGAAACCAGCCCCGGCCTTCGATGCCATAGAAGGGGGAATTCCATTTCACCGCTTTGCGAACCTCCGGAAGCGCGCGCACGATGAGCGTGTCGAGCTGGCGCCCCATGTCGCTTTTCCAGCCGGGCATGGCCGCGATATAGGCCTGCACCGGTGCATCTCCATCGCCCTTGGCGATCTGCGGATTGCCACCGGAGAGCAGTCTTGGTGTATCGGCGGCTTTCTTCGGCTTTCCCGATGCTCGTTTCGCAGGCATGCACGGTCCTCCTCGGCGCTCTGTGGTCGCGTGCAACCGCACTGGGTTGCACAAGTGGCGGAACCGACAGGATAGATCGCTTCACCGATCACTTGAAATGGTGAAACGATCTACGCGCCGGCACCCCGTTCCGCGCGTCTTCTTGCGAAATAGGGAAGAGCGAAAAGGTAAAGCCCGGTTATCAGCAACAGGAGGAGCGGTCCAAGCGCCAGGAAATAAACCCACACGGGCGGTTCCTGCCCGCTGGCCGTGGCAATGGTGTTGACGATCACGCCCAGCGTGAAGGCAATCGAGATCCAGCGATGAGATTGTCGGATCCATAAATTCCAGTTCATTGCAGTGCGCTCCTATCTGCTTTTGTCGGCGTTGCGTTCTGCGGCGGCGCGAAGGAGCGCCTTCAACGCGTCCTCGTCGATCGTGTCGCCTTCGTGGAAGTCGATGGCGCGTCGCGTGTTGCCTTCGAGGCTGGCATTGAACAGTCCCGAAGGATCGTCGAGGGAAGCCCCCTTAGCGAAGGTCATCTTCACGGCTTTCTTATAGGTCTCGCCGGTGCAGATCATCCCGTCTCGATACCAGACGGGAACGCCACGCCATTTCCATTCCTCGGTCACGTCGGGCAGGGCCTGCTTGACCAGAGCGCGAAGCTTCGAGAGCGTTTCACCCCGCCAGTCCGCCAACCCCGCAATCTTCTCATCGATCAGATCGGAGGGTGATTTGCCGGTTTCGGATGTGGTCATGCGTCTTCCTCGGTCTTTCGGATCAAAACTTTTTCGGTTCAGCGGGCTGTATCAGTCGAGCCTCGCGACAACCCGTTCCAGTTCGGAGATGAAACGTGGCCATCCCACCGTTGCGCCCTGATAGTAAGGTTTCTGATCGGGCTGAAACCCTTCCTGCTCCATGCGCAGAAGCGTGCCGGTCGATGTGGGCGTGAGAGTCCAGCTGACCGTGCTCCGCAGGTCCTTGGTGTCCCACGCATAGGAGAGCGCCCTGTGCGGTTCCACGGTCTCCACCACGCAGTCCACGCCACCCCAGTCGGCGGTCAGGTTGAAGCGGTGGCCCTCTCGCGCTTCGAAATCGTTCTTCATCAACCACTCCGCGATCAGGTGCGGCTGTGTGAGCGCGCGCCAGATTTTCTCCGGCGGATGCGGAATCTCGCGCTCGACCACCACGGAGAGCGTTTCGGTCGCGGCATTCGTCATTGGTCCATCCTGTTGAGCAGGTCTTCAAGGTCGTCGAAACGGTTTTGCCAGAAGCTCTTCATTTCCTTCGTCCAGTGGACAAGGGGCGCCAGCGCGTCGATCTGCACGCTGTAGTGGGTTTGCCGGCCATCCTGGCGATCGCGCACGAGCCCCGCGCGCTTCAAAACGCCGAGATGTTTGGAAACGGCCGGTTGCGATACGCCCGCTCCCGCCGTCAGAACCCCCACCGTCAGATCGCCGTCGCGGCACAGCCGCTCGAAAATGGCGCGTCGTGTCGGATCGGCCAGCGTGCGAAAAAGGATATCGTGGGGTTGCTGCATCGCTACTTATAACTACAGGGCTATGTATTGGACGAATAACTCTGCAGTTATGAGTTGTCAAGGAGGCGGAAAATGGGGCTCGCCTCGACCCCGGCCGTTTTCGCATCGAGCGGAACCGCGTTCTGATCGTGCGCGGTGGAAACAGAAGAGGGCGGCGGCCAGCCGTCGGTTCGGGTGTCGGGCGGTTCGGCCGACTGCGTGGCGGTTTGCCGCCGCACCCGCAGACCTTCAACCGCAAAGCGTCTTCGTTTCCTGCACAACGCCGAAGGCCGGCGAGACGGTTTCGCCGAAGGGACCTGTCGGCCCGTTCATTGCGCCCCTGCGGCTTCGAGGGTCTTCACCATCTGCGCATAGCCGCTGCGCTTTGCATGCTGCAAGGCGGTCACACCCTCCCGGTCGGCAATGTCGGTATCCGCGCCCGCCTTAACCAGCAATTCGACGATCGCCTGATGGTTCGGTCCACCGTCGCCCAGAATGACCGCTTCGAGCAGGGCCGTCCAGCCAAGCTTGTTGACGTGATCCAGGTTCACGCCGGCCTCGATGAGCGTTCTCACTGTCTCCACATGGCCGCGGTCGGCGGCCGGAATAAGCGCCGTACCGCCATAGCGATTGGTGCTTGCAAGGTCGGCACCGTGCTCAAGCGTCAGGCGCAGTATATCCAGATAGCCGCGCGCGCCGGCAAGCAGATAGGGGCTGTCTTCGATTCCGTCCTTGGCGTTGACGTCGGCGCCGGCTTCGATGAGCAGGCGCGCCGCATCGGTCCGGTTCGCCTGCACGGCGGCCATCAACGCCGTTCTCTGGCGCTCGTCGCGCTCTTCGATGGCCGCGCCATCCTGCAAGGCGTTTTGAAGGGCGGCGATATCGCCGTTTTCCGCGGCGGCGATGAGAGGGGTTTGCGCGGAGGCGCCGGTGTGAAATCCGGCAGCCATCAGCAGCGCCGCAGCAAGGCAGAACAACCGTCTGCCAAGTTCCGATCTGGGATCATGCATCCAAAACTCCCGCTTTGCCCATGCTTGCAGAGTCTAGAACGGCAAATGTGACGAAGTTTGGAGATTGGATCGATTATTCGCTGACCGCACCGACAACCGGATTGTTGCCCTCGCGTAAGCTCACCCAGCGGCCCGTATGGTCGCTTGCCTGGCGCTTCAGGTAACGGTAGTCGGTGGCGCTCCACAGCTTGACACTGTCGTTAAGGTTGTCGAGCACGAAATCGCCCCGGTCGGTGCGCACGGTCAGCACCGCGTGGCCTTCGCCATTGGGCTTGCGCACCACGGTGATCAGCAGATTGGAAAGTGAAAACCCGGCCCGCTTCAGGGCGCGGCGCTTTTCGAGCACATAGTCCTCGCAGTCGCCGACACCGGTCGAGGGATAGGTCCACACCTCCTCCGCACCATAAATGTCGATATCGTTCATCGGCTTTACAGAGCGATTCACCGTCGCGTTGATTTCGGTGACGGCTTTCCAGAGCGTTTTCGTCATGTGCTCCGGCCCCTCATCGCGCATGCGGATGGAGCATTCCACGGGGTTGGCCTTGCAGAACTCGTAATGGCCGATCGGCTGGGATGTCAGCCCGCCAGTCTCCATAAGATTCGTCGCTCCGGCCGGTGCCATCATGGCTCCCGTCAGAATCAGGCCCGCAAAGACCCCGCTGCGGATTACCCCCCGCCAAGCAGCCATCATGCCGCTCCCCGTTCGTTTCTATCGTTAATGAAACGTTAAGAAACGTGAGGGGTCGCTGTCAATCGGCAGACAGACAATCTTGGTAGCTATGGTTACCGGCGCCGCTCCTCGCCACTGCTTTCAGCTCCACTGTTGCCGAAATGCACATTCGAATGGGCGAGAAATGCCCGGCGGCGCCACGCGCACTGACCCCGCCGTTGGAAGAAACGTGATCGTCGGGCGTAGAGCGAAGCGCGTGAGGATCAGGTCGATTTGGCGCGCATGGCGCGTTTCGCAGGCGTTTTTCGCGCGCGTTTGATCGGCTTCTTGGCAGAGGGCTCGGTCTTCGCCGAGGTTTTTGCGGCCGGGCTCTTTCGGGATGTCGCTTTGGCAGGTGTTGGCTTCGCTGCCGTTTGTGTGCCCGTCTTTAAGCCGCCGGCGGGATTGCTGCGCATGAAGTCGAGAATGCGCGGCGCGATCTCCGAGCGGAAGCGCGAACCGTTGAATACGCCGTAATGGCCGACCGCCGGTTGCATGTAGTGATGGCGCATTTCGCCGGGAATGTTCACGCACAGATCGTGCGCGGCCTTGGTCTGGCCGACACCGGAAATGTCGTCATTCTCGCCTTCCACCGTCAGCAGCGCCACGCGCCGGATGGCGCTGGGGTCGACCGGTTCGCCGCGATGCCGCATCTGGCCGCGCGGCAGGTCGTGGCGAATGAACACGGTTTCCACCGTCTGAAGGTAGAATTCGGCGGTCAGATCCATGACGGCAAGATACTCATCGTAGAAGTCGCGGTGCTTCTCGGCGGAATCGCCGTCATTCTTCACAAGGTGCATGAAGAAGTCTTTGTGCGCCGTGATATGGCGGTCGAGATTCATGCTCATGAAACCGGAAAGCTGCAGGAAACCCGGATAGACATGGCGCATGAAGCCGGGATTGGGCCAGGGGACCGGCATGATCACATTGTCGCGGAACCAGGAGATATCCTTCTGCTCGGCGAGTTCGTTCACGGCGGTCGGGTTTTTGCGTGTGTCGATGGGGCCACCCATCAGCGTCATGCTGGCGGGCACGTTTTTCTCGCCGCGCGCTTCCATCAGGGCAATAGCGGCAAGCACGGGAACGGATGGCTGGCAGACCGCCATCACATGCGTCTCGGGGCCGAGATGGTCGAAAATGTCGATCAGATAGTCGATATAATCGTCGAGATCGAACGATCCGTCGGTCACCGGCACCGTGCGCGCATCGGCCCAGTCGGTAATGTACACGTCGGCATAGGGCAGCATCGTTTCCACCGTGCCGCGCAGCAGCGTGGCGTAGTGACCCGACATCGGCGCAACCATGAGGATGCGGGGGCCCGGATGTGTGCCTTTGGGCAGATCGCGCTTGAAGCGGATCACATCGCAGAAGGGCTGCGACCACACGGTTTGTTCGCGAACGGCAACTTTCACCCCGTTGACACTGGTTTCCGTAAGCCCGAACTCGGGCTTGGTGTAGCGGCGGGTGCTGCGCTCGAAGACCTCGGCGGCGGCGGCCACCGTGCGACCGAAATAAGTCTTGGCAACCGGGTTCATCGGGTTGCTGTAAAAGAGCCGAACGGCGTCTGCGTAAGCTCGCGCCGGCTGGAGCGCGGCGTGATTGAATTCATAAAGCTGATAATACATTGCTAGGTTTCCTGGGAGGACCTTCGCCACGGCTGGACCGCCAAAGGATGTGCGTGCGCGACGGTGAAGCCTTGGTCGTTTGCATACCAATCAGAGTAAACGACTTTTGCTGCGTTGCAATAGAAGCTGCGAATTGCAGCAATGAGCGAACTATAAAATATTGATATAAAAAAGAAAATAAGCCGCGCTGTTCAGCCGGAAGTGTTGCGGCGCAGCATTAGCAGGCGGCTTTCGGGTGGTATCCCGGGCGGCACTTCGGTGAGAAAACGCGCTCTCAGCGCTTCGGGAGCGTCCTCGAGCGGCAGTTCGGCAAAGCCGTGGCGCGCGTAGAAGGGCGCGTTGAACGGAACCGCGCGAAAGGTGCTGAGCGACACGCCATCGAGGCCGCGCGCGACACTCTCGGCGACGACTGCCTTCACCAGCGCTCCGCCGAGCCCACGTCGCCCATGCTCCGGGGCAACGGAAAGTTCCTTCAGATGAAAAAACGTGCCGATGGCGCCTGCGATGGCGTAGCCCACGGCGCCATCCGTATCATGCGCTGCGACGAGGGTGCGGTTCTGCGAAGCGAGCTTGTCGAACGCATCGGCGGCCATGGCGGGTGACGCCGCCAGCTCGGCATAACCGTGCGCGGCGAAGAGCTGGCCGGCGCGCACCTCCACCGCGGGCAGAAGCGCCGCATCGGTTTGGCGATAGTTGCGGATTACATAATTCGTACGGCTGTCGAGCGTGGGTCGATCCTCGATCGTTCTGTCTTCAATCCGCACCTTCGACCAAAACCATGTCGGCCTCGGCCACGGTTGTGCGAATCGCCTTTGCAGCCTGATATTCGGGCGAGTTATAGCAATCGTGCGCGGCCTGCAACGAGGGGAACTCGATCACCACATTGCGTCCGCGACCGGTGCCTTCCAGCCCCTCCCAGGCGCCGCCGCGTGCCAGAAAGCGTGCGCCGAACTTTTCGAACGCCGGTTTGGCCGTGGCCACATAGTCCTTATAGCGCTCGGGGTCGCGCACATCGACATGGGCGATCCAGTATCCCTTTGGCATGATTTCTCCTCCCTTGGCCCGTTTCAGTGCCACTCTGTCAGGCCGCGGCCATCTCGTCGAGAATGGCCTGTGCTGCGGCTTTGGGATCTTGTGCCGCGACGATGGGGCGGGCCACCACCAGATGCGAACTTCCGGCGCGGATCGCGTCGCCCGGCGTCATCACCCGCTTCTGGTCGCCGTGGTCGCTGCCCGCCGGGCGGATGCCGGGCGTCACCAGCGCCATGTCGGAGCCTGCCACGGTGCGCATTTCCTCCACCTCCGTCGGTGCGCAGACAATGCCGCCCATCCCCGCCTCGCGCGCCTGGCCGACGCGTTTTTTCACCAGGTCCCGCGCCGTCATCGCATAGCCGGCCTCCACCAGATCCGCGTCGTCCATGGAGGTCAGCACCGTTACGCCGAGCAAGGTCAGACCGGAGCCCTGGGCCGCCTGCACCGCCGCGCGCATCGCCTTCGGATAGGCGTGGATGGTGAGCATGGTCATGCCCATGCGGGCTATGTTTTCCACGCCCTTGGCGACCGTGTTGTCGATGTCGAGCAGTTTCATGTCGAGGAAGATCTTCTTGCCCGAACCGGCCAGCTCACGCGCGAAGCTCAGGCCGCCGGCAAAGGCGAGCTGATGGCCGATTTTGTAGAAGGACACGGTGTCGCCGAGTGCGGCGACCACCCGGTCGGCCTCGGTCAGGCTCGGTACATCGAGGCCCACAATCAGGCGGTCCCGCATCTCGTCGCTCATAGGCTCAGGCTCCCACTCTTGTCGATGTCAATCTGGCGCGTTCGATCAGGCTGTTGCACACGGCTTCCATCATCCCGCGCGTGCGGTCATCCCTGAAGCCGCCCTTCTCGTCGAAGGCGTCCTGGGCGCGGGCGACGGAACATTGTTGCGTGATGATATCGGCCTTGCAGTTCATCAGCACGGCGCGCAGATGGTAGAGACCGCGAATGCCGGCAAAATTGCCGTCGGAAGAGGAGCATAGCCCGATGGGCTTGCCGGCCCAGGGGCGCAACGTCTTGCCATTGTCCTTGGAAAGCCGGCTCAACCAGTCGACCGTGTTCTTCAGCAGCGGCGGGATGGAGGCATTGTACTCCGGGCTGGCGATCAGCACGCCGTCATGAGCGTCGATCAGCCGGCCGAGCTTGTAGGCGTTCTCCGGAACACCTTTCTCCTTCTCGAGATCCTGGTCCATGATCGGCAGCGGATAGTCCGCAAGCGAAATCCGCGTCACTTCGGCACCTTGCTGTGCCAGTTCCTTCACGGCCGCATCGGCGGTTTGTCCGCTATAGGCGCCGGTTCGGATCGATCCCGCGAAAACCAGGATTTTTGGGGTCATGGGCCACAGCTCCTTTTTGAAAGAGCCGTATAGCCAATGTTGGCGCCGATCAATGGCTTAATGTCGGCTGTGCGCGGTCGCGTCTTCCGGCCAGGCGGCCTCAGTGCTTTCCGCGGCGATAAATCCACAACTGTGTCGGGGGAATGTTGCGCAGCACGAAGTCGAAATGCTCGACGGTGTAGTCGCCATGGCCGGGCGGGATCGGGGATTTCGGGCCGTAAGTGAGCTGAATCACCGGCCGTCCATCGGGAATGCGGTCGAGCAGGGAGTCCAGATAGGCGACGCGCGCCTCCACCGGGAAGTTAAGCAGGGGAACGCCGGAGACCACACTGTCGAAAAGCCGCGGTGCCCGCTCTCCCAGGGCCTGCGTCAGCGTCTGAGCGAGGTTGAACGCATCGCCCTGAATCACGTTGACGCCGGGATAGGTTTCACGCAGATGCTTCACGAAATCCGGCGAGTATTCGAGTGCGTAGAGATCGCCCGGTTTCACGCCTTGAGCGAGAATCGCCTTGGTGATGACACCCGTGCCCGGCCCGACTTCGAGAACCGGCAGGCCGGAATTCGTGTTGATGATCGAGGCCATTCGCCTCGCCGTTGTTCCGCTCGTCGGAATGATGGAGCCTACGGCCTTGGGCTGCTCGATCCAGCCGCGAAAGAAGCGCAATTCCTCTCCGAAGCGATCCGCGATCGCTTTGCGCACATCCATGCCCTTGCTCATCTTTCCGGCGTCCTCCTTCAAAACCTCATCCTCAAAGCCGCTCTTTGCGGCGGCAACCCGCCCGCATCCGAAACGCCCGGCAAGACAACCCGACCGTTTCTCTTAACACGGTTTGTCTATTCGCCGAAGGTTTCGAAGAAGTCCTTCATCCGCGAAAAGAAACCGGCCGATTGCGGGCTGTTTTCCTTGGAGGAAATCTCTTCGAACGCCTCCAGCAGCTCCCGCTGCTTCTTGGTAAGGTTTTGCGGCGTTTCTACGGCCACCTGAATATAAAGATCGCCGACCTTCGGCTGACGCAGCACCGGCATGCCCTTGCCGCTCAGGCGGAACTGGCGTCCGTTCTGCGTGCCCTCCGGAACCTTTACGCGCGTCTGCGTGCCGTCGAGTGTCGCCACTTCGAAGGAACCGCCCAGCGCGGCTGTCGTCATCGAGATCGGCACCTTGCAATAGAGATCGGCGCCGTCGCGCTGGAAGAATTCATGCGGCCTGACGGACAGGAAGATGTAGAGATCGCCTGAAGGGCCGCCGCGCAGTCCCGCCTCGCCCTCGCCGGCCAGTCGGATGCGTGTGCCGTCTTCGATGCCGGCGGGGATGTTGACCGAGAGCGAGCGCTCTTCCGCCACCCGCCCCTGGCCGGAACATTTGGGGCAGGGGTCGGAAATGGTCTCGCCGCGTCCCTGACATTGCGGGCAGGTGCGTTCGATCGAGAAAAAGCCCTGTGCGGCCCGGACGCGGCCCGAGCCGTGGCACATCTGGCACTGCGTCGGCGAGGTGCCGGGTTTGGCCCCGGTGCCGGCACAATCGTCGCAGGCAACGGCTGTGGGCACGCGAATCTGTCCAGTCTTGCCGGTAAAGGCTTCCTCGAGCGTGATTTCCATGTTGAAGCGCAGGTCCGCGCCGTGCTGGCGGCCGCCACGGCGTCGGCCGCCGCCACCGCCCATCATGTCGCCGAAGATGTCCTCGAAGATATCGGCGAAACCGCCGCCGCCGCCGCCGAAGCCACCGCGCGCGCCCATTCCGCCGTTTTCGAAGGCGGCATGGCCGAACTGGTCGTAAGCCGCACGCTTCTGCGGATCGCGCAGCGTTTCGTAGGCTTCGTTGACTTCCTTGAACTTCCGTTCCGCTTCGTCGTCGCCGGGATTGCGGTCAGGGTGATACCGCATGGCGAGTTTGCGAAAAGCGCTTTTAAGTTCCTTCTCGTCGGCGTTTCTCGACACGCTGAGCGTCTCGTAAAAATCTGCCTTCATGAATGAGAGTCCCGCATAGTCTGTTTGGAGCGAACACCGTTCCCCCGATCAGTGTCCGTTATTTAGGTATTCGCGACAGCGAATGCCATAGTTTGCGGCAGATTGCCAGCCATGCGGCGGCGACAACCGCATGAAGAGCGAGTTTTGCGGTCGGCTCAGATGGTCGGCGCGCCCGAACGGCTTTCTCGCCGCGCGAGACCGGCGGCGTTCAACAAGTATCCGTACAGAACGTTTTCGAACAATCGGAACGATACCATGGCGATGATGACCGTGAGGAACATCACGCCGCCCGTATATGCGAAGAACAGAAGGATTGAGGGCGATTGGATGTGGTGGCCCCAGACGTAGGAGAAGAAGATGCTTTCCGTGACCGGATGCCAGAGGTAGATGCCGAAGGAGACGGCGGCAGCCGACCGCAGAAAGGCCGGATAAGTGTATCGGTCAGGGTCGTTGCGCTCCACGACGCCGGCCAGGAAGACGGCGGCGGCCAGGATCAGCAGCGAGATATAGATGTCGAATTGCAGCGCCATGGATGTGCAGGCCAGCAGGATCGCGATCCAGGCCGGCCAGCGGGCGGTTATCGGCAATGCCGCGCGCTGAACGAGAACCGCGAGCAAGGCCCCAAGCACGAAATCGGCAAAGGTGCGGTAGGCGCCCCAGGTGTCCGCCATGATCCAGCTCTCGAACGGCATGATACCGGTGCGCACCATCAGTTCCAGAAGGGCATAGCAGACGAAAAGCAAGCCGAAGAGGCCGGTCAGGCCGGCGCCGCGATAGGCGAGGATGATGACAGGCAACAAGAGATAGGCGAACCACTCTGCCGACAGGGACCATGAGACGAAGTTGAAGGTGAGATTGTCTTCCACGCCCCATGCCTGGATCAGGAAAAGGTTCGAAGGCAATGTGCTCCAGTCGTAAAGTTGCGCTTCGCCGCCGGTGCGCAGCACGCCGAAGAGAACCAGAAGACCGACAAACACGAAATAGGAAAGCGTGGCGAGATGAAGCGGGTAGAGGCGGATCAGCCGCTTGTAGAGGTAGATAGAATAGCTCCTGGCATCGCGGACCTGCTCGCCGTAGCGGGTGAAGATCAGGAAGCCGGAAATGATGAAGAACATATCGAGGAGCAGGCGCAGGGACTCCAGCTCGTTTTTCACGACAAGGCCCTTGCCAGGGGCAAAATGCCCGAAATGGTAGAGCATGATCAGCAATGCCGCGAAGAAGCGCCAAATCTCGAAGAGCCGGTAACGGATCATGTGTCTCCTCGACCGATCGACGTCCTCTGACCTGGAGCAAGCTTAGGCAGTAGACGTTTAAGAAGACATGAAAAAACCCGGGGCCGAAACCCCGGGTTCTCCTAATCGCTATCGCTTGTGGTGCTCTTGCCGGTCAGGCCGACTTCTTGTCGTCCTCGTCGATTTCCTCGAAGTCGGCGTCCACGACGTCGTCGCCGGAAGCCTTGGCATCGGCCGCGGCGTCAGCCTCCGCGGTTTCCGCCTGGCTGGCCTCGTACATGGCCTGACCGAGCTTCATGGAAGCCTCGGCGAGCGTATTGGTCTTCGTCTTGATGTCTTCGGCGTCGTCGCCCTCGACAGCCGACTTAAGATCGGCGAGCGCGTCTTCGATGGCCTTCTTCTCCTCTTCGGAGATCTTGTCGCCATAGTCGCTGAGCGACTTCTCGGTCGAGTGGACGAGGGCCTCGGCCTGGTTCTTGGCTTCCACCGCCTCGCGGCGCTTCTTGTCGGCCTCGGCGTTGGACTCGGCGTCCTTCACCATGGTCTCGATTTCGTCGTCGCTCAGACCGCCGGAAGCCTGGATACGGATCTGCTGCTCCTTGCCGGTGCCCTTGTCCTTCGCCGACACGTTGACGATGCCGTTGGCGTCGATGTCGAACGTGACCTCGATCTGCGGCACGCCGCGCGGTGCGGGCGGAAGGCCGGTCAGGTCGAAGCGGCCGAGGCTCTTGTTGTCGGCGGCCATTTCGCGTTCGCCCTGGAACACGTTGATGGTCACCGCATTCTGGTTGTCCTCGGCGGTCGAGAAGACCTGGCTCTTTTTGGTCGGGATCGTCGTGTTGCGGTCGATCAGGCGGGTGAACACGCCGCCGAGCGTCTCGATGCCCAGCGAAAGCGGGGTCACGTCGAGCAGCAGAACGTCCTTCACATCGCCCTGCAGCACGCCGGCCTGGATCGCGGCGCCCATGGCGACCACTTCATCCGGGTTCACACCCTTGTGCGGCTCCTTGCCGAAGAAGCTCTTCACGGTCTCCTGCACCTTGGGCATGCGGGTCATGCCGCCGACGAGAACCACTTCGTCGATCTCACCGGCATTCATGCCGGCATCCTTGAGCGCCGCCCTGCAGGGCTCGACGGTGCGCTTGATGAGATCCTCGACGAGGCTTTCGAACTTGGCGCGCGTCAGCTTCATGGTCAGGTGCTTCGGGCCCGACTGGTCGGCCGTGATGAAGGGCAGGTTGATTTCGGTCTGCGAAGCCGACGAAAGCTCGATCTTGGCCTTCTCGGCCGCTTCCTTGAGGCGCTGCAGGGCCAGCTTGTCCTGCTGCAGGTCGATGCCCTGCTCTTTCTTGAACTCTGCGGCCAGATATTCGACCAGCCGCATGTCGAAGTCTTCACCGCCCAGGAAGGTGTCGCCATTGGTGGACTTCACCTCGAACACGCCGTCGCCGATCTCCAGGATCGAGATGTCGAACGTGCCGCCGCCCAGATCGTAGACGGCGATGGTCTTGCCGTCCTTCTTGTCGAGGCCGTAGGCGAGCGCGGCCGCCGTCGGCTCGTTGATGATGCGCAGCACTTCCAGACCGGCAATCTTGCCGGCGTCCTTGGTGGCCTGACGCTGGGCGTCGTTGAAGTAGGCGGGAACGGTGATGACCGCTTTCTCGACCTTTTCGCCGAGATAGGATTCGGCCGTTTCCTTCATCTTCTGCAGCGTCATGGCCGAAATCTGCGAGGGCGAATAGGTCTTGCCGTGCGACTCGACCCATGCGTCGCCATTGTCCGCCTTGACGATCTTGTAAGGGACCAGCTTCTTGTCCTTCTCGACCGTGGGGTCGGAGAAGCGGCGGCCGATCAGCCGCTTGATTGCAAAAAGGGTGTTCTCGGGGTTGGTTACCGCCTGGCGCTTGGCCGGCTGGCCGACCAGCCGCTCGTCCGAATCCGTGAATGCCACGATGGACGGCGTGGTGCGCGCGCCTTCCGCGTTTTCGATGACCTTCGCATCCTTGCCGTCCATGACGGCGACACAGGAGTTGGTCGTTCCGAGATCGATACCGATTACTTTAGCCATGTCTTCTCTCCGCTAAGCAGACTGTCAGGACCCATTCCGGCGTTCCAGATGACAGCCCCTGTTCACACGAATTTGCCGCGGCAGCGTTTTTTGAGGAAACGCGCCATACGGCTTCGACGCGTATATAAGAATGTGATTTTTCAAGCGCAAGGCGGGATTTGTGTCGATTGTGGAGCATTTCGCCCGTCGGGCTGCGGGTTCCCGGCCTTCTTATCCGTCGATAGACTGACCTTTCAGTGTCCGGTTGCGCGTTTCCCGGGCGCTCGCGGCGCCTACCCGGAGGGCTTGCGGTTCGGTTTTCGTGTGGCGACCGTTTCCTTCACCGTCGCATGCAGGTCGCGCTGCGCCCGTCGAAATTTAACAAAACCCGATTTGATAATGCCTCCCTGAATATGGAAGTTGTGACCAAGCGGGGCGTTTTCCTGCGGGTCATGGTTGCCTGCAGACAGCACATCTCTGGAAAACGATGGTCCGAGGAATTTTTCTCGGGGGGCTTTATCTGTCGTCGCTGTTTCATCAGGGCTGGATCTGGGACTACGAGGTAACGCACGCGCCAATGTGGCACTCCGAAGGCCATGCGCGGCCGATAATGGCCCTGATGCTGGCGCGGAGGTTGCCGTCGCCGAGGCGTATCGTCTTGGCGATTCGCCAGAAAGCCGAATACACCTGTCTGGCGACCGCGATCTATTACGAGGCGCGCGGCGAGCCGGTGAGTGGGCAGAAGGCGGTGGCCATGGTGATCTTGAACCGCGTCAGTTCACGGGCCTATCCGAACAGCATATGCGGCGTCGTCTTCCAGAATGCGCGCTGGCGCAACCGTTGCCAGTTTTCCTTCGCCTGCACAGGCATCTCCCTGGTGCCGAAAAACCGTCCGGCCTGGGAAC
Organism: uncultured Nitratireductor sp.; assembly: GCF_913053745.1. Classification (GTDB taxonomy): domain Bacteria; phylum Pseudomonadota; class Alphaproteobacteria; order Rhizobiales; family Rhizobiaceae; genus Nitratireductor. Next base: position 34,306 of record NZ_CAJXGF010000023.1, read on the forward strand.
GAGCCGTCGGCATTGCCAGCTCGCTGCCGCCCTGCGCACCGGAGTGCGGCATCGATCCACTGGTGGACGATGACGACATTTTGGCGGTCAACGCAACGCATTACTACGCCACCTATGTCCGGCCCAAATGGGCCCGGAAAATGCGCAAGCATGGCCAGATCGGACGTCACGTATTCCTGTCGCCCAGGGCTGCCGGTCAAACCTGACATCCGGCTGGCGCCGGTGCGTGTCGACCCTAGACCGTCTCCCAGCCGTCCTTGTCGGCGGCGCGGTAAATGGCGTCGATCAGCTTCTGGTTTTTCACCGAATCCTCGAGCGTAAAGATCGTTGCCGCCTCTCCCCGCGCCGCGCGCGCGATGGCCTCGGCCTGCAAGCGATATTGGCGCGCCCGGGGGAAACGGTGAATGCTGGCGCTGTTGTGATCGGCGCTGAACACAGTAACGCGTGTGTCGCCATAATCCGGCGTGTTGAAGGGGGCGTTCACCTCGATGAAGCCCTTGTCGCCGTGGAACACCATACTCTGTCTGAGCGCCATCTGTGTCGATACATAGAAACTCAGTTCGAAATCGCCGAAATCGGCCTTGGCGCTGGCATAGATGTCGGTCCCGAATGTCGGATCACGCTCCACGACGGCCTGCACACGCTGCGGCTCCAGTCCGGTTGCAAAGCGCGCGGTGACCGTCGGATAGACGCCGATATCCGGCAGGCCACCGCCACCCAGCTCCCGCTTGTTGCGCATGTTGTCCGGGTCGACATTGTGATAGCAGAAAGCGCCCTGCACATGCCGCAGCCGCCCGATGGCGCCTTCGGCGATCAGGTCGCGCACCTTGTGCCATTGCGGGTGGTAGGTGACCATGAAGGCTTCCGAGACGACCACATTGTTTCGGTCGCGCGCATCGATCACGCGGGCGATGTCCTTGGCATCGAGCGCCAGCGGCTTTTCGACCAGCACATGCTTGCCGGCATCCGCCGCTCTGATGGCCCAGTCCACATGGTCGGAGGTCGGCAGCGGTATATAGACGCCGTCCACATCCGGCGAGGCAAGAAGTGCGTCGTAGGAGGAAAAGACGTTGGGAATACCGAAACGCGCGGCCACTGCCTCCGCTCTTGCAGCGTCGCGGCTGGCAATCGCCGTCACCACGCCGTTCTCGGCATCCTGAATCTGCGGAATAACCTGCTCGCGGCCAATCCTGGCCGTCGAAAGAACGCCCCAACGGAACATGGATTCTCCTCTCCTCTTTATTGGAAGGCAGACCCTATCGATCCGTTCGGCAAAAGAAAAGGCGGCCCGCAAGGTCGCCTTTTTTAACCCTGCGACGACAGGGAACTACCCCCGCAGCGTGCCGCCGGTCTGCTTGCCGACATTGGCAACGATGCGGCCGGCGATGGCTTCGAGGTCCTCGTCCGTCAGCGTCTTTTCGCGCGGCTGGATCGAGACCTCGATGGCCACCGATTTCTTGTCTTCGCCAAGCGAGGCACCCTCGAAAATGTCGAACACGCGCACGGCGGTGACGAGTTTCTTGTCGGCCGCTGCCGCAGCCCGCTCGATGGTTGCCGCCTCGACCGATTTGTCGACCACGAAAGCGAAGTCGCGCCGCACGAGCTGGAAGGGCGAGAGATCGAGGCGCGGCTTGGTGCGCGTCGCCTTGGCCTTTGGCTCCGGGATCGCGTCGATGAACACCTCGAAACCGCAGACAGGTCCCTCCGCATCCAGCGCCTCCAACGTGCGCGGGTGGATTTCGCCGAATGTGGCAAGCACGATCTTGGGGCCAAGGCGGATCGTGCCGGAGCGACCGGGATGATACCAATCGGGACCACCGGCGACGATTTGCAGCTTGTCCACCGGCGCGCCCGCCGCCTCGAGGGCTGCCAGTGCATCGGCCTTGGCGTCGAAGACGCCCACCGCCGCGCTGTTGCCCGACCAGTGACGCCCCGCCCCGTCCATCACTGCCGTGCCGCGGCGAATGCCGCCGGCAACGCGGCGCTGGCCTTCATAGCGGTCGTTTTCATAGGTGCTCGACACCTCGAACAGCGCCACGTCCGAAAAGCCGCGCGCCGCATTGCGCTGCGCGGCGGAAATCAGCCCCGGCAGCAGCGAAGGACGCATGTCCGACATGGAGGCCGCAATCGGGTTGGAGAGTTTGAGCGCGGCATCGCCGCCGCCGAAAAGCTTCGCCTGCGCCTCGTCGATGAAGGTCCAGGTAACCGCCTCCATCATGCCGCGCACGGCCAGCGCGCGCCGCGCATTGCGGGTGCGGTTTTGCAGAACGGTGAGGATCTGGCCGTTGACCGCGCCATGGGAGGGCAGGGGCTGCGGTGCAATCTCGTTGACGCCGTGAATGCGCATCACCTCTTCCACCAGATCGGCCTTGCCGTCGATGTCCGGACGCCAGGACGGCACGGACACGTCCAACACCTCGCCATCGCCCGTCGAGGCAAAGCCGAGACGGTTCAGGACGTCGCGGCTCTCGGCGCTTGAAACGTCGAGACCGGTCAGGCGCTCAACCTCGCTCACCGGAAAGGTGATGCCGCGCGGCTCATAGCCCTTGTAGCCAACCACGCGGCTTTCGCTGGCCTCGCCACCGCACAGGTCGAGAACGAGCTGCGTGGCAAGCTCCAGGCCCGGCTCCATCATCTCTGGGTCCGCGCCGCGCTCGAAGCGGTAGCGCGCATCGGTGATGATGCCGAGATCGCGGCCCGTGCGGGCAATGTTCATCGCGTCCCACAGGGCGGATTCGATCAGCACATCCGTGGTGTTTTCGTCGCAGCCCGAATGCTCGCCGCCCATGATGCCGGCAATGGACTCCACGCCATTGTCATCGGCGATGACGCACATTTCCGGCGTCAGTTTGTATTCGCGCTCGTCGAGCGCCAGCACCGTCTCGCCGTCTTTGGCGCGGCGAACGGTGAGGTTTCCCTTCACCTTGGCCGCATCGAACACGTGGAGCGGGCGTCCCCGGTCGAAGGTCACATAATTGGTGATGTCCACCAGCGCGTTGATCGGGCGCAGGCCGATCGCCGAAAGCCGCTGCTGCATCCATTTGGGCGAGGGGCCGTTTTTCACGCCGCGCACGAGCCGCAGCGCGAAGCCGGGGCAAAGCTCCGGCGCCTCGATGGTGAGATCGACCGGGCAGGCACCGGCCCCAGCAACAGGCGCAATGGGCGCATCCTTCAGCGTGCCGAGACCCGCCGCCGCCAGATCGCGCGCGATGCCGTAAACGCCGGTGCAGTCGGGCCGGTTCGGCGTCAGGCCGATCTCGATCACCGGATCGTCAAGCTTCGCCCAGCCGGCGAAGGAGGTGCCGACGGGCGCGTCTTCGGGCAGGTCGATGATGCCGTCATGCTCGTCCGACATCTGCAATTCGCGTTCCGAGCACATCATGCCGTGGCTTTCCACGCCGCGGATCTTGCCGATGGAAAGTGTCACGTCGATGCCGGGCACATATGTGCCGGGCGCGGCAAAGGCGCCGACGAGACCGGCACGCGCATTGGGCGCACCGCACACCACCTGAACCGGCTTGCCGTCGCCCGTGTCGACGGAAAGCACACGCAGTCGGTCAGCATCGGGGTGCTGTTCGGCACTCAGAACTTTCGCGATCACGAAGGGCTTGAGCGACGCCTTGTCGTCCACCTCCTCGACCTCAAGGCCGATCATGGTGAGCTTTTCGACGATCTCGTCGAGCGTGGCGTCGGTTTCCAGATGGTCCTTCAACCAGGAGAGGGTGAATTTCATGGCTCAGTGTTCCGTGTCATCGATTTCGAGGGTTTCGACCAGGCGAAACCGCTCGCAAACAAGCATCATGTCCGGCGCATAACCGCCATTGCGCTCAAAAAAGCCGCGGTGGCCTTCACGCCATTCCGGCAGTGTGCCGAAGCCCTCGCCCTCGTCGCTGGCGAAGTCTTCGTCGATCTCGTCGAAGCGGC
>NZ_CAJXGF010000024.1 GCF_913053745.1 uncultured Nitratireductor sp.
ATCTTGGTGCCGTCTCTGCCCGCAGCCAGAACGCCGGCGATCGGCTTGACCACATTGCCGCCGAACTCCGAACGTTCGCGCTCCGCACTCTTGAAGAACCGCCGTAGATGGTTCCGTCAGAGATGTGCAAATTTCCCCGCCCCGATTGCCGGGCTCTCGTGGCCAGGAGTTTTTCCAGATCCAGGCTCAGGCAAACCCACGCCGCCATCCTCGTGCAGACCCAGTAAAATCGGATCGATCAAGCTAGGAGATTCCACCTGGCCATGCCCATTGTTATGTGCCGGGCCCACATCATGCCGAACGAAAACCGTCTTCCGCCCAGGGTCAGGCTAACCGAAAAGCATTCAACAGCGCCCATCGTTCGTCTTGATAACGAATGGTTAACCATAACTGGCGCAACGTGTGCGCTGTATACCTGCCGTGATCGGTCGTAGACCGCTCCTCCAAGTTCCGCGTTGGCAGCTGTTTTGTATTTGCTCGCAATGTTCGGGGTTGTGGATGCGTCGGCTCGACCAATCGTTTTTTGCAATCGGCTGTGCGCTGACTGCGCTGCTTTGCGGTTGCGCGAGCAAGCCGTCGATGGAGACGACAGGTTCGGTCGAGACGACGACCCAGGCTGAGGCTCCAAAGGTGGCGAAGGATGCGGGGGCGCGCGACCCCGGCCCACCCACGGCCACGCCCTTTTCGACGAAACCCCGCAGCGCGAAAGATTCGTCGGGCATCGAAGCGGCGGTCCGCAAGGCGCTGAAATGGCACCCTTCCGTGACGGAAACGATCGAGCGCCTGAATCAGCAGAATCAAATGGTGGAGCAGGCGCGCGCCGGCTATCTGCCGCGTGTAAACTGGGGTGTGAACTCGTCTTACGACAACGACGTCGACGGCAACGGATACCGACCGACAGTCAATCTTTCCGCATCGCAAATGGTCTACGATTTCGGCAAGATCGACAACAAGGTCAAGGTCGAACGGGCGGGGGTCGAAGGGCGCAAATCACAGGTTTTGCTGCAAGTGGACGAACTGATCCGCGACACCGCCTTGGCCGTCACCGAGGTGCGGCGCAATCGGGCGCTCGGCAAGATCGCTCAGGACCAGATTCGCGACACCGGCGCGATTCTGGAACTCGTTCGCGCTCGCACTGAAAAAGGGGCGAGCACACGTTCCGACCAGTTGCAGGCCGAGTCGCGGGTGCAGGCGGCACAGTCAAAGCGGCTCGAGATAAACGCCCAGGCGCGGAGCTGGCAAAGCAAGCTCGGAAACCTGACCGGGTCCACCGGGGACGCACAATCGGCCTCGGTGTCGGGCTCTGTTCCAGAATGGCTCGAAGAGGCATGCACGGCCGCCCCCCCGGATTGGTCGCGCATTCCTGCGATCATGCAAGCCGATGCCGAACGCACGGCGGCAACCGCCCAGGTCGATCTCAGCAAGGCAGAGGGGCTGCCCACCCTATCGCTGGAGGCCGGTGTGGGGACCGATCTCATGGAGATCGGCGAGAGCGATCCTGAATACAATATCGGGTTGAACGTGAAGGGCAGCCTCTACAATGGCGGTGAAACGGCCGCTCGTCGCCAGGCCGCCGATTTGGCTTTGCGCGCATCCGCGGCCGCACGCGAACGCGTGCGTGTCGAGATTGAAGGCAAGCTGCTCGGCGCAAAGGGACAAATCGCCAGTTACCGACAATTGCTCGCGTCTTTGACCTCTCGTGAAACCATGATGAAGGAAACCCGCGACCTTTACCGCAAGCAATATCTGGATCTCGGCACCCGCACCCTTCTGGATCTGCTGAACGCGGATCAGGAATTTCACGCCGCGCGTTTCGACGCCGTCAACATTCGTTACGACCTGCAGAAACTCAACGTGGAATGCGCTTTTGATACGGGGCGGCTGCGCCGTTATCTCTCCCTCGAGGGCGAGCAATTGCATGGTGTCCGGCTCTGATCGGTCCACTGCTTCACGGAATGCCCAACCGCCCGCCCCTCTTTTGATATTCGCAGTCCGGCGACGCCTGGTGCCTGTCCGGGAAAAATGATCGGCGCACCGCGGTCACAACAATCCCGGAATACCGCCTGCACTTCTCGCAACCGCTTGTGAAATCTGCGTTCTGGGCTTTTTACCGGCAGGCTCTGCGTATATCGGCCAGGCCCGTTCGATCTCCTTCTGAAGGTATCTCGCTATATAAGTTCAATTTTATGAAAAAAACAAATAGTCTAATTTTATACGCTATGGTGAATAATTTTAAACTGTAAAAAATAAAGTTTCATTTGGAAACTGTGATAATCAAGCCTTTGGTATTGTCTATCTTTTGGTTTTGTGGACCATTTTAAAACACAGAGACGCAATACTGTTTCTTTGTGGAGCAATTCGAGTTTTTACTATGTTCTTGTCAGAAATTTTCTTCTGACGAGAGAGTTCCTCAGAACCCATCATCGGTAAAGGTGACCTCGTGGCTGCTGTAATATCAGACAAAGACACCGGAAATCAGAAAACCGTCCCGCTTGAAGCAATCGTTCTCGATGCGCCAAGCGTCGTTACATTACAATTGCCTCCGCGCGCGGTTGAAAGCTTTGTGCGTGAGGGTGACGATCTCCTGCTTCAGCTCCACGACGGCAACATCATTCGAATTGCCAATTTCTACGCCGGAAATGACGGTGAGCGAAGTGATCTGGTTCTTGAGGATGAAAACGGGAACCTCTGGTTTGGGGAGCATGGCGAGGGGCTGGCCGATTTTCAGTTTTCCGAGATAGAATCGGTCGACCAACTCGTTGGCGACGGCGGCGGCGGGAGTGGTTCTTCGCTGATGGGCCTGGCCGCCATGGGGCTCCTGGCCGGCGGTGGTGCCGCGCTCTCCGGTGGCGGATCGAGCGCCGATGATGGTGATGCAGACGCTGATGCCGATGCCGATGCGGACGCGGATGCGGATGCTGATGCGGATGCCGATGCAGATGCAGACGCGGACGCCGATGCCGACGCGGACGCTGATGCGGATGCAGACGCAGATGCCGACGCCGATGCAGACGCGGATGCAGACGCGGACGCCGATGCCGATGCGGATGCAGATGCTGACGCCGATGCCGACGCGGACGCCGATGCAGATGCCGACGCTGATGCGGATGCAGATGCCGATGCTGATGCAGATGCAGACGCAGATGCCGACGCGGATGCAGATGCCGATGCTGATGCTGATGCAGACGCCGATGCAGACGCAGATGCCGACGCGGATGCAGACGCCGACGCCGATGCGGACGCTGATGCCGATGCGGATGCGGACGCCGATGCTGATGCTGATGCAGACGCCGATGCAGATGCCGACGCGGACGCTGATGCCGATGCGGATGCGGACGCCGATGCCGATGCTGATGCTGATGCTGATGCTGATGCAGACGCCGATGCAGACGCAGATGCCGACGCAGATGCCGACGCCGATGCGGACGCTGATGCCGATGCGGATGCCGATGCTGATGCAGACGCGGACGCTGATGCCGATGCAGATGCCGATGCCGACGCTGATGCTGATGCGGATGCAGACGCTGATGCAGATGCGGATGCTGATGCAGACGCAGATGCCGATGCCGATGCGGACGCGGATGCCGACGCTGACGCCGACGCCGACGCCGACGCCGACGCCGACGCCGATGCGGATATTCAGGCGTTCGACGATTTTGCCAGAACCGAGGTGAACATCCTGCCGACCTCGACGACCGTCGATCACGGCAGTGCAAACTATGTGGCGTTGGCTTCGATTGGGGCGCTGGACCTCCAGGCCGAGGTGCTCGGCACCTCTACCGTCGGCTTCAGCGTCGAAGAAGGCCACACGCTGGAAGCGGATTTCGATTACAGCGCGCTGGCATCGTTGGGTGTTCTCAGCGACTATGCTCTGGTCATTCAGAAATGGGATGGCACGCAGTGGACCGGTATCGACGGCACCGGCGAGGCGACGCTTCTTGAGCTTGGCTTGCTGAGTGGCAACGAGTATCGCGTCGAGCAATTGCTCGAATCGGGTCAGTATCGCGCCTTTATGACCTTCGATGGTGTCGGGGTCGGTGTGCTCGGCGACCTACAGGTGTCGGGAACAGATTTCGACTTCACCGAGATTGGTGGTTACGATCCGGTTCCGGTTTCCGGCAATGTCGTCACCGACGTGAATGATGACGGGCAGGTCGACGACGTAACGGCGACAACAGTGGTGTCGCAGGTAAACGGTGAGGCGGTTGCCGGGCCGGGAACCACCATCGTGGGCACCTACGGCACGCTCACCATCGACCCCGACGGCAGCTATACCTATACACCCAACGCTGCCGGCGACGGTATCGGCCAGGTCGATGCGTTCACCTACACGCTGAACGATCCCGAAACCGGCAACACGTCGACAGCCACGCTGTATGTGCAGATCGACAGTGAAGGACAAGGCCTGGTCTGGAACGATCTTGACCCGACCCAGCCGGCCACGCTCGATATGGCGGCGGTGGACGACACCGGAACGGCCGGGATCGACACGACCTACGTCGTCACCACGCAGCAGGTCGACAGCGCCATCCAATACACCAACATAGTGGGTAGTGGCGAAGGAAGCTATGAGTTCACCGTTGCCGACCAGGTCGAGAGCGATCTGTCGATCTCGGTGAGTGCGTCCAGTCTGCTCAATCTGCTCGACTCGATCGCATTTACGCTGGAACAGTTCATCGACGGCGCCTGGGTGGAGATTGCCAACAGCAGCGAGGCCGGACTCATCGATGTGATCGGCATCGTCGGTGAATCGCTTCAAGCGACGGTCAACGACCTGTCGGCGGGCCAATATCGTCTGGGTGTCTCCGATAGTGGGATCGGTGTTGGTGTGACGGTTACCACTGACGTGACCTTCGAAAACAGCGACCTGACGCAGATTGTCGCCGATGGCGGCGTCTCGACACAGGGCAATGTGCTCGACGACGACACGCTGGGGTCCACCTATACGGTTCTCAAGGTCGCACCCGATGGGATCAACTATGAAGAACCGCCGCAGGCGGGAACGCAGCTCGTCGGAACCTACGGTACGCTGACGATCTTCGCCGATGGCAGCTACATCTATGAGCCGGATCCGGACACGGCGTCCATCGGCCAGTCGGATGTCTTCACCTATCAGCTTGAGCATCCGAACGGTTCGACGGCGGAAGCCACGCTCACCATCGATATCGAACAGGGTGCCGGGCCTGGCACATTCGCCGCAGTGGCTTCGATCGAATCATTTTCCGCCAGCGAGGATGTGATCGGGCTCGACAATCTCGACGGCCCGGACGAGGGAGACGATGGATCCGTTCAGAACTCCGGCGTCAGCGACGGGGATATGGCCGGTCTGCTCGACGACGGCAGCAATGCTGAAGTGTCGTTGAACGGTCTCGATGGGCTTTCACAGAACACCGAAGGCGAAGGCGCCACGGGTGAAAGCGCCGATAACGGTTCCGGCGCGGACGCGGGCGACACGCAGAATGCCGATGAACCTGTCGATCCGTTCGGGCATCTGGTGAATGACGATGACCTGGATGGGTCCGGTTCGACGAGCGTTTAGCCCCACGCATACCGTGGCGCGGCCGGATGGTCGCGCCGCGAAAACATACCGATTGACCAACCGAAGGGGATCGCATGATGGGCCCCGATTTGGAGCAGGCAGAGGTTCCCGGCCATAATGGCCCGGACCTCTGGGCGTGGATTGAAGCGCTGGAGCATGTGGCGCGGCACTACAATGTGCCGTTTTCCGCGCAGGGTGCCCGGCAATTGGCACAGTCTCTGGAAACGCCAGACGCAGCCGAGGGCATCGTCAAGATTGCGAAGAAGTTGGGTTTGCGGGCAAAGCCTGTGCGATTTCGCACGCTCAACAGTTGGCGCCTGCCGGTTCTGGTAGAGCTTGAAAGCGGACTTGTGGGCGTTGTCGCCGCGCTCAGCGCCGACCGTTGTGCGTTCGTGATCTTCAGCGGCGATGCCGGCCAGTCGACCACCATTCCCCTGGACGATTTGTTGGCAGAAACGAATCTGATGGTGCTCGCCCGTCCCGAACGCGCGATGGCCGATGAGCGCGTCGACGCCTACATCGCACCATATCGTAAGAATTGGTTCCGCCGTATCGCGCTGCGGGATTTGCGACCCTATGCCCATGTGATGCTGGCATCGCTGGTCGCCAATCTGCTGGCGCTTGCCGGCATCATCTTCTCCATGCAGGTCTACGACCGTGTGGTTCCGGCGAACTCGATGAACACCCTATTTGTCCTGTTCTCCGGTGTGTTGCTCGCGGTGTTTTTCGATTTCATCATCCGGCGGCTGCGGACGGGAATCCTCGACGTCGTGGGCAAGCGTGTCGACCTGCGCATGTCGGATGTTCTGTTTGGCCACGCGCTTCGGGTGAAGAACCAGGCCCGACCGACATCGACGGGAACCTTCATCGCCCAGTTGCGCGATATGGAACAGGTGCGCGAATTGCTGACCTCGACGACGGCGGCGGCAGTCGCCGACCTGCCGTTCTTCCTGCTGTTCCTCGGCATTTTCTGGTTTATCGGTGGCGCTCTGGTGATCATCCCCGCTGTCGCCCTTCTGCTCCTGATCGTCCCGGGGGTGATGGCACAGGGAAAGCTCCGCGGCAGCGCACGCGAGGCGATGCGCGAGGCCTCGTTGCGCAACGCCATGCTGGTTGAAGCGGTACAGGGCATCGAGGATGTAAAGGCCTTGCAGGCGGAGGAGCGTTTTCAGCAGCGCTGGAACCACTTCAACGCCATTGCGGCCGATGCGCAATTGCGTCTGCGTTCGATCACCAGTGCGCTGACGGGCTGGAGCCACACGGTCCAGACCAGCACCTTCGCCGTCATCGTTTTCTTCGGGGCTCCGATCGTCATGAACGGCGATATGACAACGGGTGCGCTGGTTGCCTGTTCCATTCTCGGTTCGCGCATGATGGCGCCTATGGCCCAGATGAACCAGGTGCTCGGGCGCCTCCAGCAGGCAAAGGTCGGGCTGAAGAGCCTCAACACCATCATGGAAATGCCGGTGGACCACCCCGAAGCCGAAGTGCGCGTGTCGGCCGCGGCCCTGCGCGGCACATACCGCATGCGCACAGCGGTGTTCACCTATGGTGATCTCAGCGCGAGACCGGCCTTGACGGTGAAGGAACTGAACATCGCGGCCGGCGAGAAAATCGCGGTGCTGGGCAAGAACGGTGCCGGCAAGTCGACCATTCTGCAGGCCCTGTCGGGCATGCTCGAACCGCTTTCGGGCGAGGTGACGCTCGACAGTCTTGCCCTTGGCCATATCGATCCCGCCGATGTGCGGCGTGATGTCGGGCTTCTCACGCAGAATGCACGGCTGTTTCACGGCACGATCCGTGACAATGTCACGATCGGAGCGCCCCACGCTTCCCAGGAGGCATTGTTCGAGGCGCTGGCCATGGTGGGTGCGGACGACTTTATACGCCGCCTTCCAAAAGGGCTCGATCATCCCGTGCAGGAAGGCGGGCTTGGGCTGTCGGGTGGGCAGCGCCAATCCCTCTTGCTTGCGCGCTTGTTGATCAGGCAGCCGACGATCGTGCTCCTCGATGAACCGACCGCGGCAATGGACGAGGCCACCGAGCGCCAATTCATAAAGCGTTTTCGCGATTGGTCGGCGGACCGCACCGTGGTCATCGCCACACATCGTATGCGCATTCTCGAACTGGTCGAGCGCATCGTCGTCTTCGACAACGGTCGCGTCGCGCTGGACAATGGCAAGGAGGACGCCTTGAAGGTGCTGCAGGGCGTCAAAAAGGTCGTTCCGGCCAATGCACCAGGCAACCGTCAGGTCGCCGGATGGGAGGTCTGACAATGGCCCTTCTGCACAAAGACGGAATGTCGGGCTGGGAATATGGCGATCATGACGATGTGCGCCTGTCCCGATCGACACGTGTCATAAGAGTCCTGTGCCTGCTGCTGGCGGCCGCGCTTGTATGGTCCTATTTCGCAACCCTCGACGAGGTTTCCTCCGGCAGCGGTCGCGTCATCCCGACCAAACGGGAACAGGCGATCGAGTCGTTCGAAGGTGGCATTCTATCCACGCTTCACGTGCGTGAAGACCAGGTGGTGGAGCCGGGCGAGCTTTTGGCGCAGCTCGACCCCACGAGAAAGGAATCCGACGTGGAGGAAAGCGCGGCGAAATATCGCGCCGCTCAGGCCGCGTCCGTACGGCTGCAGGCGGAGGTCAACCGGACACCGCTCCAGTTTCCCCCCGAGCTCCAGGAGCACCCCGAATTGATCCGGTCGGAGCGCGAACTCTATGAGGCACGGCGCCGGTCGTTGCGGGAATCCTTGCGCTGGATCGAGGAGTCGCTTGTTTTGGTGACCGAGGAACTGGAAATCAACAGGTCGCTTTCGGCAATCGGCGCGGCCAGCAATGTCGAAGTCATCAGGCTTCAGCGCCAGGCCGCCGAACTGGAACTGAAGAAGGCGGAGGTCAATTCCGAGTATCTGGTGCGCGCGCGCGAGGAACTGACCGAAGCCAACGCCGAAATGAACGCGCTTTCCCCGGTTGTTCGCGGCCGATCGGACAGCCTTGCGCGCTTGACCCATCGTTCGCCGGTACGCGGCATCGTCAAGAACATCGAAGTAACCACCATCGGGGGTGTTGTTCCCCCCAATGGCAAGCTGATGGACATCATACCGCTCGACGATCAATTGCTGATCGAGACGCGGATTTCCCCCCGCGACATCGCCTTCATTCATCCCGGGCAACGGGCGAGCGTGAAGATCAGTGCCTATGATTACGCTGTCTACGGAGACATAGAGGGAGATGTGACGACCATCTCGCCCGACACCATCCAGGACGAGGTGGAAAAGGACAAATACTACTACCGCGTCTTCATCGAAACCGAGGATGACGCACTGGTGAACAAGGCCGGCAAGCGCTTTCCCATCGTGCCGGGCATGGTTGCAACGGTCGATATTCACACCGGCAGCAAGACGGTTCTGGACTATCTCGTCAAGCCATTCAACCGCGCGCGTGAGGCGCTGCGAGAGCGTTAGGCAGGCAATCATGCGACACGAAAAATTCGACGGATTCTCCGAAATCAGAAGGATGGTACGTCAGCGCATGGCGCCGCTTGAAGCGCCATTCCCGCCGGTGATCCTGTTCTTCTCCGTCTCCGACGGTGAAACGCGCGCCCGCGTCGTCAGCGCCACGGGCAGCAATGTGGAAGCCGCCTGGCAGAAGGGGTTGTCGGAGCTGCGCCGGGTGATGCGGCGCGATGGGCTCGAAGGGCGGTGGCTGCGCGTCGACTGGGTGGACCGCGCAGAGCCCGCGACATGGAAAAGCCTGCGGCAAGGCCTTGCGCGAGCCAAGCGGAATTACTTTCGGTGCGGATTGGCGCTGGATTCCGGCTTTCAGCGCGCCTTCCTCGAGCAGGAGCTCAACGCAAATGCGATGCTCTATGGCGGCAACCGCGTGGCGCATGCCGTGGTCAACGAAAAGAACTTTGCGCTCTATGCAGGCTCAAAATATCCTGGCTCCGCCAAGCCCGACTTCAACGACGATCAATCGGTTTTCGTGTTCTCCACAAAGGGGGTGTTCCGCGACGTCGACGGAACGCTTCACCTCTTGAACGAGGTCGGGCCTGACACCGGACGGCGGCACGTCGACGCGCTCGATGCACCCTTGGTAGAGCACCTGGTGCGTTCGTCCTCCGGTTATCTCGCCCGGCAGGTCGGTGAGGACGGGGCATTCGTTTACGGTTTCCATCCCTGTTTCGACCGTCGCATCGACGCCTACAACACATTGCGCCATGCCAGCACCACCTATGCCATGATCGAAGCATGGGAAATGACGCGCGATACGACGTTGAGGGCGGCGATAGACCGTTCCCTTGCCCGCATGACGCGTGAACTCATCCGCGAAGCCGCCCTGCCGGACGGTCGGCGGGCAGCGTTTCTGGTGGATGTCGGCGAAGAGATAAAATTGGGCGGCAATGCCGTCGCCCTGCTGGCACTCAGCAAGTTTACGACCGCGACCGGCGACCGCTCGCATCTGCCGTTGATGGACAAGCTCGCGCTCGGCATCGTCCATATGCAGAATCAGGACACCGGGGCGTTCACGCATGTCCTGCGCTATCCTTCGCTTGAGGTGAAAACGGCATTCCGCACCATTTATTACGAAGGCGAAGCCGCATTCGGACTGATGCGGCTCTACGAAATCACCGGAGATTCCCGCTGGCTGGCCGTGGTCGAGAAGGCGTTCGATCATTTTATCGCCGAACGCTACTGGCGCCATCACGATCACTGGCTCGGCTATTGTGTCAACGAACTGACGCGCCATCGGCCGGAGGAACGCTATTTCGCGTTTGGCCTGCAAAACGTCTCGGGTCATCTGGATTTCGTGCGCCAGCGCATAACGACCTTTCCCACGCTACTCGAATTGATGATGGCTGCGCGCGAATTGATCAGTCGGATCGGTGAGATGCCACAGATGACGCATCTTCTGAGCAAGGTGGATCTTACCGCCTTCAGCGAAGCGCTCGAGTTTCGCGCCCGCTATCTGCTGAACGGGTTCTTCTGGCCGGAAACCGCCATGTTCTTTCGTGTTCCCGAAAGAGTGGTGGGCAGCTTCTTCATCCGCCATCACGCATTCCGGGTGCGCATCGACGATGTGGAGCACTACCTGTCCGGTTTTGTCGCGTATCGGAATTATCTCGAACAGCGCGCCGACTTCCAGGCGCTGGCGAAACGGCATGCACGACCGGCATCGGCTGGACGGTCGCCCGTGCGCGCACCGGGCGCCGCCATATGGAATCGATTCACGGTTCTGGAAGCGACGCGCGGCGCGTGGGCGGTTCCGCCCGAAGACGGCTGGACCGCCGAGGGGCTATGCATTCACGCATCCACGCGTAAGTCCGGCCAGATGGTCGTCATGAGGCGCGACCGGGAAACCAGGGGGATTCCGGCAGGCGTGATTTCCGGCATGAAACCTCCCCCCGCGGCGCTCATTACCGCAAGCGCCGGTCCCGGCCGGTGTTCCCGTTCTCTCCGTGAACGACACCGGCGCAGCAGTCCTCGCCCTGGGCCGCTATGCGCGCCAATGCATGAGTGGCAAGCTTCTCGCTGTCACCGGCAGTGCCGGCAAGACGACATCCGTCGCAATGCTTTCGCATGCGCTGGAGCCCTATGGGAGCGTCGCACAGAGCGCGCACAACGCCAATCTTCCCCATGGTGTCGCTTGGAATCTTGCCTCCATCCCCCCGGACACCGACCATGTGGTTCTCGAAGTGGCTGTCGGACGCATGGGGCAGAGCGCGCGCATGGCGAGGGCTGACATAGCCATTTTTACCAACATCGCGCCGGCCCATCTCAACGAGACCACCACGCCCCGCGACATCGCAACAACGAAGAGCGCGATATTTCAGGGCATGGCGCCGGGCGGCGTGGCAATCCTGAACCGCGATATGCAGGAATGGGATGTGGTGCACGCGGCGGCGCGGAAACATGGATTGAAGATCGTCCACTATGGCACCACCGGGCACTGCGAATACCGGCTTCTCGACTACGATGCGCAACACCGGCGCGTGCATGCCAGCATTGGCGGCCGGGCGGTTACGTATGCTTTCAAAGCGGCCGGCAAGCATATGGCGCTCAACAGCCTCGCCACACTCGCTGCCATTGCCGCGCTGGGGCACCCGCTTGAGCCCGCTCTTCAGCAACTGGCCGATTTCGTTCCGCTTCCTGGGCGCGGCGAGGAACATCGGCTCACCGTCGGCGGATGCACCTTCGACCTCATCGACGATGCGTATAATGCCAATCCGGCCTCCATGGCCGCCGCTTTTGCCAATCTCGGCAGCCGGGCCGGTCAAGGGCGGCGCATCGCCGTTCTGGGCGAGATGGCCGAACTGGGCGCCGAGGCCAGACGTTTTCACACCGAACTCGCTCCCTTGATCGAAGCCAACGGCATCGATCGCGTTCATGTGTTCGGCGCCCTGTACGAGGACTTCTGGACTTCCTTGCCGAATGCACGCAAAGGATGCCATGCGGCGTCGCTGGCAGAGATAAAGCAGGTCTTCCTTGCCGATCTTCGTGATGGCGACATGGTCTTGATGAAGGGATCGAACAGCACGAGACTGCACACGCTGGTGGCCGATATGAAGGACAGTTGCAGGAATTGAGCGAAGTTGTGGAGAACGCCTGGATCCTCTAGCGATGCTTGAGAAGAGACGGAGCGCATTGTCCTGCCGGAGAGCCCGCGACTCGCGGCCATTTTGGAGGCAGTCGTCGGCGATGTGGGCACCGAACCAATCCGCCTCCGGACGCACGAAAAGATTACGCCACGTCGGATCGTTCCATCTCGAACGGCGCGATCACCGGCGCGCCGTTGAGCTCACCGAATTCCGCGTTCACTCCATACGTCGCCCGGATCGTCTCCCGCGTCAATGCGTGTCGCCATGGACCCTCGGCGATGAGTTTCCCCTTATGCAGCAGAACAATTCGGGTCGAGAACCGCGCCGCCAGTGCCAGATCGTGTATTGCCACCAGAATGCCGACGCCCCGCTCCCGTGCCTGAGCGGCGAGAAAGCGTAGGGTGAAGAGTTGATTGCCGATATCGAGCGCACTCGTCGGTTCATCGAGTACGATAAGGGGCGTCTGTTGCGACAGGGCGCGCGCGAGTATCACGCGTTGGCGCTCGCCACCGCTCAGCCCGTCGAGCGTGCGGAAAGCAAGCTTCGAAAGGTTGAGCTTTTCGAGCATCCTCTCCACCAATGCAATGTCGTGCGCGCCGGGGCTCATGCCCATATAGGGCGTGCGCCCGAGCAGGCACGTATCGAAAACGCTGACGGGGAAGCCGTCGGGCGTGCGCTGTGGAACGTAGGCCACAAGCCGCGATCGCTCTCTTGCCGACATGCCGCCGATATCGCGTCCGTCGAGCATTACCCGCCCGCTTTCGGGCGGCGCCTGGCCGAGCATCGCCCGAACCAGCGTGGACTTGCCGGCGCCATTCGGCCCGACAAGGCCGACAATCTCGCCGGGCCCCACCCGAAGCGATATGCCGTCGAGAACGGTGGTGCCGTTCAGCACCTGTCGTAGATTTTGCGCTTCAAGCGTGCTCATGCGAAAGCCTCCCGCCTGCGCGACACGATCAGGTGCAGGAAGACCGGAACGCCCACGAACGCGACGACAATGCCCACGGGCAGGACAGTCGGACTGAAGGCGAGCCGTCCGATCGTATCGGCGGCCAGAAGAAGGGCCGCGCCGCAGATCGCCGCGAAGGGCAGCAGAAGCCGATGATCCCCGCCGATAACCATGCGTGCCAGATGCGGACCGATCAGGCCGACGAAACCGATGACGCCCACAAAGCTGATGACCGAGGCTGCGGCAACCACTGAAAAGAGAATGGCGAAGGTGCGCAGGCGGCGCACATCCACCCCCAGCGAACGCGCAACATCGTCGCCCGCGACGGTAAGCGCGTTGAGCTGCCACGCTCTGGCCTGAATGGGAACGAGCACAGCGAACAGTACGGCGGCACACAGGCCGACCGCGTCCCACTGTACACCGTTAAGGCTGCCGAAGGTCCAGTGAACGACGCGGGCCAGTTGCTCTTCGGTGGCCACGAACTGAACTGCCGCGGTCAAGGCGCTGAACAGATACATCAGCGCGATACCCGTGAGGATCATCGCCTGTGCGCCCATTCCCCGCCACCAACTCAGCGAGAACACACCGAATGCGCAAAGCAGCGCACAGACGAACGCCGACAGCGGAACGAAGTAGACGCCCGCCGCCTGCAAACCGATGCCGAACATGATGGCGACGGACGCCCCGAAACCGGCGGCCGAGGAGACGCCGATCGTATAGGGGCTGACGAGCGGATTGCGGGTGATGGCCTGCATGAGAACACCGGAAACCGACAGTGCGGCGCCGGCCACCAGCGCCATCACCACCCGTGGCAAGCGCAGATGGATCAGAATCCGTGCCGCCTGTTCGTCCGGCGAGACCGGCAGATAACCCAGGCTCGCCCGCTCCAGCAGGACGAGAGCGAGCGTTCCGATGCTCGTGTCGTTGATGCCGCGCACCGAGACCGCAGCGGCGGCGGCCAGCAATAGCACCAGCGACAAGGCGACGAGCAGAATGCGCCGCCGTCCGCCATCCCGATACCGGGCGCCGAGGCTTTTGCCTTTCTCGGTCGAAGCGACGTTAACCGCCCCGGCATCTGCTTCAAGCGCATCGGTCATCTGCCCCGTCCTGTCACGTCAAGCCGCTCAAAAATCGCCCTGATAGGTCATGCCCGGCTGATAGGGCAGACCTTGGAAGTCCTCGATCCAGCGGCGCATGGCCTCTTCCGGATCGACATCCTTGAACAGGTCTGGATGCGCCCATTTGGCGATCTGCAGCGCGCCGGTGATCTTCGACGAGCCGCCGGCGAGATAGTAGTTGATGACGTGGACGTTCTTCGCCTCTGCCGCCGGCGTGGCGCGGATGTCTTCACGCGTCATCAGTCCGTCCCAGGTCGTCTTATACTGCTCCTTTGGGATAGACGTGTAGGAGCCGGGTTCCAGCTTGACGATCAGCGCCGGCGCGCGTCCGACGAGTTCCTCGGGATCGATGGTGAAGGCGTTTGGATTTCCGCGCGCGGCCGGCTCGTCCTCGATAACGATTTCGCCAAAAACGTTCTTGCCGCCACCGGCCTCGATCATGTCATGCCAGCCCGATCCGGGCGTGACCGTCACCAGAGGGCGCTTTTCCTCCAGATAAACCGACACCGGTTCGACGCCTTCGAGCCGCTCGGCCAGAAGCGCGTTGTAATCCTCATAATAGGCAACGAGATCGGCCGCCCGCTCTTCACGACCGAAGAGCTTGCCCATCAGCTTGACGTTCTCGACATGCTTGAGCGTGTCCCAGGAGGTGACGACCAGAACCGGGATGCCGAACGGTTCGAGCTGGCGCGCCGCCTCCTCGTAAACGCCGTTGCGCGGCAGGATGACGAGATCCGGATTCTTGGCAACGATGGCCTCGTAATTGGGTTCGCTCTGCCCCTGCCCCACCACATCGTCGGGCCCGAATTCCGGCCAGTAGTCGGGGTCGCGATAGGTGCTGGCGCCGGTGCCGACCACCTTTTCTATGGCCCCGATCGCGCGGGCGAATTCGACCGAGTAGCGGTTGAAGATCACCGCGCGCTCGACGGGCAGATCGACCTCGACCTGACGTCCGACATCGTCGGTGATGGTTTCGGCGAAAGCGGGCTGGGAAAGTGTCAGCGCGACAAGGGCGGCGCCGAGAACGGACTTGAATAACATGATCACCTCGATCGACACGGTGCGCCGGAAGGTGCATGAAAGAGTGTCCGCATCGACCGTATGCGAAATGGAGATTTCGCTCTCCCGCGTGACCGGCCGTCGCTACCCTCTTGCCGGACACCTCGCCGACAATTGCGTTTGCGCCAAGGCCGGTCTCCTGGCTCGCGGCTCGGACGTTCGCATATCCCTTCCCGGTCGCAACCAGTGGATCGATACCGAACTTGCCGCCTACAGTTGCGAGGGCAGCCGCAGATTGGGACGAACCCGTCCTGCGTTCCCGTTTCATCCGCCGTAGCGGAACCGTGGCGCACAACCCTTAGCTGGATCAGGGACACAAGGCCACCGGTTTTCCGGTCATCGCGAGAATTATCCTGCGTTTGGGGCGCTCGATCGCTGTATCGAGTTATGCTTTATCCTGTCGCAAAACACCCCATATTCGCCGCCTTCCGGAGAGAGCGTGTCGCGCGGCCCGGGCGACTTGTAAAAATCGGGCTGGAAATACGGGCCGCATAAAGCCACAAATGCCGCAAGGACTCGCAGAACAAGCGCGAGAGAAGCCGGGCTCAGGTCAGCCCAGGTCAATTCGATCCTTTCAGGAGGGATTATGAGAGTTACCGTATTTGGAACGGGATATGTCGGACTGGTTCACGCGACTGTCCTTGCCGAAGCCGGAAATGAAGTGGTTTGCGTTGATATCGATGAGGAAAAAATCGCGCGGCTGCGGCAGGGACAGGTGTCGATCTATGAGCCTGGGCTGGAACGCCTGGTTGGGGAGAACCAGCGCGCCGAACGGCTTTCCTTCACAACCAGTGCCCGGGAGGGGGTGGAGCACGGGCGCATCCTGTTCATAGCGGTCGGCACACCTCCCGAAGAGGACGGTTCGGCAGACATCCGTCATGTACTCTCGGTTGCGCGCACCATCGGGCAGCATATGGAAGGCCCAAAGCTCATCGTTGTAAAATCCACGGTGCCCGTGGGGACGGCGGACAAAGTGCGTGAGATCATCGCGACCGGGCTTCGCGAGCGATCCAGTGAGACCGGGTTCGCCGTCGCTTCCAATCCGGAATTCCTGAAAGAAGGGTCGGCCATCGCCGACAGTATGAAGCCCGACCGGATCGTGCTCGGTATCGAGGAAGGAGATATCGAGACCGAGACATTGCTTCGGGAACTGTATGGGCCCTTCAACCGGAACCATGAAAAAATCATAGTGATGGATGTAAAGAGTTCGGAGCTGACAAAATATGCTGCGAACTGCATGCTCGCGACGAAGATCAGCTTCATGAATGAAGTTTCCGGTCTTGCAGAACAACTCGGCGCCGACATCGAGAAAGTACGTCAGGGCATAGGGTCGGATCCCCGGATTGGCTATCACTTCATTTATCCCGGTGCAGGATACGGCGGGTCATGCTTCCCCAAAGATGTCAGGGCATTGATCAGGATGGCCGATCCCGAAATTTTCGACCCTGTTCTCCTTCGTTCCGTGGAAGAACGGAACGAAAAGCAGAAAAACGTCATGTTCAAAAAAATAATGAGCCACTTCAATGGCGATATAAACGGCATGACATTCGCCATCTGGGGACTTTCTTTCAAACCCAACACCGACGATATGAGGGAGGCGCCCTCGCGTACGGTGATGGAAGCCCTCTGGTCCGCCGGAGCCCGGGTTCGCGCCTACGACCCGAAGGCGATGAACGAGTGCCGCCGGATATATTCAGACCGTCCCGATCTCTATCTGGCCGCCTCGCAGGAGGACGCCCTCAAAGGTGCCGATGCCCTTGTCGTGATGACGGAATGGAGGGTGTTTCAATCCCCAAACTTTGAATTGATGGCCTCGGAACTCTCCGCCAAAGTCGTTTTTGACGGAAGAAACATATTCAGCCCCTCCGGTGCCAGAAGGAACAAGATAACGCTCCATTCAATCGGCCGCCCGGCCCCGGTGTGATTGCGCAAGGCCGCACAATCGGATGACAAGCATCAGGATCGAAAATCGAGCGCTGAAGTCCCGAGGCGACACCTCAATTACTGTGTAAGCCGGCTTCCTGAACTGGCACCTTCGACTGCAAATTCCGCAACCCGGGTAATATGATCCGACATGGCCGCATAGATCGCATGGGAGCTGAAGCGTTTCTCGAATTCGTCTATTCTGCCGCCCCTGTTCAGCGCGAGAGCGGGATTGTCTAGTGCCTGCACGATGGCATGAGCGAGAGCCTCCGGGTCATGGCTTCCCAGTGCCACGCCGCCACCCGTTTCCTGGTACAACCTCGCCAGTTCACCTTCGATGGTTGCTATCTGGTAAGTGCCGTAAGCGAGATATTCGAACACTTTGTTCGGCCATCCCTGCGGGGCAGCGGAATGATAAGGCAGCAACCCCGCCTCGGAACGCCGCAAGACAATGCCGATTTCTTCGGCGTCGATCCAATCCGTCAAGACGACGTTTGGAAGCGCGGCGAAACGCGGGCGAAGCTGTTCGGATTGCACCCCCTCGCCGGCGATAACGAACTGGATATCGCTGCGATCCGCAAGCAGACGCGCCGCTTCGAGCACCAGGGGCAAATCGTAGGTATGCCCCCACGAACCGACGAAAGAGACGACCTTCGCCTCCGGTCGGATGCCGGTTCGCTGGAGGAATGCGTTCGTGGTCGCCTCGTCCGCGATCGGGCGCGGCGCATAGCCCAGGGGGAACATTTTGTCGATGGGACTGGGCGCGCGCCCTCCCTTGTCGATGCCCCATTGAAGATAGCCGGGAGAAATGCCGATGAGGGACGTGGCATTCGCGCAGGCAAAACGAACCTGACGCTCGAGAGGAACAAGTGCAAGCCGCGCCAGCGGGCGCAGAGCGACTGGCAGGTAATCGCCGAAAAAATCCGGCCAAAGGTCGCGAATCGAAAGCACGGTGGGGACGCCGCATTCCTTGCCGAATGCAATCGCCGCCGCAGCGGCTTCGGTCGTTGGGATGTCCGTCACGATAACGTCCGGACGCTCCGCGCTTGTTCTGGCAAAGCGCAGAAACGAGCGCGCAAAAGTGCGATTGTGCCGGATGCGGGCAAGACCGATATTGCGCTTGTAGCCCGGCCCCGGCAGCACCGTGATTGTGAGATCGGTTTCCGCCGTGAATTCCTGGCTTCGCGGAGAGCGCTGGCGTTTCTGATAGTGATCGAAACTGGAGGTGATCCAGCGGGTGCTGTGCCCAAGGCGCGCCAGGGACTGCGCCAGCATCCCCATGCGCATCAGTCGCCGTGTGCCCGGGTCGGTTGGAATGGGTTCGAGATCCCGGACAAGCCAGATTTTCATGCAGCAATGCCGGATTTTGACGTCATTACGGGTTTACAACGGTTTGCGTTTCTCATGCGATGGCGTTAATCACCCTGCGATGCGATCTCTGGCAGTTGGACAACAATGAACTTGTGGCACCAGATTCGGCCATTTCTCTCTAAATTTGTGCGGTTTATGCACATCAGCTATCTCGAAGCCAAGTCCAATTATCAAGGCACGAGGCTCGGCCTTCTATGGCTTCCCGTTTCCACGCTGCTTTTCACAGGAATGCTGGCTCTCGTGTTCCGACATTCCGATGCCATGACGATCACCGAATTTTTTCTCTACGTGCTGTCGGGCTATATTCTTTGGCAGTTCATTCAGGCCTCGATTATTACCAGCACCGACATCGTCCAGAGACAGCTCGAATTCGCCATTCATAACAATCTCACACTGGCGGGACTTTTCGGCAAGCTCCTCATGGATCGCCTGTTCGAATACGGCATCAATCTTGCGCTGCTCGTTGCCGTGATTGTGCTGTTGAGTCCCGGGAACGTCGACCTGAACCTGGCCCTGTTCATCCCCTTCGTCGCGATAATCGTGCCGACATCGCTTGCCGTCAGCTATCTGGTAAACGCCGTCACCATCTTCTTCCCTGATCTGTCGACTCTGGTGAAGACAGGGACCCGCTTCATGTTTTTTGCATCGCCCGTTTTCTGGGTGGCCACCGACAGAACCGATATCCGCACCTTGCTCGTTCAGTACAACCCGGTGTCCTATTATATGGACATAACGAGACAGGTTTTCGGCATTCTGCCATTGCAGCCGGCTTCCTGGATCAGCAGTGCGCTCGTTTCGCTCGGTCTTTGCGTGGCCGGATATATTACCTTTGTCTACTCGCAGAATTTTGTGAGGAACATTAAATGAGCGCAAGCATCGAGATCGAGAACGCCTCGGTAAGCTATTTCATGCGCAAGGTCGGCACGTCCGACAAGGCCTCCGAGAAAGGCAGCGTGGGCGCACAGATCGTGGTCGGCAAGCGCTATCTCGAGATTGCCGCGCTCAGAAACATCTCGCTCTCCCTGAAAACAGGCGACCGGGTCGGGCTGATCGGCATCAACGGCTCGGGCAAATCGACACTGTTGAAAGTCTGTGCTGGCGCCTTGGCCATCCAGTCCGGTTCCATCGAAATCAAAGGGATGGTCAGTCCGCAATTCGCGCTGGGGTCCGGCATCAAGCCCAACCTTTCGGGCCGACGCAACACCGAGCTCAAATGCCTTTATATGGGCACACCGCAATCCAAGATTGCCGCTGCCACCGAAGAGGTCAAGGAACTGTCCGGACTGGGTGGTTATTTCGAGCTGCCCATTCGATCCTATTCGGCGGGCATGCGTTCGCGACTGGTGATGAGCCTGATGCGCCTGGTGCGCGGCGACATCCTGATTATGGACGAATGGATCAGCGCCGCCGACGCCTCGGTCAACAAGACGGTTTCCAAACTGCAATCCGATCTCATCGAGTCCTCGTCGATCCTCATTATGGCCAGCCACTCCCAACGCATCCTGGAAGATTGGACGACAACACTGCTCTGGCTCGACCGTGGAGAAATTAAAGCGATGGGACCGGTGGCAGACGTTTATGCAGACTACAAGAAGTGGATGAACACCAAGGCTTGAGCGGGACGTCCCGGTGATTTGCACGACAAACGCGCCGGTTCGCTACAATTTGTTCGGAACCATGTGGCCAACAGGCTTTCCCCTTGGTGGCGCCCGCCAAACACGAGTGTCGGCCTTTTAAGTTACCGAGCGCAGACCATAATTCTGCTCTATATCGGATACGATCTGCGCCATGATATTCCCGGCTCTGACATGCTTCTCCGCAAGATATCCGTTGTCCATGGCGGGGATATAGACTTTTCCGTTGGGGGTACGCCGATCCGGTCCGCTGCGGCGAGGGTCTTCCAGGCACCACCATTTTCCCAGGGGAGACACCGCGCACAGCCATGCGGGCGTGCCGACTGCAGCAGCCAACTCGTAGGGCAGTGTGGAGATTCCCACGACAAGATCCAGAGCGCCCGTGAACGCGGCAATCTCATCGAAATCGTTGTAGAAGTCCACCTCGCCGTCGAAAAAGCGAACATTAATCGCCTCCCCCGCCAGACGCTCGGCGGGCTCCACATTGTGCTGTATGGATATCAGCGACACCGGGAGCGCGGTCAGCGGTTTGAAATCCTCGATACTGAGATAATGCTGGTTCCGCTCGACATCCTGAAGACCTGACCTCCATATGATGCCGATGCGGGGCCTGTTCGGCACCAGCCGGGAAAGGCGTTCCGCCCAGTATACCGACCGATCCGGGTTCGGCTGCAAATATCCGGCATTGCCGTTTTCCGGCATCTGCGGCCTGGCTCCCCCCTGCGTAAGCCAGGTTCTCACTCCGATGTCCTCGATAAAACTGACCTCTTCGCAGGAGAGCGATTTGTCGAAGGACGGGTTGTCGAGCCGCGTGGCGAGGTCCATGGCCGGCACGCGGTCACGCTTTGCACGCCCCTCGGGTCCAAGGTTTCTGCCCCAGTTCCTGGAAACCGGGTAGAAATTCATGGAAGGAAAGCTCCGCTCGAACAGGCCGGTCAATCTCGGGTCACACGAAATCGAGACGTTCTTGTAGTGCTGCGTCAAACCGGAATAATATTGTGCCCAGCGCACTTCGTCGCCCACGCCATCGCGGCCGATGACGAAAAGGCTCTCGCATTGTCCTGAAAACGGCGTTGCGTCGAGCCCCATGCTCACGCTGGCACGCTTGCCATAGATTCTGCGCGCCACGAGATTGCTCGGTTGCGCGCCCCGCAACCTGATATAATCGACGAGATCACCGTCGAGCATGCGTGCGAGCGCGGCGCTTTTGTCGAACCCGGCCTGTCGCGCACCGTGCTTCGCTCTGACCTCCAGGATATGTTTCACCTTTTCCGGCGCGTCGTCGAAATAGAGCGCGGCTTCCACGATCATGTCGAAGAACTTGGCGTCCTGCCCCGGCGCCGCTTCGAGCGCGGCCGCAAGGATTCCGTAAGCGCCGAACCAGTCGCCTGCGCGCGCCTTTCCGAGCGCACGCATTCGCACGAGGCTTGAATTGCCGGGAAACGCCTCGGACAGGCGCACAAGCGTCGCTTCGTCCAACTGCCCTTCATCCAGAGTGTCGAGGATACGAATGTCGTCTTCCGCCTCGGGATGCTGTTCCTCATACAACTGCATTACATCCAGACGAGCCCGAACGCGAAAGCAGATACGGTCGACGGCGTCGGCGAGCACTGGATCCGCTCCCTTGCGCAGAAAAAGGTAATGGGCACAGTCGTGCCTTACCCTGGGATGGGTGCTGATCATGCGCGCAAGGGTGCGAACCAGATCCATATCCCGCGCCAGCCACGCCACTTTCAGCGCATTGAGCAGAAATGCCTGACTGTTTGAATATTTCAGAAGACCGGCTTTGCTAAGGCTCAATGCAGCCGGCAATCGGTTCGCCATGTAAAGCAGGTGTACCTGTACGGAAACGCTTTGGGCCGAAGGACGGAACCGATTGTATCCCTTTATAAGCCATATGAACAAGCTGGTGGAATGCCCGGCGCGCGCAATGTGGAGACGCTTCAGGACGAAATTTCGAAGCCTGGCCTTAAGCGCTTTTCGATACAAGTCCGGTATCCTCAATCTTCGCTACGGTGCCGCGCATCAGATACCAATTGGCGAAAACAGTCTCGGCATGCTTTCGTCCGACACCGATGTGTTGCGGGTTTTCCACCGCATTGCCTTCCTTGCCGTCCAGAAGATCGGCGAGGCTGCGCTCTTGTCCTCGCAGTGCATTTGCCAGTGCGGGACTGTTCGTTGTCTCATCGGAAGGCAGGGCGACAAGGGCATGCGTGAACATATCGAAATCCTGGCGAACCGTCTCCACCAGCCTCTCCCGCATCAAAGCGGAAGCCTCGTCTTCGAGTTCGGTTGCCATCATGAGCGTGGATGCCGTGCGGCCCAGATTCTCGCGATGTCGCTGCACCCGTTCCGGCATAAGCCACCAATCTTTCGCCGATGCGCAGCGCGCGCCAAAAGCGACCGATGAAGCATGAAGCGCCTTCTCCAGAAGCGCGATCGTTTGCAAGAGCAATTCGCCGGCGCGAGCGCGCTGGTCTTCGGCCTCGAAATAGAGCCCCCGTGCAAGGGAAACGCTTAAAGCGGCTTTCGCCAAAGCCGCGGTCCACGCTTCATACCGCTCCCGGCTGGGTTTCTCGTCAAGGGCTGCGCTAAAACCCTCGTCGAGTGCCAGGAAAAGCGACGAGGCGGCGCGTTCGAATGCGGGAAAATCTCCCCGCACGATGGTTTTGTCCAGGTCCGGGAGCATGGATATGGGGTCGACGTCAGCGTGCCTCTCATCGCCACGCAGTGCCAGGATGCGCTGGACAGCCTTCAGCATTCAACCGCCCCTGTTAGAGCAACTCCCAGGACATCGGTGTGCCGCGCTTGATATCCTTGGTGACGGTACGGCCGATCAGGTTTTTGCGATACTTCACGGGCAGGCCATGCCCAGGACGGATCGATTTGAGATTGTCCTCGGTCAACTTGTCCCCAGCCTTGATGTCCTGGGTGATGTAAAGCGATCGGCGATTCTCTTTGGAAATCCGCTCCGCAGGCATACTTCCGAAGCGCGGCGTTCCGATCGCCGCTGCCGCATCCCGCGTGTGTTCGCACAGCAGCTTGAGCTCCTCGGGTTCGAGCGAGAAAGCGCTGTCCACCCCGCCATCGGCGCGGCGCAACGTAAAATGCTTTTCAATCACCGTGGCCCCCAGCGCAACCGCGGCAACCGGCAAATGCGTTCCCATCGTATGGTCCGACAGGCCCGCCTGACACCCGAAAGCGTTCGCGAGCACCGGAAGCGAGGCGATGTTCGCGTCGGCCGGGTCCGCGGGATAAGCGGACGTGCAGCGCAACAGAACCAGGTCCTCGCAACCGTTATCCCGCGCGGTTCGAACCGCTTCGTCGATCTCCGCCATCGTCGCCATGCCCGTCGACATGATCAGGGGTTTCCCGGTCGATGCGGCCTTGGCGATCAATTCGGTGTCGATCAACTCCAGGGAGGCGATCTTGTAGGCGGGAACGTCGAGCGTTTCGAGAAAATCCACCGAGGACAGATCGAAGGCGGAGGAGAAACCAACCATGCCGTGCTCCCGGCATCTGTCGAATATCGGGCCATGCCATTCCCAGGGCGTATGGGCTTCCTGATAAAGTTCATACAGAGACCGGCCATCCCAAAGACCGCCGTCGAGAACGAAATCGCCCGCATCGATGTCCAGCGTCATCGTATCTGCGGTGTAGGTCTGAAGCTTTACGGCATCCGCGCCGGCAGCACCGGCAGCATCCACCAACTCCAAGGCGCGCTCGAGGCTCTGATTGTGGTTTCCCGACATTTCCGCAATGATGAACGGCTTGCACCCCCGCCCGATCTCGCTGTTTCCGATCTTGAAATTTCTCATGCTCCAACGTCCTTTCGGGATGTTTTCAGAGCCTCCACGATCCGTGACGCTCCCAGGCCGTCTACAAGGGCCTGCCCACGTTTGGCCAGATGGTGCCGCAAAGACGGATCGGTCCGCAACCTTTCGACACTCTGCGCAATCTGGGCCTCGTTGTCCGGCGCAATATCCGGCGCAAATATATCGCCACGCCGACCGGCTTCGGCAACCAGTTGCCTCTGGTTTTCAGCAACCACGAGCACAAGGCTCGGCAATCCAAGGCACATTCGCTCGGCCGTCGATGTACCGCCCGCCCCCACGCTCATGGAGGCTTGCAACATCAGTTCTGCCAGTCTCGGAGTTTGCACATGCAGCCGATAGCCGTGCGCTGCGCATTTCGCGCGAATGCCCTCTATATCCGGATGCACCGCTCCAATGACGACGTCGACCTGGTTGAAAGCGGGCAGACGGTCGAGCGCATTGAGCACGTTTCTGGTGTAATTGGGCAGGTCCGCGCCGCCGATCGACACAAGCAACGAGCCTTCCTCTCGCTGCGGCGCTGGTTGTGCCCGCAGATGGCGAAATTCGCCACGCAGGATGGCGTATTCCGGCCCGAGAAGCCGCGCCGCTTGAGCTGGTATCAGCCCGTCGTAACGCGTCTCGAAATCGTCATAGCCGTTGGTATCGATAACCACGCTGCATAGATGCGGGCGATTGGCCAGATCATCGATGACGGCAATATGCTCCACTTGTCGGCGGACGACCGCCTCCCATTCGGCATCGATCCCATAGTGATCGCACACCAGCCAATCGGCTCCGCCGAATGCTTCCAACGCCCTTACGACGTCATCGGCGTCGGTTTTCTGATCGACCCGCAACCAGGATGCGTACCCCGTGGCGCCGGTCGGTGCGGCTTCCGGCAATGCAATGGTTTCGTGTCCATGTTCTGCGAGTTGATTTCGAATCTTCGACGGCATCTGGCGGTGCAGGAAAACAGACCGGAAACCCGCCCTTTGCGCTTCATCCGCGAGCGCCAGACACCGCATTGCGTGCCCAAGACCGATCTCCACCGACGCGTCGACGCGGAAAGCCAGTTTCATGCGCCGCTCTTTTGCCTGGCCGAATACAGCGCCTCGGCAACCACCCAATCATCCTCGGTGTCGATATCGCAGACTTCCGAACGGTCCAGAACGACCATCAAACTACGCGATCTGAAAGGATGCCGCTGTGCGCGCCAGGTCGCGGCGCGTGCCCAGTAAAACTGTCCCGCATCGTGATACAGGGGCTCCATATCCTGAGTTCTCTGTTCGGCGAACTCCGGCAGAAATGGAGAAATCTCTCCATCCGCGTCGCGGCGAAGAGCACGTTGGGGTGCGGTATCGAATTGCTGCGCAGCGAACACGAATTCAATCGTTGTTTCTGCCTGCAAGCGCTCGAAGCCTTGGCGCAAACGCTCCGCTCGCAACAACGGCACGGTGGCATAAAGGCAGCAAACCGGAACCTCGTCGGACAGTTCCATCTCCTCCACCGCATGAGCGACGACCGGAGTGGTTCCGGCATGATCGTCGGCCAGCGCGGCCGGCCTGGAAAAGGGCACAGATGCGCCGGCGGCCAACGCCAAAGAGGCGATCTCCTCGTCATCGGTTGAAACGACGACGTCGGCCCCGATATCGGCGGCGATCGCCAGGTCGATGGCACGCTGTATCATCGGGACGCCGTGGAAAGAGCGGATGTTCTTTCTGGGGATACGCTTGGACCCGCCCCGAGCCGGTATGACAACGACTGGACGCATGCCGTTACGACGCCAGATGTTTCTCAAGCGCCCCGGTCACGACCGCGATATCCTCGTCGGTCAATTGCGGGAACATGGGCAGGGAGATGGCACGGCTGTAATAAGCCTCCGCTTCCGGGTAATCGCCGACTTTGAAACCAAAGTCCCGATAATAGGGCTGTGTATGCACCGGGATGTAGTGCACATTCACGCCGACCCCGTCCGCGCGCAACAGGTCGAACACCTCGCGTCGTCCACGCGTCGCTCCTTCCGCGATCTGAACAGGATAAAGGTGCAACGCCGATCTCTGGCCGTCCGGCTGATGTGGCAGGATCAGCGGCAACCCCTTCAACGTCTCGGAATACAATCTGAGAATATCGTGGCGCTTGGCGACATATTCGTCGAGGCGCGCCATCTGGCTCACCCCGAGCGCCGCTTGAATATCCGTCATCCGGTAATTGAAACCCAGATCGACTTGCTCGTAATACCATTGATCGTCCGGCTTATCGCGCATCAGCGCGCGCTCTCGCGTGACGCCGTGAGAGCGCAACAATCGCATCTTTTCCGCCAGATCCGGATCGTTGGTCGTCGCGGCTCCGCCTTCCGCCGTTGTTATGATCTTCACCGGATGGAAGGAAAAGACGCAGATGCTGGAATATGCGCAACGCCCAACAGGAACGTTGCCATAGGTTGCGCCGATCGCGTGGGACGCATCCTCTACAACGTAAAATCCGTACTTGTCCGCGAGTTCGGCGATGCCCGCCATGTCGCAGGACTGTCCGGCGAAATGAACCACCGACACGATCTTGGGCAATGAGCCGTTTTTTTCCGCCCGGCTCAGCTTTTCGGCCAACGCTTCGACCGACATGTTATAGCTGAGCGGATCGATATCGACGAAGTCGACCTTGGCGCCGCAATAAAGTGCGGCGTTCGCGGTCGCGACAAAGGTGTTTGGGCTCGTCCAGAGGCTATCGCCCTCGCCCAATCCAAGCGCCCGATATGCAATATGAAGTGCCGATGTGGCGGAATTGGCCGCGACCGCATGTGCAGCCCCGGTGTAGGCCGTCAATTCCGCCTCGAACAGAGGCACAGCCGGTCCCTGCGTCAGAAACGGGCTACGCAAGACCTCGACCACGGCATCGACATCGCGGTCCGTTATGTGCTGGCGGCCATACGGGATCATTTCATCGCTTCGATGTTGAAGTCCCGGATTTCATCTACGCTCAGGAAATGCGGGTTCGAGCCGGAATTGTATTCAAAGCCCCGCTCGACCGGCGCGCCGGTCTCACCGAGTTTGTTTTCCAGAAACGAGGTGTCGATGCCATAGAACCGTATGGTCGGTTGCAGCACATAGTGATCCTCGAACTCGACGGTGAGATGGCTGTCGTCGCTGGGACACATGATTTCATGCAACTTTTCCCCCGGACGTATTCCAACCACATGCTGAGGCAGATCGGGCGCGATCGCCTTGGCGAGATCGGGGATTCTCACGGACGGAATCTTGGGAACGAAAATCTCTCCACCGTGCATGCGTGAGAAATTCTTCAGCACGAAATCGACGCCCTGCTGTAGCGAAATCCAGAACCGGGTCATCTGCGGATCGGTTATCGGGAGTTTATCGACACCCTCCCCGACCAGTTTCTCGAAGAAGGGAACCACGGATCCGCGCGACCCGACGACGTTTCCGTAACGCACCACGGCAAACCGGGTTCGCTTCTTTCCAACCATATTGTTGGCAGCGACGAAAAGTTTGTCCGACGCCAGTTTCGTTGCACCGTAGAGGTTGATCGGATTGGCCGCCTTGTCCGTCGAAAGCGCTATGACCTTTTCAACATTGTTCTCGAGCGCCGCGTGAATAACGTTTTCGGCGCCGCGAATATTGGTGTTGATGCATTCGAGTGGATTGTACTCTGCGGCCGGCACCTGTTTAAGCGCTGCTGCATGGATGATGAAATCCACATCCTGGCACGCCTGGACCAACCGCTCTTTGTCCCGAACGTCGCCGATCATATAGCGCATACAGCTCTGATTGAAATCCTGCGACATATCGAACTGTTTCAGCTCGTCGCGGGAATAGATGATCAACCGCCGGGGGGAATACCGCTTCAGGATCGTTGAAGCATATTTCTTTCCAAAGCTGCCAGTGCCGCCGGTTATCAATATGGATTTATTGTCGAACATCGCCCTCGCCTGCAGCATCAGAATTTAATCGGCTCATGCCTAGCCGGTTCGCCTCCACGGCGCAACTCAAATAAAGCCATGGATTTCAGTGCCGGAATCAAAAATAATATCGATTAATTTCAAACCTTTGCGATGAGATCGGAACAGACTCCACGTTCGAGACACATGGCGAAATCTGCCACAATTCAGATGAGTTTCCAGGTGGCCTCGGTTTATGCACGGCATCCGGTTTGCGTCTCGGCCTGCGGTTTGCGCAGCCGACCGAACTTGCATATAGCAAGGGCGTCCTGTCATAATGTCTCTGGATGATTTCGCTCCAAGCCGTCCGTTCCTTGGGAATCCTGCCCAGCCTCCGAGATTTCCGAAGGTGAGGTCGTTTCGTGTGCTTCCCGATCGGCTCTCGACCCGCCCTCGCAGACGTTCATCTTGACATGGGCACCAAACAGGCACTGCGGAAAGGTACATGGCGAGCTGATAAAGGCACATGGCGAGCTGATAATGTCTGCAGGTGGTTTGTCCTTGGGCACCTGGACCGGTTGGAGCGGGGATGCATCCGATGAATGAAGTCCTTGAGCGACAATTGGTGGAACTGCGCGCGACGCTTTCGACGATTGCGGATTTCTATGCGCGCCCCTCGCTCAACACCATGCAGCGGTCTCTCACGGCAAAACGCCCGATCTATGCGGGGGGCTTTGTTCTGACACGGTTTCTGATGCAATTCGCAATCGGGCGAATGGCTCTTATCGTCGCCTCCATTTTCTTTCACGGTAGAAGATCGCTGCCCGGCGACGACCGGATAACATTCCAGTTCTCATTGACCGCGAACAACACCGCCGCCCTCGAAAGAGCAAATCTGCTCATCAATGCGGCCTATGGCCTTACCGAGGCAGTCAATGACCGCAAGATGCCCATCCATCAATATCTGCGCAGCGCCTTGTCGCTTCCCACGATCCTCGCCTATGCGCGAGAGCTCAAACCCTATCGTGATCGTGCGCCTCTGACCTGCGTTTTCCTCGCACTTTCGGCTGCCGCGGACCTTCTCATGCGACGTGCCCTTGCCGCCGCGCCCAGAAAGCATGTTCTGGTTGCCAATGATCATTCCCCAGCAACGGTGGCCCTTCTGAATATTGCCAGGGGCCAGGGGCTCAAAACCGCCTATCTTCAGCATGGCCAGGTCACGGATGACTTCCCGCCGCTCGTCTGCGACCTGTCGGTTTTGCACAACGAGTGTTCACTACAGGCTTATCGGCGTGCGGCTCAAAAAAGGGGCGTCCCGTTTCCCGATCGCGACGCGATTTTGATGTTGCCTTCATTCTCCGACAATTTCCGGATGCCGCGCGTTGGGCCGGAACCCGATCATATCTGCGTTTACCTGAGCAATTTCCCGTCGGTCGACGCGCTGACACGACTGGTCGCGACGCTCGCACAGCAAGCCTGGGTTAAACGGATATCCCTGAGAAGACATCCGCGCTGCAAGACCGACCTGAACAGGTTGCTGAGCGCGGGAGAAGGCAAGTGCGAAATCCTCGATCGCCGATCCGCGGCAACGCTAAGACCTCATATCGGCATCGTATCCAATAGCGGCGTCGTGATAGAGGCGCTTCATCGGGGTGTCCCGCTCCTGTATTTCGCGGAGGGAGATACGATCCCGTATGATTATTACGGCTACGCCGAAGACAAGATCGTTCCGATATACACCGAGGAAAACCTGAAGGCGCCACAGACACTTAACGCGTTTTATTCCGATGCATGGCGCGCCAGATTTTCAATGTATGATCCCACCGTCGAGAAAGAGCTTCACGATGTGCAAGCATCTTTCGTCATGGGCATTGGCGGCTTTTTGGGTCGGCAGCCAACCCGAGAGGCGTCAGGCATCCAGTCTGGTTGAACAGGAAAGCGCCGCCGAAAACATCGTTTTGGACATCAGGCGCTCGGCTCTCTTCTTGACATCCGGCCAGGCTTCGAGATCCAGACGATATTGGATCGCATATCCCTGCTCTCGGTCGGCACCCTCCAGCGGTTCTTTGCCAGTCACGGGTATCTTCAGGTAGCTGTTGACCTTTATGGGAGCGGTGTTGTGATCCAACACTTCGCTTCTGATCGACTGCAACGCCATATTCTCAAAAGCTATCCGCCCGGAAAGCAGGACCAGACCGATAAACAGCCCCGGAATGTTGCGCGCGTCAGGATGCAGTGCGCAGCCCCAATACGCACTGTCTCCATCGACAGAAATGTTGAACGTTCCCGCCAGAATGTCGTCGTAGTAGACGACGAAATATCCTTTGCCCGGTGTGTTGGCCAACCTCTCCAGAAACGCGCGGTGTTCCTCCGGAGAAACTGGCTCGGAATTGAAAGAATTGGCCCTGACATTCTCCGCATTGCGGATATTAAGCACCAGGGCCGCATTCTCGGTGTTGAAAGGTTCCAGTCTGAACTTGCTCATATACGGGCCCGGTCTGTGAGAACGCTCTTCATGGCAGCGTGTTCGGGTGTTTCGCCTTCCGTCACGCGGTCGAACCGCCATCAACGGTAATGATCGTGCCCGAGGTCCGCGCCGCATCGTCTCCGAGCAGATAGATCACCGCCCCCGCCGCATTGTCCGGCGTGGGAAGACCCAACGGCGCACGACGACGAATGGAACGCATATGATCGTCTCCGATGCCCTCGGTCATGGCCGTTTCCATATAGCCGGGCGCCACGCAATTCACCGTAATGCCCATCTTGCCCAACTCGCGCGAGAGCGAGCGGGTGAACCCTTCCAGCCCCGCCTTGGACGCGGCGTAGGCCGACAGCGCGTGAAATCCGGTCGAGGCAATGATCGACGAAATATTCACGATCCGCCCCCGGCGTTTCGCCATCATCGAACGCGAGACGTATTTGGTCAAAGTCATGGGGCTTTCCAGGTTCACGCGCAGAACCTTCGAAATATCGCTCGCGTGCAAGGTCGCAAGCACGCCATCCATCCCCATCGCAGCGTTGTTCACCAGACCGTAGATCGGGCCATGCTCCTTCGTGATCTGTCGCACCAGTCCCGGAATCGCATCGATATCGGCCGCATCGAACGCGATATGAACCGCGCGTTCGGGATGCTTGTCCATCAAGGTTTGATACCCATCGCCGATTGTTCGGCTCAACCCGATCAAACGGTAATCGGGAATGGATGCCAGGCGCTCGGAGATCGCCAGTCCCAGACCGCGCGACACGCCTGTCACGATCACATTCTTCATCCGTTCACCTTCAATTCCGGCTAATCTTGCCTGCCGCATTTGTCTGCAATGTCTGCGTGAATACGATCCGAGCCGGCGTCGCCTCTCGTTCGAGCGTATTTCTGCATCTCGCCATAATGCGCTGTTTCAGTTCTGCCGTGTCCAAATCCTGCGAGGCAGGGACAACGCTTGCGATCAGCAATGCGCCTGTGATCGGGCTTTTCTTCGCTGTAACGGCAACCAGACCGACGCCCTCGACGTCTCCAATCACCCGTTCCACCCGCTCGGGATAGACCTTGACACCGCCGACATTCACGACACTGCTGTCGCGTCCCAGAAAGTGAGCCCGATCCCCCGCGATCTCGAGCCTGTCGCCGGTGTTGATGTAACCATTGGCGTCGATCTCGATATCCTGTCCGCTCAGATAGCGGGGCCGATATCCGCCGGGCGGGCGCAACCACAATGTGTTGTCGCGTATGCGGATGCCCACACCCTCGGATTGCTCTTCGGCCAGGGACAAGGGAAACCCCGCTTTTCCATCCTTCACGGCAAAGCCGACACCGGCTTCGGTCGACGCGTAGATATGAGTCAATCGTGCGTGCGGAAAACGGGCCGCCAGCGCATTGAGAACGGCTTGGTCGGCAATCTCCCCGCCCAGCGTCACTTGCTTGAGCGTGAGCTTATTGCTCTCCGGTGCCATCAGTAAGCGCCTCCACAATGTCGGCGTCGCGGACAGATGTGTGCATCCCGATTCGACGAGGAACCTGACCTGTTCGGACACGTCCCGGTCTCTTTCTGGCACACAAAGGGTGCCGCCGCTGAGAAGCGATTGCAACGCGACTTGCAAACCGGCGAAGCGTGTCATTTCGTAGACCATCCCCCAGACGGGGACCGGCTGAACTTTCTCGGTGCGCACGGAGCGCGCGAGACTGTCGAGCGTGTGAGGAACCAGTTTCGGAATTCCCGTGGTCCCCGAAGTCGTCATTATCCAGCCCGTCGTCCGGTCGCGCGGTCGCGTGGGCCCTATTGCCTGAACGACGTTTCGCGCTGACGCCAGGTCGTCACGATCGGAAACGATGATCGTACAATCGGCGACCTTCGCCAGTTCCTCGACGACTTCGGGCGGCTGCGCGGTCGATACCAGAAGGATTCCCGCCACCGCGCCATCGAGTGCGACCAGAACACGCGTCAGTTCGCGCACATCGTCTATGCTCACGAGCACGCGCGCATCGGACGGTATGTCTGCCGCAGGTCCGGACTGCAGGACCTCTGCGACGGATAGCCGGCCGTTCGGTGCGATCACCAGCACATGTTCGTCAGGGATGCCGGACAGTCTCTGGTGGAGGTTTGTGCTCATGCGGCGTGCGACCGGAACTTCTCGTAAAATGCCACAAACTCCGCAAAGGTCTGCGGATAGTAGGCGTCGGTGGACAGCGTGAACGGGTCAAAGCCCAATTCATCTTCAAGCTGACTGACGAAGATGGCAAAACCCAGACTGTCCAGGCCGGTATCCAGCAAAACCGTATCCGGCTGCAGTTCCGGCGCGTCGCTTTCGTTCTCGCTTTGCCAAACTTCTTTGAATGCTCGCCGAATTTCGGGCTCCAAGCTTTCCGTCACCGCGTTTTCCTTTCCTTTTTCGCCCCGCAAGCCCGCGAATGTTTTGGTGCCGCCAGGCCATGAAGCCTGGTGCCCCTCCTGTTACACTTACGGGATTATTCAGGACAACCCATTAAATTGTCAGACGCAAGAAGGGTCGCGGGCGCGCGCACGGTCAAGACCATGCCCGCTCGGTGCAGGATCGATCTTCGCTCTCCGGGCGGATGAACGCTCGGCGCTGTCGAAACGGCGCTGCTAACGCACCACCAGCACCGAGATGGAGGCATGCCGCACCACGCGCGCGGCATTGGGACCGATCAGGTAGTCCTCCGGGCTCGGCCGCGCCGCCGTAAGCACGATCAGATCGGCCTTGACCTCCTTGGAATAACGTAGGATTTCACGGTAGATCGAACCGTGACCGACAATGTGCCGGTGCTTGATCTCGGCCGGCACATGCTTTTTCGTGAATGCGTGCAGCGTTTCGTTGGTGTGCTCGATCGCTTCCTGCTCATGGCCCTTCGGGAAAAACCCCCCGACAATGGACATGCCGTAATCCGGCACCACGGTCATCACATGCAGCCGGCTGCCGAAGGTGCGCGCATAATCGACGGCCGTTTGCAGCGTGCGCACCTCGTCTTCGGCATGGCCCAGATCGATCGAAACGAGAATGTCCTTGTACATGGATTATACCTCTCAGGCTTCGGCCGGACGCGGCGTGCCCGCCTGCGGATTGCCGGTCAGCGTCCCTCCGCGGCGGCGCTGCAGGAACATGACGAGCGCCAGCAGAAGAGCGGCCGGAATGTAGAACACCTCGCGCGGCATCCGCCCCTCATTGCTCACCTCCACTGACGTGATCTGCACGGGTTCGTCGGCGTAGAAGTCCAGGCTCGAAAGAGTCTTGCCGGCAAGGCTGTTCATGTCGAAAGGCTCTTCGAGGATCACCCGCTCGCCGTCGATCTGCGCCACCAGTCCCGTCGCCGCTTCGAAGCGGGCTGCACCCGCCTCCCCGGCTTCTCCGAGATTGAACGCCATGGTGCGCTCCTCCATCTGGTCGGGATTGTCGAAGTTCGGGCCGCGGATGGAGAAACGAACTTCCGCATCGTCCGGCTCCTCGGCCACCGCCTCGAAAATCTGCGCTGGCTCGGTGGCGATGTAGGGCGGCTGCACCAGATCGAGGAAGAAGCCCGGCCTCAGCAGCATGAAGGTGACGAGCAGCAACGCCGCCGACTCCCACAATTTGTTGCGCGCCATGAAAAAGCCCTGCGTGGCCGCCGCGAAGATCAGCATCGCCACCGTCGCCTGAATGGTCACCCAGATGGCGCCCATCCAACCGACATCGATCAGCAGCAGGTCCGTGTTGAACACGAAGATAAAGGGCAGAAGCACCGTGCGCAGCGAATAAAAGAACGCCGTGAAGCCGGTCTTGATCGGGTCGCCGCCTGACACGGCCGCCGCCGCGAAGGACGCCAGCCCCACCGGCGGCGTCACATCCGCCATGATGCCGAAGTAAAAAACGAACATATGCGCCGCGATGAGCGGGATCAGCACGCCGTTGGCCGCACCCAGTTCCACGATCACGGGTGCCATGAGCGAGGAAACGACGATGTAGTTCGCCGTGGTCGGCAGCCCCATGCCCAGCACCAGCCTGATCAGCGCCGTGAAGACGAGGATCAGGAAGATATTGCCGCCCGAAAGGAACTCGACGAACTCCGCCATCACCTGGCCGATGCCCGTGAGCGTCACCGTGCCGACGATGATGCCGGCGGCGGCCGTTGCGCAGGCGATGCCGATCATGTTGCGCGCACCCAGAATGAGGCCGACGATCAGATCGTTGAAGCCTTCCTTGAAGGCCGCGCGCTGATCGGCGCTCTGCAATCCTCTGAAAAGCGCCTTCAGAGGCTTCTGCGTGAGGATGATGACGATAAGCAGAAGCACGGCATAGAAGGCCGACAGGCCGGGCGATTTACGTTCCACCATAAGCGACCAGACGAGCACGAACAGCGGCAAAAGATAATGCAGTCCGGTCCGGATCACCTCGCCCGGCAGCGGCAGTTCCACAACCGGCGCGTTGGGGTCGTCCATTTCGAGATCGGGCGATTTGGCCGCGTACCAGATGAGCGCCAGATAGGCGATCAAGAGCGCCACCATCAGCACCGGCGCCGACAGGTTCGGCAGCATGAACTTGATGAAGTTGATGGCGTAGTAGATCGCGCCCACCAGAATCACGATCGACGCGATGACGATGCCCGAGCGCATGAGCGCGACCGTCGCGGGGTGCGACTGGCGCTTTTGAAGCACAGGCATATCCTTTTTCACCGCCTCCAGATGCACCAGGTAAAGCAGCGCGATGTAGGAAACCACTGCCGGCAGAAAAGCATGCTTGATCACCTGCAGGTAGGAAATGCCGACATATTCCACCATGAGAAAAGCGGCCGCGCCCATGACGGGCGGCATGATCTGACCGTTGACGGAACTCGCCACCTCGACCGAACCCGCTTTTTCCGGCGAAAAGCCCACGCGCTTCATGAGCGGAATGGTGAACGTGCCCGTTGTCACCACATTGGCAATGGAAGAGCCCGAAATCAGGCCGGTCATCATGGAAGCCAGCACCGCCGCCTTGGCCGGTCCGCCGCGCAGATGGCCAAGCAGCGCGAAGGCGAGCTTGATGAAGAAATTGCCCGCACCCGCCCGGTCCAGCATCGAGCCGAACAGAACGAACAGGAACACGAACGCCGAGGAAACGCCGAGCGCCACGCCGAACACGCCGTTCGGCGAAAGCCACATCTGGTCCATGGCACGGCTGAAGGATGCACCGCCCCAGCGGATGATGTCGGGCACATAGGTCGATGCGCCGAAGAAGACGTAAAGCAGAAAGACGATGGCGACGATGGCCAGTGGCGGACCGAGCGCGCGTCGCGTCGCCTCCAGAAGCAGCACCATGCCGATGCCGGCAACCACCAGATCCTGCGTGATAGGCAGGCCGGGGCGCTGGGCAAGATCCCGGTAAAAGACAAAGATATAAAGCGCGCACGAAGCCGCCACGATTGCCAGCACCCAGTCGTTCAGAGGAATGCGGTTGCGGGGGCTCGATGCCAGCGGCGGAAAGGCCATGAACGCCAGGAACAGGCCGAATGCCAGATGGATAGCGCGCGATTGCGCGTCGTTCAGAACCAGCGACAGGCCTGTCAGGCTCGTCAGCGTGAAAGGCAGGGGCGATGCGATGTAGAGCTGGAAGAGCGACCAGCAGAGCGCGACACCGGCGATGATATAGCCGGCCATGCCGGCCGGGTCGCGCGCGCCTGTATCCGAGGACGAAACCAGATCCTGGAGTTCGTCGTCGCTCAATGGCGCAGAGCTTTTGCCCGCATTGTCCGGGTTCGTCGCCATGACCCCATACCCCTCATTGGTTATTTGTTTTTGGGTTACTCGTTCCTGGGAGAGAAAGGGCGCCCGCCATGGCGGGCGCCCTTGTTCAGCGGCTTATTGCAGCCAGCCTTGTTCCTTGTAGTAAGCTTCCGCGCCCGGATGCATCGGCGCGGAGTTGCCCTGGTTGACCATGCTCTCGGGCGTCAGGTTGGCGAGCGCCGGATGCAGCGCCTTGAAGGCGTCGAAGTCCTTGAAGACGGCATCCACGAAAGCCGCCACGACGTCGTCGGGAACGTCCGCCGAGGTGACGACGGTCGCGCCGACACCGAAGGTGTTCACGTCGTTGTCGGTGCCACGGTACATGCCGCCCGGAATGGTCGCCTTGAAATAGTAGGGATTCTCCGAAACGAGTGTGTCCACGGCCTCACCTTCGACCGGAACGATCACGCTGTCGCAGGTGGTGGTCGCTTCCTGGATCGCACCGGCCGGGTGACCGACCGTGTAGGCGAACGCGTCGATGTTGTTGTCGCAGAGCGCCGAACTCTGTTCGGCAGGTGCCAATTCGGCGGCAACTGCGAAGTCCGAGTTGGACCAGCCCTTCTCCGCGATCAGCAGATCCATCAGAGCGCGCTGGCCCGAACCCGGATTGCCGATGTTCACACGCTTGCCCTTCAGATCGTCGAAACCGGCAACGCCGGCGTCCTTGCGTGCCACCACCGTAAGCGGCTCGGCATGCAGCGAAAAGACCGAACGCAGCTTCTCATGCGCTCCGCCATCGGCGAAGTTCGCCTCGCCCTTGGAGGCGTTGTACTGAACGTCGGACTGCACGACGCCGAATTCCAGGTCCCCGCCCTTGATGGCATTCACGTTGAAGACCGATCCGCCGGTCGATTCGACCGAACAGCGAATACCCGTTTCGCGGCGGTTCTGGTTCATCAGGCGGCAGATCGCGCCACCGACCGGATAGTATACGCCCGTTACACCGCCGGTGCCGACGGATACGAAGCGCTGCTCCTGCGCGCTGGCCGTCCCGGTCGCCATCGAGCCGAGCATCGCGGCCGCAAGGCCAAAACCGAGAATGCGATGAGATTTCATAATGCGTCTCCCTACTGATGTTACGCGTTTGCGCATACGTGCACGTCGAAAGATGCTGCGGCCTGTCCGAACCGACGACCGCAGCCGGGCATTGCGTGCGAGATGCCCGTCAAAGCGCGGTCCGAAAAGACCCGACGCGAAGCGTTAAACGCCCCCCGCCCCGAGTCAATGGCCCGGGCGCGCAATTTGCAAAAAGCTGCAACGGAAAGCTGTGTCAACATTGCGAGAAAGCAGAACACAAACTTCTGTTTTTTCTACCGATTATTTTCTC
>NZ_CAJXGF010000025.1 GCF_913053745.1 uncultured Nitratireductor sp.
CAGAGCCAGAGCCAGAGCCAGAGCCAGAGCCAGAGCCAGAGCCAGAGCCGAAGAATACCGTTTCTGACGCATCGCCCGCGTCTCCTTCTTCCCGCGAGCGGGGAGACGGTGGGGATGAGGGGCGCAGCGCGATGGGCGATCTGGAAGCGCGGGACGCTGCCAGCGTCGGCGGCAAGATCGCAGTCTCCAAGGCCGTTGAGCGTGTGGACGATGCCGCGCCCGCGCCGGAAGCGTCGGAACCGCGCAAGCCATGGTTCCAGCGTCTGCGCGAGGGTCTGTCGCGCTCCTCGCGGGAACTGCGCGATTCCATCGCCGGCGTCTTCACCAAGCGCAAGCTGGACGAAGACACGCTTCAGGATCTGGAAGACGTTCTGTTGCGCGCCGATCTCGGCCTTGAGACAGCCATCCGCGTCACCGATGCGCTGGCCTCCGGGCGCTACGGCAAGGATGTGACGGGCGAGGAAGTACAGTCCGTGATGGCCGAGGAGATCGAGAAGGTTCTGACGCCCGTCGCCATGCCGCTCGAACTGGACCTGACGCACAAGCCGCATGTCATCCTCGTGGTTGGCGTCAATGGCACCGGCAAGACCACCACCATCGGCAAGCTGGCCGCAAAGCTCACCCAGGGCGGACTTTCGGTGACGCTTGGCGCCGGCGACACGTTCCGTGCGGCTGCCATCGAGCAGCTCAAGATCTGGGGCGAACGCACCGGCTCGCCGGTCGTTTCATCCAAGCTCGGCGCGGATGCTGCCGGCCTCGCCTATGATGCCTACGAAAAGGCGAAGGAAGCAGGCTCCGACGTGCTCATTATCGACACGGCCGGCCGCCTGCAGAACAAGGCCGAATTGATGGCGGAACTCGAAAAGATCGTGCGCGTGCTCGGCAAGCACGATCCGGATGCACCGCATACGGTTCTGCAGACGGTCGATGCGACCACCGGACAGAACGCCCTTAATCAGGTCGAAATCTTCCGCAATGTTGCGGGCGTCAACGGTCTGGTCATGACCAAACTCGACGGCACGGCGCGCGGCGGTATCCTCGTTTCCATTGCCGCCAAGCACAAGCTGCCGGTCTATTTCATCGGCGTCGGCGAGCAGGTCGACGATCTGGAACCCTTCTCGGCGAGCGATTTCGCCAGGGCGATTGCAGGAGTTCAATAAGCGTGAGCGAGAAACACATTTTCGAACGCGATCCGGCCGATCCCAAGCGTAAGGAGATCAACCCCATCCTCAAGCTGGCGCTGGAGCTGGGGCCGCTTATGGTGTTCTTCTTCGCCAATTCGCGCGGCGAATGGCTGGCTGGACGCTTTCCCGCGCTGGCGGA
Source organism: uncultured Nitratireductor sp. (assembly GCF_913053745.1). Lineage (GTDB taxonomy): Bacteria > Pseudomonadota > Alphaproteobacteria > Rhizobiales > Rhizobiaceae > Nitratireductor. Next base: position 1,324 of record NZ_CAJXGF010000025.1, read on the forward strand.
GCTCGGTGGTCCGCTTTTCGTGGCCACCGCGCTCTTCATGGCAGCCACGGCAATCGCGCTCACCGTTTCGTGGATTTTAACGCGGACTCTTCCGATCATGCCGCTTGTGTCGGGCGTGGTGGTGTTCGTGTTCGGTGCGCTGACGCTCTATCTGCACAGCGAAATCTTCATCAAGATGAAGCCGACCATCGTCAACACGCTGTTCGGTGTGGTGCTTCTGGGCGGTCTCGCCTTCGGCAAGTCGCTGCTCGGTTATGTGTTCGATTCCGCGTTCAGGCTGGATGCGGAAGGCTGGCGCAAGCTCACGCTGCGCTGGGGTGTGTTCTTTCTGTTCCTTGCCGTGGTCAACGAGGTGGTGTGGCGCATGTTCTCCACCGATGCATGGGTCGCCTTCAAGGTATGGGGCATCATGCCGATCACCATTCTCTTCACGATGAGCCAGATGCCGCTCATCATGAAGCACTCGCTGGAAGAACCCACGAAATAGCGCGGCGGTTCGGGCTCAGACGCCGAAGAAGCCAATCACCCCGCCCATGATCAGCGCGACGCCAAGCCAGTGGCCGGCGTCGATCAGTGTCAGATTCCAGCCAAAACCTTCATAGCGCTGGTTGACGGCCACGGTCGTCGCCATGAAGCCGAGCCAGATGAAGGCGCCGGAGATCACGCCGTTCCAGAGCGTTACCTGGCCCGCGCCCAGATGGCCGATAACGCCGGCCAGAACCCAGGCCATGATAAGTTCGGCCACGAAAGACGTGATGAAGAGCGAAGGCTCCATCTTCGCTTCCTCGGGCTCGATGCGCGCGGCTTTCATCCAGGGCTTGCCGAGCGTGCCGTAATAGACGGAGCCGAAAATGAAGGCCGCCACCGCAGCGGCGAGGATGGCGAGATAGTTGAGACCGGCGAAATCCATCTTGTCCTCCTCGGATGTGCTGGATGATGGATTGAAGCCTCACACCTTCAGACGGTCAAGTGAATTGCCAGACGGTCGTGCGCTTGACCTCGGCATCTTCCAGTGCGCGCGTCACCGGCACGGTATAGGCTGCCAGTTCGGCGAGGCGCGCGCGCGGCAGGTAGCTTCGGCCGGGGTCGCCGACAATCACGGCCGCGCCCGCCTGCGAAAGCTCGCCGAACCATGGCACAAGCGTTTCTGTCATCGCCCGGTCGTAGAACACGTCGCCCGCAAGCACCACGTCCCACTCGCCCTTCGTGTGGATGAGGTCGTTTCGCGCCGTCTCGAACCGAACATCGTTTGCGGCCATGTTCAGCGTGCAGGCCGGGGCACTGAACGGGTCGATGTCCGCCGCCAGCACATTTTTCGCGCCGGCCATCGAGGCGGCAATGGCGACCAGCCCGGAGCCGGCCGCGAAGTCGAGCACGGTCTTTCCGCGCACCGTGTCGGGATGATCGAGAATGTAGCGTGCGAGACCCTGCCCGCCTGCCCATGCAAAGGCCCAGAAGGGCGGCGGCAGACCGATTTCGGCAAGCTCCTCTTCGGTGCGTTGCCAAAGATCGTGCGCCTCATCGGCCAGATGGAGCGCGATTTCCGGCACATGCGGCGGGCGCGTCAGCGCCGTGTTGGCGTGGATGAAGGCTGCCGCATCGTCCGGGGTGATCCGCGTCACGGGAACCTGCTCAGGGAGCCTTGTCGAGGCCGCCCATGCGGCAGATCTCGGCCCACTCGTCAGGCCGTACGGGCTGCACGGAAAGCCTCGAATTGTTGACCAGAATCATCTCCGAGAGTTTCGGATTGGCCTTGATCTCGGCCAGCGTCACCGGCTGGGGAATGTCCTCGACGGCGCGGATATCCACGCATTCCCAGCGCGGGTCATCCGTCGTCGTGTCTGGATGCGCCAGCGCACACACTTCCACGATGCCGACCACGGAGGTTTCCTTGACCGAGTGGTAGAAAAAGCCAAGATCGCCGAGCTTCATCTCGCGCATGTTGTTGCGCGCCTGATAGTTTCGCACGCCGTCCCACTGCTCGCCCTTGTCGCCCTTTTTCTTCTGCATCGCCCACGACCAGGTGGAAGGTTCGGACTTGAACAGCCAATAGGCCATCACGCATTCTCCGGATTGTTGAAGACCCAGTTCCAGGCACGTATTTCAACGGATTCGAACAGGCCCGCAAGAGCATAGGGGTCGGCTGCGGCGATCAGCTCGGCCGCCGCTTCGTCCTCGGCCTCCACCGCCACGAGGCTGCCGCAGGGCTTGCCTTCTGTGTCGAGAAACGGGCCGGCGAATTTCAGCGCGCCGTTCTCGTTCAATCCGTTCAGATACTCCACATGTTCGGGCCGTGTGCTCATCCTTGTGTCGAGATGTCCGGGCTTGTCTCGGCAGATGATGGCGAAGATCATGGTGTTTCCCTCTGTGTCAGGTTTCGCTTTTGAGCGGACGTGAAAGCAGCGCTTCCATGGCGGCCTGCACGGTTAGCCGCCCTTTCAGGAGCTCTGTCACGCTTTCGATGATGGGCGCTTCGAGGCCGCGCTCGCGCACGATGCGCGCGGCGATGCCAGCCGTGTGAGCGCCTTCGGCCAGCGGATGGCCTTCGAGGCTTTCGCCGCGTCCAAGTGCAGCCCCATAGGCGAAATTGCGCGATTGCTCCGAGCCGCAGGTCAGGATCAGGTCGCCGAGTCCCGAAAGCCCCATCAGCGTGTCGGGCCGGGCGCCGAAGGCCTCGCCGATACGCCGCAGTTCCACGAATCCACGGGTGATCAGCGCCGCCGATGCGCTTGCGCCGAGTCCCGCGCCGTGCGTTGCGCCGGCGGCGATGGCCAGAACGTTTTTCAACGCGCCGCCGATCTCCACACCCGTCAGATCATCGGTCGAATAGCAGCGCAGGCGCGGCGCGGAGAGTTGTTCGGCGAGGGTCGATGCAAGGCCGATATCCTTCGCCGCAACCGTGACGGCGGTCGGCAAATTGCCCGCCAGATCGCTGGCGAAGCTCGGGCCGGAGAGGGCGGCCACCGGATTTTCCGGCAGCGCTTCGGCGGCGATTTCGGACATGAACCTGCCTGTCTCGCGCTCGATGCCCTTGGCACAAAGCACGATCGGAACCCCCTTTGGCACATGCGGGCCGACGCCAGCGAGAACCGTGCGCAGGGACTGCGCCGGTGTCACCGCCAGCACGCAGTCGGCACCCTCGAGCGCGCACGTCATGTCGCTTGTCGCCGCGAGGCGGCGATCGAGCGCGATCCCCGGCAGGTAGCGGCTGTTGACGTGTTCGTCGTTGATGGCGCGCGTCAGCGCTTCATCGCGTGCCCAAAGCCTTGCGCGGTGGCCGCTCGTCAGCATGGTTGCGCCGAGGGCTGTGCCCCACGCGCCTGCGCCCAGAACGGCGATGGTCCATGTCTCACTCATGCCTTGGCTCCCCGCTTGCCTGCGCCGAAAAGCGGTGCGGAAGCCTCATCCAGCGGCCATCTCGGACGCGGCGCGAAGCCGAGCGCGTTATCCGGGTCGAGCCCGGCTTCCAGGCGCTCCAGGCCGGCCCAGGCGATCATCGCCGCATTGTCTCCGCACAGCCGGATCGGCGGCGCGACGAGCCGGAAACCGGTCGTCTCGCACAGTGCGTCGAGTGCGGTGCGGATTGCCTGATTGGCCGCGACGCCACCCGCCACCACCAGCGTCGGTGTTTCGATGGCGCAATGCGTTTCGTTGAAACGCGCAAGACTGCGCGCCACCCGGTCGGTCAGCGTTTCCGTCACGGCCTGCTGGAACGAGGCGCAGATATCGGCGATGTCGTCCTCCCCGAGAGGGGCGAGTTCGGAAGCCTCACGCCGCACGGCTGTTTTAAGGCCGGAAAAGGAAAAATCCGGCCGCGCCTCGCCCTTGAGCGGACGCGGAAAGGCAAAGCGCTTCGGGTCGCCGCCCGTTGCCGCCTTTTCAACGCTGGGGCCGCCCGGATAGGGCAGGCCGAGCAGTTTCGCGGTCTTGTCGAAGGCCTCGCCCAATGCATCGTCGATGGTGGAGGCCCAGCGCTGATAGCGCCCGACACCCTCCACATGGACGATCTGCGTATGCCCGCCGGAAACGAGCAACAGCAGATAGGGGAACTGTATTCCATCGGTCAGCCGCGCCGTCAGCGCGTGACCTTCCAGATGGTTGACTGGGATCAACGGTTTCCCAAGCGCCGCCGCGATCGCCTTGGCGGTCGTCAGGCCGACGATCAGTCCCCCGATCAGGCCCGGCCCTGCCGTTGCCGCGATAGCGTCGATTTCGCCGAGCGAAAGGTCGGCCGAATCGAGCGCCGCTGCGATCACACCGTCCAGCGCCTCCACATGGGCGCGGGCGGCGATCTCCGGTACCACACCGCCAAAGGCGGCATGATCGGCGATCTGGCTCAGAACCACATTCGAAAGGATTTCGGCCTTGCCGCCTTCGTTGCTGATGACGGCTGCCGCCGTCTCGTCGCAACTCGTCTCGATGCCAAGGATGCGCGTCATTCAGCCTTACCCGCTTATGTTGCCGTCGCTGCCAATCCCCGTTAGGGGTGTGGTGCATCCGGTTCGGATGCGGGTTAGCACGGACGTGACGGCATGCAAACTGATGTGGTGAAGATCGGCACGCGCGGAAGCGCGCTTGCAATGGCACAGGCGGCAGAAGTGCGCGCGCGTCTGATGGCGGCCCACGGCTTGCCCGAGGAAGCGTTCGAGATCGTCGTGATCTCCACTTCGGGCGACCGCATTCAGGACCGCCCGCTTTCGCAGGCTGGCGGAAAGGGGCTTTTCACCAAGGAAATCGAGGAGGCGCTGCTTGACGGTCGCATCGACGTCGCCGCACATTCCTCCAAGGATATGCCCACCGTCTTGCCCGAGGGGCTTGAAATCTCTGCTTTTCTCGAGCGCGAGGACGTGCGTGACGTCTTCATTGGCCGTTCCGTCGCCAATCTGGAGGATCTGCCACAGGGCGCCAAGCTTGGCACCTCGTCGCTGCGCCGTCAGGCGCTGGTTCTCAGGTTGCGCCCCGATCTCGACGTCGGCATGTTCCGCGGCAATGTGCAGACGCGGCTGCGCAAACTGGAAGAGGGTGTGGCCGAGGGAACGCTTCTGGCGCTTGCCGGACTCAATCGGCTCGGCATGGCCCACATCGCCACCGAGACCATGGATCCCGAACGCTTTCCCCCGGCGCTGGGGCAGGGCGCGATCTGCATCGAAAGCCGCATCGGCGATGCGCGTATCGGTCCCATGATCGCCGCGATCCATCATTCTGAGACGGGCAATGCGCTTTTGTGTGAACGCGCCTTTCTCGGTGCGCTGGACGGCTCCTGCCGGACGCCCATCGCCGGCCTGGCACGCATCGAGGGTGATCGGCTGCGCTTTTCCGGACTGGTGCTGACGCCGGACGGGCGCGAGGCGCATGATATTGCGACCGAAGGCAAGGCGGTGGATGCCATGCGGCTCGGCGCGGAAGCCGGCGCTGCGGTGCGTGAGAAAGCGGGTACGCGGTTTTTCGACAGTTGGCTTTAGAATGCGACGGGTGCTGGTCACGCGCCCCGAACCGGGCGCTTCGGAAACAGCCGCGCGGCTTGCCGAAATGGGGTGTGCGCCGGTGGTTCTGCCGCTGACCGAAACCGTGCCGCTTCATCCCGCCATGGCTACCGGGAAGGTGGATGCGGTGGCCGTCAGCAGCCCCAACGCCATTCGCCACGCCCCACAATCCATTTTCGATGCGTTGAAGGACAAGCCCGTTTATGCCGTCGGTAGCCGGACGGGCGAGGCTGCGCGTGCCGCCGGCCTGAACGTGGTGGACGATACGGCCGGCGACGCGGAGGGGCTTGCGGAGCGTATCGCCGCCGCCCTTTCGGCATCGTGTGATGTGACGGTGCTTTGCGGTCATGTGCGCCGCGATGTGCTTGAGAGACGGCTTCGGGAGGCCGGCCACAGGCCGCGCGTGATCGAGATATACAATACTCTGCCGCTCGAACCTTCCGATGACAAGGTGCAGTCGATCCTCGGCGATCTCCCTGTCGACGACGTGCTGGTCTATTCGGCCAACGGGGCAGACCGCCTAGCGGGCCTCCTGGCGCGGCCGGGCATTGGAACGAAGCTGCGGGCTGCGACATTTTACTGTCTGTCGCAGCGCATTGCCGCCGCTTTGGGACCGGATATCGCGAAAACCGCGAAAATTGCAGATTTTCCTGCGGAAGACCGACTCATGGTTCTGCTAAAGACGTAAGCTCAATCGCGCGCGCCCCTGTTTTCAACACATGCGGGTGTGATAGGAACTTATATGCACTGCACATAGTGCGGGAACAGCCTTTTGCAGCGGAGTTGCCTGATGGTCAAAACGCCGAGAACGCGTCATTCCAAAACCCAGAAGGAGCCGGTGACCATCGATCTGGACCCCGATCAGGTGAAAAGGGAGAGGGTGAACAAGCCCGCCGCGCCCGGTGAAACCGCAAAACAGTCAGCGAAACCGGAAACCAAGAAGCCTGCACAGGCCGAGACCGCCGGGAAGAAGCCGGAAACAGCAAAGCCTGCCGCTTCCACCTCCTCGAACGAGAACAAGGCCTCCGCAGGGCCGACAGAGAAGCCCGCCTCCAAAGATGGTGGCTTCGGACGCGACGGGAAAACCGGGGACGCCGGTGCGCGGAAAGACGATCCGGCAGCGAAATCCACACAGGCGTCGCCGAAGGCCGAGCCGGTGCAACGCGGCGGCGGGGCCGGACGCGCGCTTGCCGGCGGTGTGGTCGGCGGCATCGTGGCCCTGGCCGTCGCCGGTGGCCTGCAATGGGCAGGAATACTGCCCGGTTTCAATGCGACGAGCGATGCGCCCGATCCGGCGATCGATACCTTGCGGCAACAGGTGACCGCGCTGGAAAGCCGGTTGAGCGAACAACCGGAAAACGGTGCGAATGACGAGGCCCTGGACGCCGTTTTGAGTGAAGCGGGCCAGCGTGCGACCGCGACAGAACGGCGTGTTGCCGAACTGGGCGAGGAAATCACGGCTCTGCGCGAAACCATGTCGTCCGGTGAAGCGGGCGAGGGGCCGGGGCTTCAGGCGCTCTCCCAGCGCCTCACCGCGCTTGAAGAACAGACGGCGAATCTTTCCGCTTCCGGCGGTTCGGGTGAAGCGATGGAGGGCGTGACGACGCAGGTTTCCAGCCTTGAGACCAGTGTTCAGGGCGCCGCCGAGGCGGCTCGGGCCGCAAACCAGTCGGCCTCCGACAATGCCGCGATCGTCTCCGCGCTCAGGAACGAACTCGATGCGCTTAAGGCGCAGGTAGAGGACGCAGACGACGCGCCGCGCATGGCGCTCGTCATTGCCGCGACGACGCTGAAATCGGCTGTCGAACGGGGCACCCCCTATGCGAGCGAACTCGAGACCTACACCTCCATTGCCCCGCAAGGCGAGGCCGAGGCGCTTGCGCCGCTTCAGGCGAACGCCGCATCCGGTGTGCCGAGCCGCGCAACTCTTGCCGCCGAAGCGCCCGGGGCGGCCAGTCGGGTCGTTGCCGCCGTGGGCCGTCAAAGCAATGGTGGCGAGGGCGGCATCATCGACAATCTGATGGCCAGCGCCCGTTCGCTCGTGGTGGTGCGCCCGGTTGGCAGCGTCGAGGGTGACGGGCCGGACGCCATCGCAGCGCGGATGGAAGCGGCGGTGGTCGCGAACGATTACGAAAGTGCGCTCGCCGAATACGAATCGCTGCCGGATGCTGGCAAAGAGGCCGCGGCCGATTTCGCCAAGGATCTTCGTGCGCGCCAGGCCGCCGACGAGATATTGAACAAGGCGCTTGCCGATGCGCTGAAGGGAGCATAAGCGCCAGATGTTTCGTATTCTCTTCTACCTCGTCGTTGTTTTTCTGCTCGGTCTGGGCTTTGCCTGGCTGGCAGAACGTCCGGGCGAAATGGTCGTCACGTTTGCGGGCTACCGCTACGAGGTTTCCCTCATGGTCGCGGCGGTCGCCATTGTCGCCGTGGTTGCGGCAGTGATGATCCTCTGGTGGCTGATCCGCAGCATCTGGACGAGCCCCTATGCCGTTGCCCGTTACTTCCGGGTGCGTCGGCGCGATCGCGGCTATCAGGCGCTTTCCACCGGCATGATCGCCGCCGGCGCCGGAGATGGCGGTATGGCGCGCCGCATGAGCCAGCAGGCGGCAAAGCTCATCTCCGCCGACCAGGAGCCGCTGATTCATCTCCTCGACGCTCAGGCGGCGCTTCTGGACGGCGACCGGCAGGCGGCGCGCGACAAATTCACCGCCATGCTCGACGATCCTGAAATGCGTCTTCTCGGCCTGCGTGGGCTTTATCTGGAAGCCGAGCGGCTCGGCGAGCGTGAGGCAGCGCGCCATTATGCGGAGCGCGCCGTGGAAAACGCGCCGCAACTCGAATGGGCCGTGAACGCCGCGCTCGACGCAAAGACCGGCGAAGCGGACTGGGACGGTGCGTTGAAATTGCTCGACAGCCGCAAGGCGAGCGGCAGGGAGGGGCGCGAAAGCGCAGCCAGTCGCCGCGCCGTTCTGCTCACGGCCAAAGCGATCGAGGTGCTCGACGCCGATCCGCAGGCCGCCCGCACCGCTGCCACGGAAGCGCACAAGCTGCGGCCCGATTTCGTGCCGGCGGCTGTCACGGCAGCCAGGGCGCTGTTCCGGCAGAACGAGCTGCGCAAGGGGTCGAAGGTTCTGGAAACGGTATGGAAAAAGGAGCCTCATCCCGAGATCGCCGACATCTATGTTCATGCGCGCCCCGGCGATTCCACGCATGACCGTCTCGCCCGTGCAAAGAAGCTCCAGTCTCTGAAGCGAAATAATGTGGAGTCTGCGCTGATCGTCGGCCGCGCCGCGCTCGACGCCGGCGAATACAAGCTGGCACGTGAATCCTGCGAGGCTGCCGCTCGGCTTGGGCCACGCGAGAGCGTTTATCTGTTGATGGCAGATATCGAGGAGGCAGAGACGGGCGACCAGGGTCGAGTTCGCCAATGGCTCGCCAAGGCGCTGCGCGCGCCGCGCGATCCGGCCTGGGTAGCCGATGGCTATGTGGCCGAGCGCTGGGCGCCGATCTCGCCCGTCACCGGCAAGCTCGATGCTTTCGAGTGGCGCATGCCGATGGAGCGGCTGGCGCAGGTCGTGGAGAGCGAGGAGGATTTCTCGCCCGCCCCCTCGATCCCCGCGCCGAAGGAGGAATCGAAAGAGGCCGAACCGGTCAAAACCGAGGCGGAATCCGTGGTGATCGAAGGCGAAACCGTAAAGTCCGATCCGGCCGACGAGCCGTCCGAACAGACTCCGGAAACGGCAGAACCGGACAAGCCGTCGGCCGCTGAACCTTCCAGGCCGGAGACGCCGGCGCAAGACAAGGCGAAAAGGCCGGAGCCGTCGGCAAAGCCGGGGCCGGTCAACGGGCAGAAGGCGGCGCCTGCCAACAAGGAAGAGCCGGTCAAACCGCCGCTGCCGGACGACCCCGGTGTCGACCCGGACGACAAGGACGGCTCGACGCCCGGCCGCTTCCGCCTATTCTAGGCCAGACACCGTTGCGATTCGCCTTCAGGATCGCTTTCTTTCAACACCTTGACCGCAAGCAGGCTCATGTTCGACAGCATACTGTCTTTTCTCAAAGACCTTCCCGGCAACAGTCGGGAAAGCACCCTCAGGCCCGAGGACGATCCGCGCGTTGCCGCGGCGGCTTTGCTTTTCCATGTGCTCGATGCAGACGGTATTCGCGAGGATTCCGAAGTCGATAAGCTCAAGGAAACCCTGTCTGAGACCTACAATGTCTCGGGCGTGGAGCTGGAAAACCTGCTCAAGGCCGGCGAGAAGGCCGAGCAGGAAGCCGTCGATCTCTATTCTTTCACCAGCGTGTTGAAACGGCATCTCGACGCTGAGGCCCGCAAGACGTTTATCGGTCTCATGTGGGGCATCGTTTTCGCCGATGGCGAAATGCACGAATTGGAAGACAATCTCGTCTGGCGCGTCGCCGAGCTGATCGGCGTCGATAACCGTGACCGGGTGATCCTGCGCCAGGAAATGCGCGAGAGGTATAGCAAGAACTGACCGCCATGGAGACCGACCCCAGCCGCAGCATTCTCATTGTCCTGCACCAGGAAACGTCCAGCGCGGGGCGTGTCGGCCAGGTTCTGCAGGCGAGCGGTTTCTCGCTCGATATCCGCCGACCTCCGCTAGGCCACATTTTGCCGGAAACGCTGGAAAACCACGCCGGTGTCGTCATGTTCGGCGGTCCGATGAGCGCAAACGATCATGACGAATTCGTTCGGCGCGAGACCGATTGGCTTTCCGTTCCGCTGAAGGAGAACAAGCCCTTTCTCGGCATCTGCCTTGGCGCGCAATTGCTGGTCAGGCATCTGGGCGGCCAGGTGAAAAGCCATGATGACGGGCTGGTCGAGATCGGCTGGTATCCGTTGCGCGCCACCGAGGCCGGCCGCAAGCTTATGCATTGGCCCGAAATGGTCTATCAGTTTCACCGCGAGGGCTTCTCGCTGCCGAAGGACGCCACGCTTCTGGCCACGGCCGACCATTATCAAAACCAGGCATTTCGTTATGGTGAGAACGCGTGGGGCGTGCAGTTTCACGCCGAGCTGACCCGCGCCATGATGCAGCGCTGGGTGGTGCGCGGTGCGCATCGTTTCGTCATGCCCGGCGCCCAGCAGGGGCGCGATCACCTCGGCGGGCGGCTTATCTGGGACCGGCATCTCAAGCAATGGCTGGTGGAGTTTCTGGAGCTGATTTTCGGACGCGAACACGCCGGAACGCTTCAGGTTGGCGACGAAGCGAAGGGGCAGCATCCCGTCGGAAAACGCATGGTCGGGCGCAGGGGTGTGGCCTAGGCGGCGGCGTGTGGACTTCGAGGTCGGCAGCCTTTTTGCCGCCATCTCCGATCTCAATGCCTGCGTGACAGTTCCCGCGTGGCCGCTTCCAGCCCGGCGAGCGTCATTGGATACATGCGGCCCGCAAAAACCTCCCGCAGCATCTGGATCGAGTGCGTGTAGCGCCAGTGTTTTTCCGGCACCGGGTTCAGCCACACTGCACTCGGCCATTGCCGGAGCACGCGGTTCAGCCACACATGGCCGGCTTCCTCGTTCCAGTGCTCCACGGAGCCGCCGGGATAGGCAATCTCGTACGGGCTCATCGAGGCATCGCCGACAAAGATCGCCTTGTAGTCCGGACCGTATTTGTGAAGCACATCGAATGTGGGCATCACTTCCGAATAGCGTCGGCTATTGTCCTTCCACACGCCTTCGTAAAGGCAATTGTGAAAGTAGAAATACTCCATGTGCTTGAACTCGGCGCGGGCCGCCGAAAAAAGCTCCTCGACGATACGGATGTGATCGTCCATTGACCCACCGACGTCAAAGAACATCAACAATTTGACCGCGTTGCGCCGTTCAGGCCGGGTCTTCACATCCAGATAGCCATGCTCGGCGGTGGCCTGCACTGTCCCCGGCAGGTCGAACTCCTCCATCGCGCCCTCGCGCACCCAGCGGCGCAGCCGTTTCAGCGCCACCTTGATGTTGCGTGTGCCCAACTCCATCGTATCGTCGAAATTCCTGAACGCACGCTGGTCCCAAACCTTCACGGCACGTCGATGGCGCGATTCGTGCTGGCCGATGCGCACGCCTTCCGGGTTGTAGCCATAGGCGCCGAAGGGCGAGGTGCCGGCGGTGCCGATCCATTTGCTGCCGCCCTGGTGGCGGTCTTTCTGCTCGGCCAGCCGCTCCTTCAGCGTCTCCATCAGCTTTTCGAAACCGCCCATGGCCTCGACCAGCTTCTTTTCTTCTTCGGTAAGGTGTTTTTCTGCCAGTCGGCGCAGCCATTCCTCGGGGATCGCCTGCGGGTCGACGCCGCCGCCGTCCGTCACCGCCGCCACACCCTTGAAAACATGCGAGAACACCTGGTCGAACCGGTCGATGTGCCGCTCATCCTTCACCAGCGCTGCCCGCGCCAGATAATAGAACGCCTCCACGTCATAGGAGACGATTTCCTTCTCCATCCCTTCCAGAAGCGAAAGATATTCGCGCAGCGAAACGGGCACGCGCGCGGCTTTCAGTTCGAGAAAGAAGGGGATGAACATCGCTTCCCTACTTCCGCTGATACTTGATGAACGGCGTCAGTTTCGCGATCCGGTCATAGAGTTTGCGGGCGGTTTCGTTGAAGTCCTGCGTCATCCAGTAGACATTCGCCGCGCCGGCTCGATCCGCCTTTTCGTATACCGCTTCGATCAGTGCTCGGCCGACGCCCTTCCCGCGTATCGCCGGGTCGGCGTAAAGATCCTGCAGATAGCAATTGTTGCCTACGGTCCAGCAGGTGCGGTGGAACATGTAGTGCACCAGACCGACCGGTTTCCCGTCCGTCTCGGCGATCAGACCGTTGGGCTCGTATTCGCCATCTTCGAATAACCGTTTCCATGTGGTCGTATAAACCTCTTCGGGAACGCTGGTCTTGTAGAATTCCAGATAGGCTGTCCAGAGGCGGCGCCACTCCGGCTCGTCGGCCTTGGTAAGTGGGCGAATGGTGATGTCGTTCATGGTGTTCTCCCTCAGGTTTCCGGCACTGTCAGATGGCGGTTGCGTTTCTGACAAGGGCCAGCAAAGCGAAGGTTTTGCGCCTATTGCCGCCGCGCCATGAAGGCGAGTTTTTCGAACAGATGCACGTCCTGCTCGTTCTTCAAGAGTGCGCCATGCAAGCGTGGCAGGGCATTCTTGGTCTCCATGCGCAGATCTTCGGGCCCCACGTCGTCGGCCACCAGAAGTCTGATCCAGTCCAGCGCTTCCGAGGTTGAGGGTTTCTTCTTCAATCCCGGTACGTCGCGGATTTCATAGAACTGGCCGAGTGCCGCAGAAATCAGGTTTTTCTTGATGCCGGGGTAGTGAACCTCCACGATGTCGGCCAGCGTTTCGGCGTCGGGGAAGCGGATATAGTGAAAGAAGCAGCGGCGCAGAAATGCGTCGGGTAGTTCCTTCTCATTGTTCGAGGTGATGATGACGATGGGTCGTTGGATAGCCTTCACCGTCTCGCCGGTTTCGTAGACGAAGAACTCCATCTTATCGAGTTCCTGCAACAGATCGTTGGGAAATTCGATGTCGGCCTTGTCGATTTCGTCGATCAGAAGCACCGTCTTGCGGTCGCTGGCGAAGGCCTCCCACAGCTTGCCGCGCTTGATGTAGTTCTTGATGTCGTTGAAGCGTTCATCGCCGAGCTGGCTGTCGCGCAGACGCGAGACGGCGTCGTATTCGTAAAGCCCTTGCTGCGCGCGCGTTGTGGATTTGACGTGCCATTCGATGAGATCGAGTCCGAGCGCTGCCGCCACCTGTTTGGCGAGCTCCGTCTTGCCGGTGCCGGGTTCGCCCTTCACCAGCAGAGGGCGCTCCAGCGCGATTGCCGCGTTCACGGCCACCATGAGATCCTTGTCGGCGACGTAATCCGCCGTGCCTTCGAAATGCATGCGCACCAGTCCTTCGGGCTTTCGTTCAGGTCGAAACTCGCCCGCGAAACTAAAGCATCGGACCGAAAAGTGGAATCCGGTTTTCGGGCTATTCCGATGCTTCATCATCAGATTAGATCGTCCTCTCTGCGTCCGGATGGACGCACGGCGATCTATGGGGTGAAATTTGCCGGCGCAAGTGCGCGAATGCCTCTGGCGAACCGTGAGGTGGAAGACTATATTGCGGATGCGGTCTGCGCTTCCCGACAGGAATCTTTTTCCCCGGGGCCTTATCGATCCTTAAGGGAGCTGTCCCTGGTCTCGCCCGTGGGCTTGGCCACACGGCGCCCACCTACTTTGTAGGTTCCCGGGATCGTGTATTCCATCGGTCGCCGTGGATCGCCACTCTTTCCCTTCCTCTCGACAGCCTACTTCAGTATCGTGCGGCGATGTCGTGCTTTTCCATGCCTCTCGCGAAATCTCACCCCAACGCAATCGGCTCCGTTTGCGCATGAACACCGCGCGCGATCTCAAAAAGGAGCTGCGTACGGTCGCCCTTGCGCGCCGCGACGCGCTCGATGCGGCGTGGCGCGCCGAAGTGGGGCAGGCGCTTGCCGCTCACGCGGCCGGGCTCGCGCCGGCGGCTGGCAGTGTGATCTCGGGCTTTTGGCCGATGCGCTCCGAATTGGATGTGCGTCCGCTTATGGCGGCGCTCTTCGCGCGCGGGGCACGGATCGGGCTTCCGGCCATTCTCGACAAGACAACCATCGTCTTTCGCGAGTATCGGGCCGACACGTCGATGATCGATATGGGGTTCGGCACACAGGGACCGAGCGACACGGCGGCTGTGCTCGATCCCGACATCATGCTCGTGCCGCTTGCCGCTTTCGATGCCCGCGGCCATCGTATCGGCTATGGCGCTGGCTACTATGACCGGGCCATAGGACGGCTGAAGGCGAAAGGGCGCGCGCCGCGCCTGATCGGTATTGCCTTCGACTGCCAGGAGGTGGATCGGGTGCCGGACGAACCGCATGACGAACCGCTTTTCGAGTTGCTCACCGAAAGCGGCTTGCGACGTTTCGGCGATACGTGAGGAAGCGCGCGTTCATGGCGGATTTCCGGTTTTCACTTGTAAGCAAATTGCTTAGAAGCGGCTCATGAGATTTTTGTTTCTTGGCGATATGGTCGGCCGCGCCGGCCGCACGGCGGTTTGGGAGCAGCTTCCCGGCCTGATTTCCGATTTCCGGTTGGATTTCGTGGTGGTCAATGGAGAGAATGCGGCAGGTGGCTTCGGCATCACGGAGGAGATTTTCCGCGCGACGCTCGATGCTGGCGCCGATGTGGTGACGACGGGCAATCATGTGTGGGACCAGCGGGAAGCGCTGACGTTCGCCCCGCGCGAAGAGCGCTTTCTGAGGCCTGCAAACTTTCCCAAGGGCACGCCGGGTCGTGGGTCGGGTGTTTATGTGGCGCGCAACGGCGCGCGGGTTCTCGTCTCCAACATCATGGGGCGGGTCTTCATGCATCCCGAACTCGACGATCCCTTCGCCTGTGTCGAAGATGTTCTGGCGATCTGTCCGCTGGGCGATCAGGCCGATGCCGTCATTCTCGACTTCCATGCCGAGGCGACATCCGAGAAAATGTGTTTCGGCCATTTCGTCGATGGTCGCGCGAGCCTCGTCGTCGGAACGCATACGCATCAGCCGACTGCCGATCACCAGATTCTGAACGGAGGCACGGGCTACCTGTCGGATGCAGGCATGTGCGGTGATTACGATTCGTCGCTCGGCATGGATAAGGAAGAGCCGCTCAACCGCTTCACCGCCAAGGTGCCCAAGGGGCGCTTCGAGGCGGCCTCCGGTCCCGCCACCGTGTGCGGCGTCGGGCTGGAGATTTCCGACCGCACGGGCCTTTGCGAGAAGATCGCTCCGCTGCGGCTTGGGCCGCGGCTCGAGGAAACGGTTCCCGCCTTCTGGCGTTGACGCTGGGCGCGGCGGCGCATAACTCTGGAAACGATTTTTTTGAACATTTGCCAGCGAGGGGTGCTGTGATGGAATGGCTTGCCGGTCACTTCGAGTTTGTCTCCAATCCGCAAGCCTGGGTCGCACTGGTGACCCTGGTGGTGTTGGAGATCGTTCTCGGCATCGATAATCTGATTTTCATTTCCATTCTCACCAACAAGCTGCCCAAGGAGCAGCAGGCGCGTGCCCGGCGCATCGGCATCGGCGCGGCGCTGATCCTGCGGCTGGCCTTGCTCGCCACCATTTCCATCATCGTGCAATTGACCGAGCCGGTGTTCCAACTGTTCGGCCATGGCTTTTCCTGGCGCGATCTGATCCTCATTGCCGGCGGTCTCTTCCTGGTCTGGAAGGCGACAAAGGAAATCCACCATTCGGTCGATCCCGACGATGGTAAGGAAAACATGATGGGCAAGGTCACGATGACGGCCGGCGCGGCCATCGCTCAGATCCTGCTGCTCGATCTGGTCTTTTCCATCGATTCCATCATCACCGCCGTCGGCATGACGGACGAAATCGCCATCATGTTCATCGCCGTTATCTCGGCCGTCACCGTGATGCTGATCGCCGCCGAACCGCTTTCGCGTTTCATTGCCGCCAACCCGACCGTGGTCATGCTGGCGCTCGCCTTCCTCTTGATGATCGGCATGACGCTGATCGCCGACGGCATGGGCTTCCATGTGCCCAAGGGCTACATCTACGCGGCCATGGGCTTCTCGGCCCTGGTCGAGGGGCTCAACATGATGGCTCGGCGCAAGCGGGCGCGGGACAAGGCGCTTACGGACGGGGCTGCCGAATAGGCGTTACACCCCGTCCAGGATCACGATGGTCGGTCGCCGAGGTAGATTGTCCAATGCCACGGTGATCGTCCGCCCCTCGCGGAAGTCCAGTTCGAACCCTTCCCCCATGCGGCCGGTGAAGGCGCTGAGCGGGGTGGCATGCCGGTGCATGGGCAGAATGACCGAAGAGGACAGCCGGCGCGCGATCTCGCTCATCCCGTCGAGCGAAAGCGTCAATCCGCCGTCGATCGGCACCATCAGCACGTCGAGCCGTCCGATTGCCGCATAGTGCGGATTCTCCAACCGGTGATGCAGATGGCCCAGATGGCCGATGCACAGGCCCGCCACCTCGAAGATGAATATGGAATTGGCATCCGGCTCCATCGCGCCGTAGCGGCGGATGTCGGTTGTCACGTTGCGGATATAGACGTCCTCCACCAGAAGCGAATGTTTGGCCGGCCCGCCATCCGGGTTCCAGCCCGGCAGAACATGCTCGATGGCCGGATCCGGATTGCGCGTGAAATGGGTGCCGTGCGCCTTGTTCATGGTGACGACGCGCGGTAGCGGATTTGCACCGTAGGCGCCTGAAAAGTCCGTGGCGATGGTCACGCCGGCTGGCGTCTCGATGACATAGGTGGAATGTCCCGCATAGGTGATCTCCACCGACCCGGCGCTTGCAGCGGTGGGCATTGTCAGCGAGGCGTAGATCACGTCCGGCAGGGCCTGTGCCATGGCGAGGCAGGTGCTCGGTCGCTCGGTCTGTGCCCAGGCGGCGGCGAATGGCGTTATCAGGAACGTCAGTAAGGCGGCGGTCAGTCGGAAGGCGTTCATTGGCATCTCCCGTGTGAGCAAGAACCCATGGTACGGTAAAGCGCGTCAATGCGCCATGTCCGGCGTCGCGCGGTTCTGGACGTTGGCCGGCATTTTCACTATAAGGCCCCGTTATTCCGTTGCTTTCAAAAGACCGTGAGAAGGAGCCCCATGGCCGGTCATTCCCAATTCAAGAACATCATGCACCGCAAGGGCCGGCAGGATGCCGTTCGCTCGAAGATGTTTTCCAAGCTGGCCCGTGAAATCACCGTTGCGGCCAAGATGGGACTGCCCGATCCGGGGATGAATCCGCGGCTGCGCCTGGCCATCCAGAATGCCAAGGCCCAGTCCATGCCCAAGGACAATATCGAGCGCGCCATCAAGAAGGCTTCGGGGGGCGATGCGGAGAATTACGACGAGGTGCGATACGAGGGATACGGTCCAGGCGGTGTCGCGGTCATCGTCGAGGCGTTGACCGACAACCGAAATCGTTCCGCCTCGAACATCCGCGCCGCCTTTACCAAGGCCGGCGGATCGCTGGGCGAAACCGGCTCCGTCGCCTTCATGTTCGATCGGGTGGGCGAGATTATTTACCCGGCGGAGGCTGGCAATGCCGACACCATCATGGAAGCGGCCATCGAGGCCGGCGCCGAGGATGTGCAATCGGACGAAAACGGCCATGTGATCACATGCGCCTTCGAGGACATCGGCGATGTCACCACGGCGCTGGAAGAAGCGCTCGGCGAGGCCGAATCCGTCAAGGCGATCTGGCGTCCGCAGACCGGCACGCCGGTCGACGAGGAACGCGCCCAATCGATCCTCAAATTGATCGCCACGCTCGAAGACGACGACGACGTGCAGAACGTTTACGCCAATTTCGAGGTGGACGACGAAACGCTGGCAAAGCTCAGCGCAGCCTGATTGGGTTCGTGCCGGACATTTTGCCGGACGTAGGCACGCGGGAGAGCAGCAAAGGACTGGTTGGCGTGAAACATCATCGCGTTTCGATTACCTATTGCACCCAATGCCAATGGCTTCTGCGGTCCGCATGGCTCGCGCAGGAGCTTCTCTCCACCTTTTCCACGGAGCTCGGCGAGGTGGCGTTGCGCCCGGGCACGGGCGGCATCTTCGAAATCACCTGCGATGGCGTCCTTATTTGGGAACGCAAGCGCGATGGCGGCTTTCCGGACGCGAAGACGCTGAAGCAGCGCGTGCGCGACGTAATCGACCCCGAACGCGATCTAGGCCACATCGATCGGGCTCAAAGCGAGACGGCAACAAAAAACCCGCCTTCGTGAGGCGGGTTTCTCAACACTGCCGCGGCATTCGCGCCGGCCGTGGAACGCTTTAGATGCCGAGGCCCTGGTAGCGCTGCTTGAACTTGGACACGCGGCCGCCGCGGTCCATCAGAGACTGCTGACCGCCGGTCCAAGCCGGATGCGTGGACGGGTCGATATCGAGCTGCAGCGTGTCGCCTTCCTTGCCCCAGGTGGAGCGGGTTTCATACTCGGTGCCGTCCGTCATGACGACCTTGATCGTGTGATAGTCGGGATGAATATCGGCTTTCATCGGCTTGTCCTGAATTTGGTCGGGGTAACAACTCGATCCGCACTTGCGGCAATTGCACCCATCCTGAAAACTTGAAGCCGCGGCCAAGGAAGGCTACGGCTTCGGAATTGGTTGGCGAGCCTATACATCAGGTGCGGCGACAAGACAAGACTCGAGCGGCGCACAAATTGCCGCTCCCGGACATGATGTGAAAAAGGGGCAGAGGATGGCGCGCGCGCATGGGGCGTCCGAAGAGAGGCAGCAGGCGGCGAAGCGCCGGTCGCTGAAACCGCTGCGGCGTCTGTTGCCCTATATCGGGCGTTATCGCGGCCTTGCTCTTGCCGCGCTTTTCTTTCTGGTGCTCGCCGCCATGGCGACGCTCACGCTGCCGCTCGCCGTGCGTCGCATGATCGATAACGGCTTTTCCGAATCCGATTCCGTCTTCATCGCCAACTATTTCTCGATGCTGATCGTGGTTGCGGCCGTCCTGGCGGCGGCTTCGGCGGGGCGGTATTTCTTCGTTATCACGCTTGGCGAGCGGGTGGTTAGCGATCTTCGGCGCGATGTGTTCGATCATGTCACGCGCCTTTCTCCCGGATTTTTCGACGCGGTTCAGTCCGGCGAGATCGTGGCGCGTATCTCCGCCGATGCCACCCAGGTCAAATCCGCCGTCGGAGCAACGATCTCCCAGGCGTTGCGCAATGTGATCATGGGGTTGGGGGCGGTTGGTATGATGGTCGTCACCAGCCCGAGGCTCTCGCTGCTCGTCGTGGCGGCAATTCCCGTCATCGTCCTGCCGCTGGCGGCGTTCGGCCGGTCGGTGCGGCGCCGGTCGCGCTTCGCGCAGGACACATTGGCCGATGCAACCGCCTATGCCGGCGAGCAGATCGGCGCGATGCGCACCCTGCAGGCCTTTACCGGCGAGACGACGGTGCGCAGGAAATTCTCCGGAGCCATCGAGACCGCGTTCGAGGCTGCGCGGGCCTCCATTTTTGCCCGGTCCTTTCTCACCTTCTTCGCCATCTTCATGACTTTCAGTTCGGTCGTGGCGGTTTTGTGGTTCGGTTCGCGCGATGTGCTTGCGGGCGCGATGACGCCGGGGACATTGGGGCAGTTCCTGCTTTACTCGGTGCTCGCCGCCGGAGCTCTGGGCGCGCTGTCGGAGGTGTGGGGGGAGCTTTCCCAGGCCGCCGGCGCCGCCGAGCGCATGAGCGAGCTTCTGGCGGAGGAACCGGCCATTACGGCACCGACCGATCCGGTTGCGCTGCCGGAGCCCGCGTGCGGCGCGGTGGCCTTCGAGAATGTTTCATTCGCCTATCCGACGCGTCCCGACCGTTCGGCGCTTCACGGCCTTTCCGTTGCCGTGCAGCCAGGCGAAACGGTTGCCATCGTCGGCCCTTCCGGGGCGGGCAAAACCACGGTCTTCTCGCTGCTGTTGCGCTATTACGATCCCGATTCCGGCGTGGTGCGGGTGGACGGCGTCGATGCGCGCGCGGCCGATCCGCAGGCTTTGCGCGCCCGCATGGCGGTGGTGCCGCAGGACGTCACCATCTTTGCCGCAAGCGCTGCGGAGAACATCGCCTTCGGCCGACCGGACGCCACACGTTCTGAAATCGAAGCGGCGGCCAAGGCGGCGCTGGCGCACGATTTCATCAGCGAGCTGTCGGACGGTTACGACACGCCGGTGGGCGAGCGCGGCGTTACGCTGTCGGGCGGTCAGCGCCAGCGAATGGCGATTGCCCGTGCCATCCTGCGGGATGCGCCGATCCTGCTTCTGGACGAAGCCACTTCCGCGCTGGACTCGCAGAGCGAGACCTTGGTGCAGCAGGCGCTCGAACATCTGATGAAGGGGCGCACGACACTGGTTATCGCGCACCGTCTGTCGACCGTTTTGAAAGCCGACCGCATTCTGGTCATGGAAGAGGGGCGTATTGTCGAGGAGGGCACCCATGCCGCACTCGTTGCCGAGGGAGGGGTATACGCCAAACTTGCAAGTCTCCAGTTCGAGGCCGGCATGGATGCGTTCGGAGATGCCGCCGAATAGAGATGGCGGCATACTGGGCCCGGAGGGGACACGGGCGCAGTCGTCCCGGGCATGACGGAAGAGCGAAGTGTCTTGCCATTTCAGCCGTGGCGGGTCGGCACGAGCCCCGTTGTCGATCGCTCAGGCTGGACCCTCCATGTTCATCGGCGCCTTTCCGATGCCTCAGGGAGAGGACGGCGCCGCTGAGCGGATTTCTTCACGTTTCAGAGGAACGTGGCGATGTCTTCGAGCGGCTTCTTTTCCATCGCGTGCTCTGGAATGGTCGCGCCCTCTTTCGGGTAGCCGACCACCATCAGAATATAGGGTTTGTCATGCGGATCGCGGCCGCATAGCTCGTTCAAAAAACGCATCGGATTCGGTGTGTGCGTGAGCGTTGCCAGGCCCGCCCTGTGCAGTGCGGCAATGAGAAACCCGGTCGCGATGCTCACCGATTCCGGCACATAATAATTCTTGCGCTTCACACCGTCGGCGGAACGGCTGCGGCGTTCGCCGAAAATACAGATCAGCCATGGGGCCTCCTCCAGAAACGGCTTGCTCGCATCCGTGCCGAGCGGGGCGAGTGCCTGGAGCCATTCTTCGCCAGCGCGACCCTCATAGAAGGCTTTCTCCTCGACTTCGGCCGCTTCGCGAATCCGCTTCTTCACCGCCGGGTCGCCGATCACCGCGAAATGCCAGGGTTGATGATTTGCACCGTTCGGCGCCGTTCCGGCTGCCCTGATGCAAGTCTCGACGATGTCGCGCGGCACGGGTCGGGTGGAGAAATCGCGCACCGTGTGCCGGGTGCGGATCTCGTCGTAGAAGGCCTGCGCCCGTGCGCGCATCTCCTCGAGCGGAAGTTCCCTGTAGTCCGGCAAGGGGATGGGACGATAGTTCGGCGTCGGATGGGCGCTCATGCGGACGTTTCCTCCAATTTGTCCGATAATATTGTCGGACAATCTAGATAAATCGAAGCCACGTCAAGGCATATCGTCGCTCAACCCGGCGTGTTAGCCGGTGTCGCGGCGAAGTGATCGTCCGGAAGGCACTGGATAAGACGTCTTGCGGTTTCCACGTGATCGAGCATCGCCGCTTCTGCGCCCAGCGCGTCATTGGCTTCGACGCAATGCGTCAGTCGCTGATGCTGACGGTTGGTCGCAAACACCTGTCGACGGTCCACCAGAACGCGGAATTGCAACCAGTAGAGCGAGTTGGAAAGCCGCGTGAGCGTCTCGTTGAGGAGCGGATTGTCCGCTGTTTCGCGAAACAGACGGTGGAATCGTCCGTTGAGCTCCGAAAACCGGTTCATGTCGCCCTCATCGGTTGCGGCATTCAGTTCGCGCTGGAGCGCAACCATTGGGGCGGGGGCTTGATGAAGCGTGGGCAATGAGAGTTTGACCGCGAGGGCTTCGAGGGCACCGCGCACCTGAAACAGATTGTCCACCTCGGGGCGTGAAAGCTGCCGCACCGCGACACCGCGATGCGGTTCCGAGGACAGGAGCCCATCTGCTGTCAGACGACGAAAAGCCTCGCGCACGGATGAGCGAGAAACGCCAAGCCTGTTGGTGAACTCGCTTTCGGTCAATCTCTGGCCGGGCACCAGCCGCCCAGTGCGCACGGCGTCCGTTACCGCGTTGGCGACGGTTTCGACGGTGGAGCGGGAATCGGTCTCTTCCATGAAGGGAGAGTGTGCCGAAAGCCGATTGTCTGACAAGCCCGTCCGACGCTGCCGTGCGGGAGATGGACTCAACCCCCGCCCGCATGCCGCCCGGCATTGCGTCCGGAAAAGATGCAGCCACCAAGGAAAGTGCCTTCGAGCGCGTTGTAGCCGTGATAGCCGCCGCCGCCGAAACCTGCTGCTTCACCGGCAGCGTACAAACCGGGGATCGGTTCGCCGTCCGCATCCAGAACCTGACTGTCGAGGTTGGTGTGCAGGCCTCCCAGCGTTTTGCGGGTGAGGATGTGCAGCCGCACCGCGATCAGCGGCCCGTTGGTCGGATCGAGAATCTTGTGTGGCTTTGCCGTGCGCACAAGCCTGTCGCCGAGATAGGCTCTCGCACCGCGAATGGCGGTCACCTGTGCATCCTTGGAGAAGGGATTGCCGATCTCACGGTCTCGCGCGTCAATCTGCGCCTTGAGCCGGTCATGGTCGATCCGCGGCTCGCCGGCCAGCCCGTTCATGGCGTCCACCAGCGATTTCAGATCGTCGCGAACGATGAAGTCCTCTCCCTTGTCCTTGAAGGCTTCCACGGGCGGCGGCGCGCCTTTGCCGCGCCGACTCTTCAACACCTCCATCCAGCGCTTCGACGTCAGATCCGGATTTTGCTCGGAGCCCGAAAGCGCAAATTCCTTCTCGATGATCTTCTGGGTCAGTACGAACCAGGAATAGTCGTATCCGGTTCCAAGAATGTGTTTCAGCGTCGAAAGCGTATCGAAGCCCGGCATACAGGGGACGGGCAGGCGGTTGCCCTCCGCGTCGAACCACAGGGATGAGGGACCGGGCAGAATGCGGATGCCGTGATCGGGCCAGATGGGAGCCCAGTTCTTCACGCCCTCGGTGTAGTGCCACATGCGGTCGGTGTTGATGGTCGCCGCGCCTGCTTTTCTTGCAATGCCGATCATGCGCCCGTCGACGTGATGCGGCACGCCGGAGATCATCGTTTTCGGCGCGGGACCGAGCCGCTTCGTGGGCCAGTTTTTGCGCACCAGGTTCAGGTCGCCGCCGATCCCGCCGGAGGCGACAATCACGGCGGCGGCCGAGAATGCGAACTCGCCAACGCTCTCGCGTCCGGATTTCTGGCCGCGCTCGACGGTGGAGGGTTCCAGGATTTCGCCGGCGACGCCTGCGATCGCGCCACTGCTGCGGACAAGCCGGTTCGCCCGATGGCGGAATTTCAAGGCAATTCGGCCGGCTTTTCCATGCGCCAGAACCCGTTTCGCGAAAGGTTCCACCACGCCGGGGCCGGTGCCCCAGGTAATGTGGAAGCGCGGCACGGAATTGCCATGCCCGTCGGCAAGACTGCCGCCACGTTCCGCCCAGCCCACCACGGGAAACCAGCGCATGCCCATGGCGTGCAGCCATGGGCGCATTTCGCCGGCGGCGAAATCGATATAGGCTTCGGCCACCTTGCGCGGCCAGAAATCTTCTTCCCGGTCGAATTGCGCCGAGCCCATCCAGTCCTGCAGGGCGAGGTCGCGGCTGTCGGCGATACGCATGCGTCGCTGCTCGGGACTGTCGACGAAGAAAAGCCCCCCAAGCGACCAGAATGCCTGTCCGCCGAGCGCGTTCTCGCCCTCCTGTTCCAGCACCGCGACGCGTTTGCCGGCATCCGCCAGTTCAGCCGCCGCCACCAATCCTGCAAGGCCCGCGCCCACGACGATTGCATCGAATTTCTCAGCCATGTCTCCTCCCAAAGCGGCCGGGCTAGTGTCGGCCGCTTTGCGGAGGCGGGCAAGTGGCGTTTGAACGCTGTTGGAACGCTTATTCTCCGTAGCGCTCTTCGAGGTGCTTTTGGAAATGCTCCGCGTTGAGAGGTTCGCCTGTCGCGCGTTCGATCAATTCGGGTGTCGACCAAAGCGAGGCCTGCGACCAGATCCTGTCGCGTCGCCAGTCGTTCACCGCGTCGAACTGGCCCAGCGCGAACTGTTCGTTCACATTGGGAATGTCCTTCTTGATCGCCGACCATTGCTGCGCCGCGATCATCGCGCCGAGCGTGTAGGAAGGGAAATAGCCGAAAGCGGCGGACGGCCAGTGCACGTCCTGCATGGGGCCGTCCTGCGGCGTGTCGACGGTCGACAGGCCGAGATAGGTCTTCATTTTCTCATCCCAGGCTACCGGCAGATCCTTGGCTTCAAGTTCGCCGGAAATCAGCATCTGCTCCAGCTCGAAACGCAGAATCACGTGCAGCGGGTAGGTCACCTCGTCGGCGTCGACGCGGATCAGCCCGCGTTCGACATGGTGCACATGGGCGAGGATTTCGTCCCTGGACCATTTTTCGCCGAGATGTCTTTCCACCACCGGCAGCGCCCACTCCCAGAAGGCGGGATTGCGACCGATCTGCTTTTCGACGAACAGGCTCTGGCTTTCGTGCATGGCCATGCCCCGCGCCTTGCCGAGCGGCCAGTGCGCCCATGCATGCGGCAGGTTCTGCTCGTAGAGCGCATGGCCGGTCTCGTGCAGAATGCCCATAAGGGAGGAGAGAAATTCGTCCGTGCGGTAGCGCGTGGTGATGCGGACATCCGTTGGGACGCCGCCGCAGAACGGGTGATGCGAGACCGAGAGACTGCCGCGTGTCAGGTCGAAACCGACCGCTGCCATCATGGCCAGTCCGAGCTCGCGCTGCCTTTCGACCGGATAGTTTCCGGAAAGCGGGCGCAGAGGATTCTGCTCGCGTTTCTTTTTCTGAATTTCGAGGGATTTCGGTACGAAATCGACGAGAAACGCTTTTAAATTCTCGAAAACCGGTGCGATTTCGGCCGTTCTGTTGCCCGGGTCGAACTGCTCCATGAGCGCATCATAGGGTGCGAGGTCGAGCACGTCGGCACGCATCCGAGCCTCCTCGCGCGCAAGCTCGATCACGCCTTCCAGCGCGGGCAGGAAACCGGCCCAGTCGCCCTTCGGGCGGGCCTCGCGCCAAAGCTGCTCGCAGCGCATGCGCGTACGCGTCTGGCGTTCGACGAATTCGGTGGGCAGGCAGGTGAGGTTTACATAATTGCGGCGGAATTCGGCGATTGCCGCTTTCTGCTCGGCATTCAGATCCTCCTGCTCGGCGGTCTCAATCCAGTCCGCGATTTCGGGCGCGGTGGCCTGGCGATGTGCCATGCCGGCCAGGGCGGACATGGCTTCGGCCCGCGCCTCGCCGCCACCCGGCGCCATGTGCGTTGCCTCGTCCGCGCCGAGGATCGCCAGGGCGTGGCCGAGCGCTTCTACCTTGTGGCCGAGTTCGTCGAGTTTCTGAAAGGACATACCGGTTCCTCGTCATACGGTGAAAAGGGACCGGCGGCCGCCGGTCCGGATGTGAAGGGCAAGGGCGGTTGCCCTGCCGTAAGGACGGTCAGCGTTCGGTGAGCTTCAGCTCGATGCGGCGGTTGCGGGCGCGGGCCTCGACCGTATCCTCGGTGTCGAGCGGTTGGTATTCCCCGAAACCGGCGGCGACGAGCCGGTTGGCCGGTACGCCGTTTTCGATGAGGAACTTGACCACCGCGGTGGCACGTGCCGTCGAAAGCTCCCAATTGTCGCGGAAACGCCCTGTGCCCGAAAGCGGTACGTCGTCCGTGTGCCCGTCGACGCGCAGCACCCAGTTGATCTCCGGCGGGATCTCTTCCTGCAACTCGAGAATGGCGTCCGCGAGTTTGCGCATTTCCTCGCGGCCGTTCGGATTGATCTCCGTCGCGCCGGAGGGGAAAAGGACCTCAGACTGGAACACGAAACGGTCGCCGACGATGCGGATATTCTCGCGATCGGAGAGTATCTCGCGCAGGCGGCCGAAGAAGTCGGAACGGTAGCGGTTCAGTTCCTGCACGCGCTGGGCCAGCGCCACGTTCAGGCGCCGGCCGAGATCGGCGATCTTGGTGCGGGATTCGCGGTCGCGCGCCTCCGAAACCTCAAGTGCAGCCTCCAACGCGCCGATCTGCTTGCGCAGCGCCGAAATCTGCTGATTGAGCAATTCCACCTGCGAGAGCGCGCGTTGACTGACCTGGCGCTCCTCGTCGAGCTCGCCGGAAAGCTCGCCGATGCGAGCCTCGGCTTGTTCGCTCTGGCCGCTGCCGCTGGCCAGAAGCTGCTCGAGCCGGGAACGGTCGGCGCGAATGTCTTCCAGCGAGGCGCGCAGGCTGGCGATGGTGTCTTCGGCATCCTGGCTGTTGGCCTGCTCCAGTGCGAGAAGCTGGGTCAGCTCGTTGATCTGCGCGTTCAGGCGGTCGAGCACGGCATCCTTGCCGGTGATTTCCTGACTCAGGAAATACTGCGCGAGAACGAAGACCGAGAGCAGAAACATGATGGCGAGCAGAAGCGTCGCCATCGCATCGACGAAACCCGGCCAGTAATCGACCCTGCGATCTGTTCGGCGTGCGCGGGCCAGCGCCATGTCAGCTGTCCCGCTTCTTCAACGCCGCGGAAAGCTTCTCGAGCGTGGAGCGCATGGCCTTCTGTTCCTCTGCCTGGGCTTCCACCCAGTCGCGCATCATCTGCTGCTCCTGGCGCATGTTCTTCACGAGGCCGGAAATGCCCTCGGCCAGATTGGCCATGGAGGCGGTGAGACGCGGATTGGATGTACCGTCCTCCTGTACGGCGCGCAGTTTGTCGGCCAGTTGCTGCATCTCCTCGGAGGCGCCGTTTCGGCCTTCTGCAAGGTCCGAACTCAGGTCGGTGACGGAGGAAAGCCAGTTTTCAAGTTCAGTGTAGAAACGGTTCTGCGCGCGGCCAGCCTGAAGATCGAGAAAGCCCAGTATCAGAGAACCGGACAGGCCGAAAAGCGAGGATGAGAACGCCGTTCCCATGCCCTCCAACGGAGCGGAAAGGCCGGATTTCAGAGCGTCCAGAACGTCGTTGGCATTGCCGGAGGCGGGGTCGAGAGACTGGATTGTGTCGCCGATGGAACCGATCGTCTGCAACAGGCCCCAAAAGGTGCCGAGCAGGCCGAGGAAGACCAGAAGACCGATCAGGTAGCGCGAGATGTCACGGCTTTCATCGAGACGTGTGGCGATGGAGTCGAGGATCGAGCGCATCGAGCTCGTCGACAACGCCATGGAGGAGGCCCGGCTCAAGAGCGCCTTCATCGGTGCCAGCAGAACCGGATCCGATGCCTCGGTGCCGGCGCGAAACGAGTTGACCCATCGCACTTCGCGAAAGAGGCGAATGACCTGCATGAAAGCGAGCAGGATGCCGATCAGGAGAACGCCGAGAATGAGCCCGTTGAGGCCGGGATTGGTCTGGAAGGCGGAGGCGATCTGTCGGTAAAGAATGGCGGCCACGAACCCGGCAATCGCCAGAAACACGAGCATGGAGTAGAGGAAGACTTGCGGGCTCGACAGTGTGTGCGGGTCGTAGTCAAGCCCAACGGATGGTTCGTCGTCCTCACGCGATTTCAGCAAGGCCATCAGCTCCTCGTATCCATTGCGATGCAGAACCAGTATTGATTCCTGTATCGCGCGGGATTCTAATCGTAAATATGACGAAATTGAAAGCCGGGCCCAGCATACCGTCATGAAAGCATCAGCTTTCCGTTATGGGAAACGCGCGCCCGCGTGGCTTTCGACGCGGGTGCTTCATTCGGTCGTCGTATGATCGGGCGGGCCGAAGTCAGGCCTTCTTGGGTGCCGGCTTGGCCAATGTTTTCAACAAGGCCCGGTGGATGGCTTCGTTTCCGGCAACGATCTGGCCTGTGTCGAACATCTGGTCTCCGCCGGTCTTATCGCTGACGAAACCGCCGGCCTCGCGCACCAGAATGATGCCGGCCGCAACGTCCCACGGCGAAAGCGCATCTTCCCAGTAACCGTCCATACGGCCCGCCGCCACATAAGCGAGGTCGAGGGCGGCCGAACCGAGCCGGCGGATGCCCGCCGTTTCGCCCATGACGTTGCGCAGGTCGAACAGGGCGGTGCCGTGGTGGCCCCGCCCCAGATGCGGAATTCCCGTGCCGACGACGGTGTCGGAGAGCCTGGTGCGTGCCGCAACGCGCAGGCGGCGGTCGTTGAGGAACGCACCACCGCCGCGCTCGGCGGTGTAGAGCTCGTCCATGGCCGGATTGTAGATCACGCCGGCGACGATCTGGCCCTGACGCTCCAGGGCGATGGAGATCGAGAAGATCGGGATGCCATGCAGGAAATTGGTGGTGCCGTCGAGCGGATCGACGATCCAGCGGTGCTGCGGATCATCGCCGTCAACGGTGCCGCTCTCCTCCATCAGGAAAGAGTAACCGGGACGGGCACGCGACAGCTCGGCGTGAATGATGTCTTCCGCCTTTCGGTCGGCCTGGCTCACATAGTCGCCCGGCCCCTTGAGCGAAACCTGCAGGTTCTGCACCTCGCCGAAATCGCGCGCGAGGGAACGGCCTGCCTTCATGGCAGCCTGAACCATGACATTGATGATCGCCGAACGGGCCATGGGGTATGAGCTTTCGTAAGTGTGTTTCGCGGATGCGCCGGGTTATTCGCCGCGGCGCAGATAGGTGAGTTCGTTGGTGTCGACGACGATCTTTTCGCCGGCTTCGATGAAAGGCGGCACCATGACGCGTACGCCGTTTTCCAGGACCGCGGGCTTGTAGGAGGACGCGGCCGTCTGGCCCTTAACGACCGGATCGGCCTCAGCGATCTCAAGCGTGACCTGATCGGGCAGAGAGATGCCGATCGGCTTTTCCTCATAGAGTTCCACGGTCACGGTCATGCCGTCCTGCAGGAATGCGGCGCGGTCGCCGACGAAATCCTTCTGAAGTTCGAGTTGTTCGTATGTTTCCGAGTCCATAAAGACCAGCGAATCGTCCTGCGCGTAAAGAAAGCTGAAGTCTTTCTGCTCGAGGCGAACGCGCTCCACCGTTTCCGCAGCGCGGAAGCGCTCGTTGAGTTTGGTGCCGTCGATCAGATTCTTGAGTTCGACCTGATTGTAGGCACCGCCCTTGCCGGGCTTCACTGCGTTGGTCTTCACCGCGACCCAGAGGCCGCCATTGTGCTCGATGACGTTGCCGGGGCGGATTTCGTTGCCGTTGATTTTCATATGGATCGTCCTGCGATTCTCAAGCGTCGGATGGCGCGCAATTTGGCGCTTCCAAGACCATAAAACGCCCTCCAAGGCAAGCCATGCGGCGGTCTGGTCCGGCCGAAAAATCCTAGCGCAACCGATTCGCGCGCTGAATGGCTTCCTTCATTTCTTCCGCCGTGAGGCCGGCGAGGAAGTCTTCCATGGCCGGGTCGATCAATCCGGCTCGGCGCGCCGAAACATACCAGGCAGCCCCTTCGATCGTGTCGGGGGCCGTGCCGACGCCGGCACGATAGAGTTTGGCCAGTCGGTTCTGTGCCGCGACATTGCCGCCCTCGGCTGCGCGCTTGAGCCAACCGAAGCCGGCTTGCGTATCGCGTGCGCCGCCACGACCCTCGACAAGCCACGTGCCCAGATCGAGTTGCGCGGTGTCGAAGTTCTTTCTTGCCGATCTCTCCAGCCAGTTGCGGGCCACCTTGTCGTCGGCCTGTCGCCCGCCGAATCCGTTGGCGTAGACCTGGGCCATGGCGTATTGCGCATCCGCCAGACCGGCGTTGGCGGCTTTCTCGTAATAGCCCACCGCCCTTTTCTGGCTGTCGAAGCTCGACTGCCGGTCGAGGATCATCTGAGCGAGGTTGAACTGGGCGAGCCGATTGCTCTTGTCGGCGGCGACCTGCATGAGCGCGAAGGCGCGGTCGGTGTCCTGCTCGACGAAGTTTCCGTCGAGCAGCATCAACGCATACTGAAACTGTGCTTCGGGAACGCCTTGTTGCGCCGCCTTGGAGTACCATTCCGCTGCTTTCTCCGCGCTGCGGGGCATGCCGAGGCCGCGGGCGTAAATCTCCGCGACGAGCGTTTGCGCCGCCGCATCGCCGGATTTTGCGCGCGGCAGGGCGAGATTGTGTGCGGTGATGTAATAGCCTCGCTGGAATGCGCCGTAGGCCGCGTCGGGCAGCGTGCCGAAGCGGCCGGGATCGACTTGATCCACCGTGGGGGCCGCAAGAGGGCGCTCGCCGGGTGGTTGCAGCCGGTCGGCGAGCGGCGCATTGGGAGCTGCCATCTCCGGTTCCGCGCCGCCGGCCGCGAAGGCGTTTGCGGCGAGCCCGCACAAGGCGGCCGCAAGGAGCGAGACCGGCTGGAGGCGTGCGCGCATAATCAGGCTCCTTCGAACTGCGGCGCGATTTTGTCGAGAATGGCGTTGGCTCCCGCGACGGCGTCGGCGGCATCTGTATCATCGGCGAAAACGGCCGCGCAAAGCGCGATGAAATCCGCGCCGCTCCCGGCGACGGGCTCCGCCGAGGAGACGGCGTCGCCGCCCATCACGATGCAGGGGATCTCCACCATCTCCGACCACCAGGTGCCGAGCGTTAGGTTGCGCGGGTGTGGCTCGGGCTTGTTGTCATAGCCGAAGCGTCCGAAGAACAGATAGTCGGGCTGCAATTCGCCGCGCTGCAGAGCATCGTCACGGGTCTTCACGCCACCGGCGCCGATCATCATGCTGTCCCGGTATTTCTCGAGAACGTCTGCGAGTTCTTCCAAGGTACCGTCGACATGAATGCCATCCGCTTTGACGCGCGCGGCGATGCGCGGGGCACCGGCGATCATGACAGCGACGTTGCGCGCCTGGGCAATGGGCGTGAGACGTTCGGCGCGCGCCTGAAAGCTCACCTCGTCCTGCCCGTAATCGGGAATGATGAGCGAGGCGACATCGCCGGCGGCGAGTGCGGCTTCCAGATGCGCCTCGTCGTTGGCGGCCAGCTCGGGCGGCGGCGCAATCAGCACGAGGCGGCAGCGATTGGTCATGTCACAACTCCTGGCGTCTCGACGAAACCGACCCTGTGCGATGAATTTGACATTCGATACCCGCTCAGTGTCGACCCCGCGATCGATACGGACCGGATGCAAATGCCGAAAGCAAACCACGAGTTCGTTTCTGATCCGTCAATTTGGTTTGAATGCGGCATAGACGAAGCGCAGGGGGATGAACAAGCAAAATTGAGCCTTTCCTATCAGATGCTCGCCAAGGGCGCGCAATGGGACTATGACTCTCCGCGCCCGGTTATCGGGCGATCCAGACGATGTTCATGACTTCACTCCTTTCCGATCCAGCATTTTACCTTGCCGCGATTCCTGCCGTTATCCTCGTGGGCCTTTCGAAAGGAGGATTCGGCGGTGCGATGGCGCTGCTCGGTGTGCCGATGCTCTCGCTGGTGGTTTCGCCGGTTCAGGCGGCGGCGATTCTGCTGCCGATACTCATTGTCATGGACATGGTTTCGTTATGGGCCTGGCGCGGCTTCATGGACCGCAAGACGCTGTCCATCATGCTGCCGGGTGCGGCGTTGGGTATCGCCATCGGCTGGGCGACGGCTGCGGTGGTGACCGAAGGGCATGTGCGTCTGATCGTCGGTCTGGTGACGTTCGCCTTCTTTCTGCGCTGGGCGTTCGAGAAGGTGGCCGGGCATACGCGCGTCGTCAGTCACAGCCGTCCGCGCGGTACGTTCTGGGGCGGTGTCGCCGGCTTCACCAGTTTTGTCGCCCATGCGGGCGGCCCGCCTTACCAGATCTATGCGCTTCCGCTCGGGCGGGATCCACGGGTTTACACAGGCACGAGCGTGGTTTTCTTCGCCATCGTCAACGCAGTCAAACTCATACCCTATTTCGCGCTCGGGCAGTTCGACCGCTCGAACCTGACGGCGTCGTTTATCCTGATACCGCTTGCGCCGCTCGCCACGTTCGCCGGCGTATGGGTGATCAAGCGGATGAAACCGACGGTCTTCTATCCGTTCATGTACTTCATGGTTCTCATCGTATCGCTGAAACTCATGCACGACGGTGTCTCGGATCTGATGGGATGGTGACGGATTCGAGAGCCTGTGCTTAAAAGACGAAAAACAGCGGGAGGACATCTGTGACCGGCAATTCTTTCGAGCGGGATCTCGACAAGACCCCCGCCAACCACCAGCCCCTGACGCCGCTTGTGCTTCTGGAACGCGCCGCGAAGGTGTTCCCCGATGAGGTGGCGATCATTCACGGCAGCCAGCGTCTCACCTATGCAATGTTCTGGGAACGCTCGGTGAAACTCGCCTCGGCCCTTGCCCGCCATGGTATCGGCAAGGGCGATACCGTGACGGTGATGCTGTCCAACACACCGCCAATGCTGGAGGCGCATCACGCCGTGCCGATGACGCAGGCGGTTCTGCATTCGCTCAACACGCGGCTCGATGCGGCGATCATCGCTTTCCAGCTCGACCATGCGGAGAGCAGGGTGGTCATTGTCGACCGGGAGTTTTCCGGCGTGATGAAGGAGGCGCTGGCGCTGGCCGCGGTCAAGCCGCTGGTCATCGACTACGACGATCCCGAATATGCCGACGATGCACCCTATCCGAAGGGAGAGCGCATCGGCGCGGCCGATTACGAGGCGTTCGTTGCTTCGGGGGATGCGGCTTTCGCCTGGGCGATGCCGGACGACGAATGGGACGCCATTGCACTGAATTACACCTCCGGCACGACGGGCAATCCCAAGGGGGTTGTCTATCACCACCGGGGAGCGGCGTTGATGGCATATGCCAACACGGTGCATGCCGCGCTGACACGCGGGTCTGTCTATCTTTGGACCCTGCCGATGTTTCACTGCAACGGCTGGTGTTTCCCCTGGACTTTGGCGCTGACCGCCGGCACGCATGTGTGCCTGCGTTGGGTGCGTGCGAAACCGATGTATGACGCGATCGCCGATCATGGGGTGACGCATTTGTGCGGCGCACCGGTCGTTATGTCGGCGCTGCTCAACGCGCCGGATAAGCAGAAACGGGATTTCTCGCATACCGTGATCTTTAACACGGCTGCAGCGCCGCCGCCCGAAACCGTGCTCTCGGCGATGGCCGAAGCGGGGTTTGCCGTGACGCATCTCTACGGGCTGACGGAGACCTATGGCCCGGCTGTGGTCAACGAGTGGAAGGGGGAGTGGAACGCGCTCGACGGCGGCAGCCAAGCCGCGCGCAAGGCGCGCCAGGGTGTGCGCTATGCCGCGCTCGAAGGATTGACCGTGATGGATCCGGCGACGATGACCGAGACGCCGCCGGACGGGGAGACCATCGGCGAGGTCATGTTCCGCGGCAACATCGTCATGAAGGGTTATCTAAAGAACAAGGCGGCGACGGACGAGGCGTTCGCCGGCGGCTGGTTCCATTCGGGCGATCTCGGCGTGATGCATCCCGATGGCTACATTCAGCTCAAGGATCGCTCGAAGGACATCATCATTTCCGGCGGCGAGAACATTTCGTCCATAGAGGTGGAGGAGGCGCTCTACAAACACCCTGCCATCGCGGCCTGCGGCGTCGTGGCCAAGGCGGACGAAAAATGGGGAGAGACCCCCATCGCATTCGTTGAACTCAAGCCCGGCAAGAGTGCCACCGCTGAAGAAATCATCCAGCATTGCCGCGCTTTGCTGGCGCATTTCAAATGTCCGAGAATTGTTGTTTTCTCCGAGATTCCAAAGACTTCGACGGGAAAGATCCAGAAATTCAGACTGCGGGATCAGGCGCGGACGCTTTAGCGGACCGCCGGTATTCGATTCAAGAATATGCGTCTTTGTTAACCATGCATTAAGCTTTACGTGCGTTTACTGTGTGCATCCAGTGATCTGGATTCTTACCGAGTGGCTGGAGCCATTCTGTTTGACGCCTCCCTGTTTAAACTCCTGAGAGCCGCCTTTGCGGCTCTTTTTTTGACCAAATTGAGTATTAACCCTTCGTTAAGGAAGAACTTGCCAACAGCTGTGCACAGGCCCATCCTTGCATTGAGCTCCTGGCATTGAGAGTCAGGCTTACTTGTGATTGAACGCATCAGCCGGCGGTGGCCGGAAATATCGAATTTGGTGGGGCGTAAGCACAATGATTGAAAGCGGGAACGGTCGCGCGACCACGATCAAGTTGGCCGAGCATCGTGTGTTCTCGGATTCGTTCAAACCTCTGTACAACCAGGGCATGAGCCTGGTTGAGGAGGCTGCCGAGTATCTTGATGGGGAGGGACGGGCCGAGGCCAAGCATCTCACCCCCGCCGGGTCGGCGCTCTACGCCGCCGAATCCATGCGCCTGACAACCCGTCTGATGCAGCTTGCCTCCTGGCTTTTGCTGCAGCGTGCCGCCAATTCCGGCGAGATGACGCGCGAGCAGGTGGCGGCCGAGAAATCCAAAGTGCGTCTCGACACCCATTCCCCGCAGGAACAGGCCTCGGGCTGGCCAGACCTCCCCGAGAAATTCCGCAGCCTCGTCATGCGCTCCATGCGCCTGCAGGATCTGGTGCGGCGTATGGATGAGGAAGTCTACGGCGGTGCCCCGCCGCAGGCCGAAGAGGCCGAGCTTTTCGGCAACAATCCGGTGTTCGAACAGATCACCCTTCTGAAAACAGCGTTCGGCCACCGCTGATCAGCCACTGAAACAGCATTTCGGTAAGCGGCAGCGCGATCAGGGCCGATGCGATGATGAGCGTGAAGGCGATGCGGCGATAGGTCCTGTCGCTGGCAATGCCATAGAGTTTTCCACCGACGAGCAGACTGAGCATATATGGCGGGATCATTAGCACCCCCAGCATGACGCGCGGCTGCTCGAACAGTCCGGCGGCCCAAAGGCTGCCTGCGGAAAACATTTCGGAAATCAGGAACAATGTCATCAGATTGGCGCGCACGACCGCGACCGGAAGCGTGGAGGCCATCCAATAGATGATGACGGGCGGGCCGGGGATAGCGGCAATCCCTGAAAGCGTTCCGGCAATCCCGCCGATGCCGAAGGACAGCGGCAGGCTGCGCGGCCCGTGATAGCGCCAGCCGCTGCGCAAGGTGAGCGCGCAGGCCAGGATGATGACGCAGATCGCCCAGCGCAAAACGGTTTCGTCACCGTTTTTGAGGATGTAGACGCCGAGCGGAACGAAAAGCGCGAGTCCGGCCAGGACCGGCAGGACCTCGCGCCAACGCGCGAGTTTCACCACGGGCAGCGCCACCGGAAGCGTGGGCAGCGAATCGATAATGACGAGCAGGACCACCGCCGTCACCGGGTCGTAGAGCGCGCCCGCGA
>NZ_CAJXGF010000026.1 GCF_913053745.1 uncultured Nitratireductor sp.
AGCGTCTCTGCGTCCCGTCTTGCCAGAAGTCGTGCGCCCAGCGCTGAATCGGCTGCGGTTTTGCGGAAGGTCATGGCCTCGCCATCTACAGCCAAAAGCGGGGTGCCGGTCCGAGCGTCGAAAACGCACACGAGGCCCTGCACCGAGGCCTGCGGCGGCATGAGGGTCAGGTTTTGAGGGAATACCCCGACCATCTTGACCACGATGATGTCCTGCTGATTCCAGCCAACGAGCGTCACGAACTTGTTCGGCCCGCCCTCAGGCTCATCCGCAATCAGGTTGGCCGTCTCCGGCATAACCCCGTGATGCGCCTGTTCGAGCGCGTCGATCAGCGAGGCATAGTCAAGAGTTTCGTGCACGGTTTGAGCATCGATGTATTGCATGAAAGGTCTCAGAAAAGAAGATTGGGCAAGGCGGTGACCAGTGGTGGGAAGACGGCCAGCAGAAGAAGGACCGCCACCAACGCCGCCAGGAAGGGCAATGCCTCGCGGGTGTATTCCTCCACCGAACAACGCGTGATGGCGCAGACGGTGTAAAGCACCGTTCCGACCGGCGGTGTCAGTGACCCGATGGTGGTGTTCAAGACCAGAAGAACACCGAAATGGACGGGATCGATCCCGAGCAGGCTCGTCACCTCCAGAAGCAGTGGCGCAAGGATGACGAGCAGAGCCAGCCCTTCCAGAACGGTTCCAAGGGCAAGCAGCCCCAGCATGATGATCAGAAGAACCACATGCGGATTGTCGGAGATGACAAGCAGTGCACCGACAATCTGCTGAGGAATCTGCTCCAGTGCGAGGATCATCGAGAAGACACTGGCGGAGGCGACGATGAACAGAACACTCGCAGTCGTATGAGCGGATTCACGCAGAAGACCGTATGTGTCGCCAAGTCCGATCCCACGGTAGATGACAAGGCCGACCGCGAATGCATAGATTGCGGCGATAGCACCCAGTTCCGTCGGGGTGAACCAGCCGGTGCGCAGCCCGAAGATGAGCATGACGGGCATGGCCAGTGCCCACAGGGCAGCGCGCCCGCGGCCAAGAACCTCGGTCGCGGAGGCTCTTTTCTCGCGCTCCGGCCGGTATCCGCGCCGCTTGGCGATGAGCCGCACCGTCACCAGAAGCGCTCCCGTGATCAGGAAGGCCGGCACGACACCACCGAGAAAAAGCCGCCCGATCGAGGTGTTGGTGAGCAAGCCGTAGATGATGAGGCCAATGCTTGGCGGCATGATCGGCGCAATGGCACCGGATGCCGCACTGATGACGGAGGCAAAACCGTTGGAATACCCCTTGTCGCGCATGATCGGGGCAATCGTGCGCGCATCAATGGCTGCGTCGGCATTGGACGATCCCGACATTGCACCCAGAAACAGGGAGTTCATCACGGCCACCTGCGCCAGACCACCCCACCAATGCCCGACCAGCGCATTGGCAAAACCATAGAGGCGCTCAGCAATGCCGCCACGGGCCATGGCGGCGCCTGCGACCACGAAGAAGGGGACGGCCAGAAGCGGAAAGGATTCCAGTGCCGAGGACATGCGTTGAGCCACAATGCTCGCCATCATCGGGTTCACGGCGAAATAGGCGACCGATGTTCCCAGCAGAACGAAGGCGATCGGTGTTCCGAGAACAAGAAGCAGCAGGAAGACAATCGCAATGAGGGTCAAGGCCGATCCTCCGGACCCGCCTTCAAACGCTCCCACGCCTGTGTGATCTGAACGAGGATCAGCACGGCCATGGCTGCCAGGAGTCCTACAGACACGATCCATTTTGGCCAACCCAGAGCGAGAAAGCGTGTGAAGCGCGCCGTGGCGATCTGTGCCTGTGCGGCATCGATCACCGCGAGTGCAATGACGGTGACAATGGCGTGGACCAGCAATTGCACAGCAAGGCGCCAACGGGGTGGCAAACGGTTGGAGAAAAAGCTCACCCCAAAGAGCTGGCCATTGAGGGCCGCCCCGACGAGGCCGAACCACACGACACCGGCAAAGGCCACCAGCGCGAGATCATGCGCTGCGTGAAAGGTGAGGCCAAACAATCCGCGCGCGAGAACATTGGCGCTTACGACCAGCAGAACAACGCCCAGCAGGATGGCCGGGATGACCGAACCAACAACGGAAAAGAACCTGTGCAGCACTCCCCTCACCTTTCCTCCCGGGATCCCCTCGCCCGCATTGTTATGTTGTCAGGTCAAGTGATCGGCGACGATGTCCCGCTGTTGAGAACACCGCCGCCGTTCACTTGGGGTCGATGGCAATCACGGATTGCCCCAACACACCACCGACCCTCAAGCGACCCTCAAGTCACTTTCCGGTAGCGGCGGCACGGACCTTGTCGTAGAGCCCTTCAGGCCATTGCGGAAAGCTATTGTAGAAGCCGGCCGTCGCTTTGCGGTAGGCATCGATGTCGGCATCGTGGAACGTGACGCCAGCGGCTTCAAACTCCTTGCGGATCTCTGCGGCCTTCTCTTCCGACAGAGTTGTCAACTCACGCCCGCCCTGACGGAACTCTTCCACAAGAATCGCGCGGTCCTCATCGCTGATCGACTGATAGGCAGCCTCACTCATCACCCATCCAGTGAAGAGGTTGAAATGCCCGGTCAAGGTGAGGTGTTTTGCCGGTTCATACCAGCGGCTCGCACGAAGGCCGGTCAATGGCGCCTCAGCAGCTGTCACAACGCCCTGCGACAAAGCCGAGTAGACCTCCGCCGCCTCGACCGTCGTCGCAATGACCTCAAGGGGTTCGAATGTCTTCAGCCATGTTTCCACCGGTGGCACCCGCATCCGCACACCTTTCAAATCGGCCGGCTCCACATAGGGTACATCACCGATCATGTGACGGGGCCCATCAAACCAGTTGATCGCAAGAACCCGGATTGCCGCCTTTTCAGCCAACTGGTCATAGTAGCCCTGCATCAGGTCCGAATTGGCGAGGCGCTCCCCCTGTTCACTGTCATCAATGATGAACGGGCCTTCAACGACGGACAGTTCCGGTACGCCGAAAGTGGCCATGAAGGAGGCCGAGGTAAAGGTAATGATGGGTTGCCCCTGGCTTGCCTGCTCCAGTGAATCACTGGTCGAGCCAAGCTGCCCTGAAGGAAAAAGCTGGAAGGCGACGCGGCCTTCAGTACGCTCGGTGATGCGTTCGGCGACCTTTTCCACCATGACAACCGAATCCGCTGTGGGCGGATTGACCGAGGCAATGCGCAAGGTGACTTCCGCAGCATGAGCGGGAGGTAAAACCGCCATCACCACGCCAGCTGCAATGCTGCCCAGAATGCTTCGACGTTTGATCAAGTTCATGTTTCTGTTCCCCATGATGCTCCTCCGTTTTAGCGCGCCCGTCTCATGCAATGAGCGCCTTCTCACTGCGTTCGCGGCGGCAATGTTTCCACCGCCGCGCTCAGATTTTCCCCTCAGTAATCGTGGATCTTCTTCATGTAGCGTCGTGCTTCGAGCATGGTGTGATTGCGGCGCTGGGCGAGCTTGTAGGCAAACCCCCAAAGGGCATCGAAGAAGATCAGTGGCACGAGATAGCCCTGGAACGCCGCGTCGATCCCACTCAGATCGAGCTCGGCTGCATCCAGAACCATGATCCTTTCGCGATCACCGAACCGGTAGAGAAAATCGCGCGTGCGCTCTTCGATGCGCCGCGTCTCATCCATCCCAATGAGGAGAATGGCGTTGGTGTTTTCATCGACGACCTCGAAAGGCCCGTGAAAGAACTCGTTCGCGTGAATGGCCTGCGAGTTGATCCACTGCATTTCCATCAACACGCAGATGGCGAAGGAGTAGGCAGCCCCATAACCGGCGCCACTGGCCGCGGTGTAGATGACCGAACTGTCCTTGAACCGGTCCGCATAGGTTTCGAAGCGATCTTCATAGACGCTCTTTGCCTGATCGATGGCCGACTGCAGATTGCCGAGACTGGACAAAAGAGAGGAGACAACATCGTGCCCTTCCCGCTGGCGCAAAAGGCCCGCCAAAATCATGTAGAGAACAGCGTAATTGCTCTCTGCGGGGTCGATCGGGACACCAGTTGTGTAGGGCGCATCGTAGCGCACCACATGGTCTGCCGCCTCGGCCAAAGGGGATTGAGGATCGAGCGTCATGGCCACGGTCACAGCGCCGTGCTCACGTGCAAACCTGGCAGCGTTCGCGGTTTCCCGCGTGGTGCCCGTCTGCGAGCAGAGGATCACCAGCGCCTTCTCGCCCAGATGACGGGGATGGCGGCAAATGAATTCATCCGCATTGTAGAGATCGGATGTGATCGTCTCGAAATGCCGATCGATAAAGTATTTTCCCGGGTGCATGATCGACAGGGATCCACCGCAAGCAACCAGAAACACATGGGTGATCTCGCGTTGCCCGATCGCCTCCAGGGCCATCTGCACATCCGGGCTCAATTCACGCTTCATACCAATTCCTCTGCACAGCCTCCCCTTACCGGAGACCTTGTTGACACCATGGAGTCATTGTGGGAACGTTCTCACACCTTGTCAATCGGAATAGAGAAAAATGGTTCGAATCGCGGCGATCGGAGACAATGATGTTGACTGTTACCTCTCCAATGGGCTGATGTATCCGGGAGGAAATTGCTACAATGTCTCCATCTTTGCCCGCCGTTTTGGAGTCGAAAGCGCCTATATCGGCGCCATGGCCAACGACCCTGCCGGGAGGCACATGCGCAATGTCCTGCTCAAGGAGCGGGTCGATATCGAGCGGCTGCGCACCGCTGACGGAATCACGGCCTATTGCGTGATCGGCCACGTCGACGGGGACCGGGTGTTTCTCAACAATGATTTCGGCGTCTCGCGCTTCATTCCCGATATTGACGACTTCGAGTTCCTTTCGGGATATGACGTCGCCCATGTCGGCCAGAGCAGTGCACTTGACCAATGGCTTCCCGAGATCGCCGAGCGAACAGCCCTCTCCTACGATTTCGCCGTTCGCCATGAGGCAGAGCATATAGGAAAGGTCGCGCCGCTGTGCCAATTGGCTTCCGTTTCCACCAGCCACCTTTCGCACAAGGACGCCGTGGATCTTGCCCTGACTATCAAGGGTGCGGGCGCGCAGTGGGTGCTGGCAACTCGAGGACGCGACGGAGCCATTCTCCTCAAAGGCGATGCTCAATACGACATCCAAGCCGCTTCAGTCGAGGCGGTGGATACTCTCGGCGCCGGCGACACCTTCATCGCCCGCACCCTTGTGGGACTCATGACAGGGGAAAAGCCGAACGACACGCTATCAGCCGCAGCCAAGGCAGCTGCCGGAACCTGCTCCTTTCATGGAGCCGTCGGTTATGGGGTCCCGATCGACGTTCCTGTCCAACTCGACATGGCGCAGGCTGCGCTCAAACAGAGTTCGCCGGCGGCTGAATAGACCCCCTCAGGATCAGGTCGGCTTTCAACATGGAAACGCGAGGAGGGCGCGTGGCGTCGGCGATGCGGTCGAGCACGAGACGCGCAGCTGTCTCTCCGACCTCCCTTGTCGGCTGTACAACAGCGCTGATCGTCGGCTCATGGAACTGCATCCAGTCGAGATCGTCGAAGCACACGAGTGAAACGTCTTGCGGGATCGAAAGCCGTTCCGCCTTCAACACGCCCATCAGCGCAGCAGACATCAGACCATCGGTGGAGAAGAAGGCTGTGGGGGGTGCACTGTGCCGGAAACAGGATGCGATGGCTGCTGTAGCAGCGTCGATCGAGTAGGTGCCAACACGCGCTACAAGTGCCGGATCCACCGACACTCCGGCCTCCAGATGTGCCTGCAGATAGCCGAGCAGGCGCTGCCAACTGGGGAACAAGTGGTCTGATGAGACCGAGCCTTCCAAAACGCCCGCGATGAAATCCTCGAAATTCCCGCCCTGCCACCATTCGAGTTCCGCCACGATACCGATGCGTCGGTGACCGACTGCAATGAGTTCAGCCGTACAGCGCCTGGACGCCGTAACATTGTCGACGGTCACTGCGTCCGTGTCCAACCCTTCGACAATACGGTCGATCTGGACCAAGGGCTTTCCTGTCGCGACAAAGGCCTGCAAGTGTTCCGCACCTGACAGTTGGCTTGGGGCAACGATCAGGCCATCCACCTGCTTCTGGATGAGCAGTTCTACGGCCTCGATCTCCTTCTGGGGCTCTTCATCGCTGCCCGTCAGGAGAATGCCGAACCCCTCGGCCCGCGAGATGTCGTAGATTCCGCGAAGAACGCTGGAATAAAACGGGCTTTGGATATCCCCGGCAACAACGCCAATCGTCTTGGTCACGCCGGTAATCAGGCTGCGTGCGAGCTGGTTGGGCTTATAGCCGAGCTGGCGCGCGCTTTTATGAACGCGATTGCGCACATCCTCACTGCTATAACCATACCCGCCCAGAACCCTGCCGGCGGTGGCAGTGCCCACACCTGCCAGCCTGGCAACCTCCGCGATAGTAACTTTGCGGCTTTTTTCTTGTGTCACAGCGACCCTCCGGACCCTCTATCTCGCAAAGCAGCCGTGCCTGCAAGCTACCCCTTTTATCGGTCAGATCCGAGAAACGGGAATGACTGGTTGTGAAATGTCGATCCTGGAAACCGCATCCCGTATGCAATTGATCACTAGCACCAGCGTCACGGTATCGGTCGCGATCGGCGCATAGTAGAACGCCGACCGGCTCAGCCGCACAAAACGGCACTACTGGCTGATGTCGAGACTCAGGTGATCCTGGCGCTCCATCGTTGTGTTCTTCACAGGCTCATCGCTTGAGCCCGAAGAACAGAAAGTCGTTTTTAACGCCAGCTTTCAAAGCCTGGGGCGGAGGTCCTTAATCTCCATCTCAATAGGAGCGTCGGTTTGTCCTCGCAGGCAAACACACTGGCCACATCCTTGACGGCCAGTCGTTTCTACGTACTCGCACTTGTAGAAATGTAGGAGCTTGCGGGACACCCTTCTTGGAGATGGAGACGAGCAGGGATGCGTTTCATGATAGAGAATCGGAGGGAGATTCAGCGCAAGCTACGCATTCTCGAGCACGCCGCCGAGACGGGAAACGTTTGCAAGACATGCCGCTATTTCGGGATCGGCCGCGCCAGTTTCTATCGGTGGCAGGCTGCGTATCGACGACACGGAAAACAGGTCTGGTCAATCGCAAGCCGATCCCGAAGAACCCGGCCAGATCGCATTCCGCGGGGCAATGGCTGAACCAATTACCGCGCGGCACATGGATGCGAAGATCAGGCGCTACAAGTACACGGCCATCGATGATGCGGCCCGCATCCGAGTGCTCAAGGTCTATGCGCGACATACTCACGTCAACACCATCGATTTCATCGTTTATATCATCGACAAGTTCCGCATCCGCGAGGTGAGAACCAACAACAGGCACGAATTCCAGGCCAAGTTCCAAAGGCATGTCGAGGACAAAGGCATCCGCCATGCCGATATCAAACCGACCTCGCCACAGCTGAATGGAAAAGTGGAACGATCGCACCCTTCCGACCAGGAGTTCTACCAACTCCTCACTTACAAGGGAAACGTCGATCTCGAAGCCAAGCTGCGCGAGTGGAAACGCTTTTATAATCTCGCCAGACCTCATGGCGCCTTCAAAGGCAAGATACCTTGCGAGGCACTCAAAACAGGCCGGCACAGGAGCCGGTATCCGAGCGACGGCCGACACCTAGTACAATCGCACTATCTGGTCCGCCGTCCGCAGTGGTGCTATTCGTCGCTGGCCGCCGATTTTCAATCAGAAGGGCAGACTCCGATTGCGCCATGACCGGATTATCATCGCCGATGATCACCCTGTATTCCGGGATGGCCTGGCACGGCTGATTCAGCGGCAGCAGCCTGAAGCAGATATCCAGCAAGCTGCGAGCGTCGAAGAAGTTCTGGCGCTGGCAGCGAAAGAACCGACGCCGGATACTTTCATTCTCGATCTGATGTTCACGACTGGCAATCTGGAAGCTTCCCTGCCAACGCTGCGCCAGCGTTTTAGCCGTGCCTCAATCATCGTCGTCTCTATGGTCGACGACATGGAGACCGCAAAGCGGGTGATGAGCGCCGGTGCCGACGGCTTTATCTGCAAGAGCCTGCCGCCTCACGAAATCATGGCTGCAGTCGCTGCAGTGTGCGATGGTGACATGGTGCTGCAACTGGCAGCCTCTGGTTTGCCCATAGGCGAAACCGACGCGCCGCTTCGCGGCCTGACACAGCGCCAGATTGATGTTCTGCGCCTGCTTGCCTGTGGGCTGAGCAACAAGG
Organism: uncultured Nitratireductor sp.; assembly: GCF_913053745.1. Lineage (GTDB taxonomy): Bacteria > Pseudomonadota > Alphaproteobacteria > Rhizobiales > Rhizobiaceae > Nitratireductor. The sequence continues at coordinate 8,235 of NZ_CAJXGF010000026.1, forward strand.
AGATCGGCCTCAGATTAGACATTTCGCCCTTCACGGTGCGAATTCATGTCTCCGCGGTTCTCAAGATCCTGGGTGTAACGACTCGCGCGGGCGCCGCCGCCAAGGCGATTGCCTTGGGCCTGGATCAATCCCCCTGAGGCCACGGCCTGAGCTGTCAAAACAGAGCGCAACTCGGCCGGACGAACAGGCTTTGCAAGGATGGGTATGTCATCATCGCCAAGATCCTGTCGAACGCGCATCTCGTCGTGCCCCGTCACGATTATGGCCGGAATCGCGCGCCCGACCAGTTGACGGACGATTGCGATGCAGTCTGCACCCGTGCGCTTGCCGCCCAGATCGTAGTCTGAAATCACGACATCCCAGCCCGCTCCCCTAACCGGTATGCCTGTTTCAGCCTGAACGACACACCCCCATTTCTGAAGCAGGGTGGCACTGGCCAGGAGCACGTCCTCGTCTTCCTCAACGAGCAGTACACACATGCCCGATATCGCGGAATGCATCGGCACCGTCGTCGGTTGCGGCGTGGGCACAACCTGTTCAGCGCATGACACCAAACCGGCAATTGCCACCGATGTGCCCCGCCCGGGAACCGAGCGCAGGGTGACATCCAGACCCATCAGCCCCCCGACACGGCGCACAATCGACAGCCCGAGGCCCACGCCTTCCACGTCACGGTCACCGCGCTCTCTCACCTGGTAGAACTCGTCGAAAACCTGTTCGAGATGCTCATCAGGTATACCGGGGCCGCGATCATGCACCTCGATCGTCAACTGACCGCTTCGACGGCGGCAGCCAATCAAGACAGGCGAACCGGGTGCATATTTAAGTGCGTTGCTGACGAGGTTCTGAAGCATGGTCGACAGCAATGCGGCATCAGCGCGAACGACACTTTCGCAGTGCACTGACCGCAATTCCACATCCGCCCATTGCGCCATTTCCGAATACTGCCGCACCACCTCTGCGATCACGTCTCCGATGAGTACGGGTTTCAACTTCGGCTTGACCTTGCCACTGTCCAGCGTCGCAATGTCCAGCAGTGAGCGAAATAGACCAGCGACACCGTGCAGGGAACGATCGATGTTCTCCACCATTTGCCGTTCTTCCCTGCCAAGTCCGGCATCACGCAGGCACGCTGTGAACAGGCTGATCGCGTGGATTGGTTGACGCAGGTCGTGGCTCGCCTGGGCAAGGAAGTTCGATTTGGCCAGGCTTGCCTCGCGGGCCTCATCCAGAGCACCGCGCAACGCGCGCTGCAGACCGTCTATATAGGCTGGTACGATTAAAGTGGTCAGAATCAGGGTGATAACCACATACGGATCACTGCGCCACTCGGTGTTGAAAACGGTGGCGATAGCAATGGTGGCCAGCGCCATGCAGGTCGCCACCAAAAGGTAGCGCGAGCCGAACCGCATGCCGTTGCCAACAGTCACCCACAACAGCGTTGCGTAAACTGGCAACATGGCCATGCCACCAACCGACATGGCGAGCGCCATTGCTCCGTAATCGCCAAACATTGCCAGCAACCGACGCCAGACAATGTGTCCAGGCTGCCGCGTGATGTGCAACAGCAGCAAGAAGGACAGTGGCACATATGCGACGACGGCAATGACCGCGAGCCACTCCCATATCGTATCAAGCCCCTGTAGGGCCAATACGGTGATGATGTAGACATCGAACAGGGGGACAAGGACGATCCGCACAAGCGCCTGGCCGCGCTCTGCATCCACCTTGCCCGTCGCAACCACCAGATTGCGAACGAACCATTTGCGAAAGTCTGCAACGAAAGTGGCTGCCGTGTTCCCCATCACACCTTTATCCGCTATTGCGCGACGATTTCGACACGGCGGTTGCGCGATCGGCCACTCTCGTCGGCATTGCTCGCAACTGGTGCCAGGGAGGCCACGCCCCTGGCGATCAGGCGTGTTCGTTCAATGCCGTAATCGGCTTCAAGTCGCGCCACCACGGCAACCGCCCGTGCCTCCGACAGGACCGTATTCGCCGCCAGATCACCCACATTGTCGGTGTGACCCACGACATAGACCTGCAGACGTGAGTTCGCCCGAAGCATTTCTGCAATCTGATCCAGGGCGGGGCCGGATTCCTGCTTCAACTGTGATTTGCCGGTGTCGAAGTAGACGCCCTGTACGGCCACATGGCCCTGGCGTTCCAGGGAACGCTGCAACTCCCCCGCCTGCAACACGTCTACCTGATCGGTTCGCAGCGCAACACCCTCCACGACCTGCTGGTACAGCAGCGTTCTGTTGTTCGACGTGTCCTCCACAACGTGCAGGAACACATGGAAAACGCCATCAGTACTCTCCTGCGAAGCCAGAAGGGCCCGCTCCGCAGTTCCGCCAAAGAAAGCATCACCGAATCCTTGCGGCCGAACAGTACCGCTATTGGAGATAAATGCCATCATGTCGACGCCACATGTTTCATGGCTTTCGCACGCAAACACCGTCTCGAAGCCCGCCTGTGCCAGCGCACTCTCATAATTGCGCATAACCTCCAGCGCCGAGCGCTCACCAGCGATGCGATAGCCGATCCGCGTGATCTTGCCTTCGACTTCAAGCAGATCTCCGGGGACCTCGCCATCGTCGACCCTGCCAGCCGGCAGGATCGCCACATCGTAGTCCCTAACCTGATACGCTCTGATCGTTGCCGTAGGAAAACGGCTCAGCAGCGGATGGTCGGAGGCTCCTTCGATGTCATCCGCATAAGCCGCGCTTCCCCAAGAAATTCCGCAGATCAACACTGTTCCAAAAAAATACTTCCACACGGGTCGTCTCCCTCCTCTTTTTTTAACGCCGGCTTGTCGGGCCACCTCGCAGTCCCTCGCACCACAATCCTGTCGCACCAACCGGTCCTGGAGTTGCGCACGTGGGACGAGGTCTTGTGATGAAGCCAGGTTTAAGACCCTGTCCGCCATAGCCAATGTCGATTCGCGGTGAGCGATGACGATACGCGTCATCCGCAGCTTTCCCCACAGCCACTCCCAAGCCGAGATCAGCTTGGCGAGCGTGACAGCAAATTATTGACCTTCGCCTCCAGAGTCAGGCCTTGTTGATATGACCGTAATGGCCGGTCATCCAAGGAGTTCGACTCATCTTGGAGCGCTGTTGGGAGACAGCTAAGCCGCTGACTCATTATATCTGGCGGCAGTTTCTGACATCACTTGGTTTCGCTAGCATCGGCGGCTGGCTTCTCGAGAGCTCGCCGATTCCGCCACACTTGCCATTCGGCGTCCCGCATAAGCGGCGCGATTCACTGCCCAACCGTTCCGACTGCCGTAAGGAGCAAAGTCACCCACTGCACCAAGCAGAGCACCCATCACAGCAGCACCTTCTTGTGATTGTCGCGCTTGGCCGCAAGCGTCGTTCCGCGAAGCAAAATGAGCGGCACTCTTGTCGCGGGGGGCGGAAACGCTGCTCCCAGGGCCGCCCGATGTCGAACTGCAGGCTGCGACGGGCAGACACAGCAAAACAGCAAATATACTCTTCATAAGACTCTCCAAGAACTTTAGGCCACCTCGTGATAGCCGTCTTGTAAGGTGTTCATCATAGAAAAATCAGAAAATCCACCTGTACAGATGAGCTATGCTCGGGTCATCACACCGATGCCGGCTCAAAACCACCTGCTTTCCTGCCGATCGTGATCTGAAGGACTTCGATTTTACCAGCAGCGATATCGACGGGGCGTTGGTTCGCCAAATTCACCACCGCAATTTCTTCGACAGCGCCAACAACATTGTCCTTGTCGGCGGCCCAAGCACCGGCAAGACGCACATCGCGACAGCAATCGGTATTCAGGTCATCGAGCGCTGTCATAAACGGGTACGGTTCTTCTCGACCAGCGCTAGAACAGGAGACAGCGCAAGAGCGCTCTGACCGGATCGCCAACCAACATTTTCATTCCGATCTTGTTATCCTCGACGGGCTGGGATACCTACTGTTCAGCGCATCAGGCGGAGCGATGCTGTTCCATTTGCTGAGCAAGCACTACATGGCCCGCGACGCACAGTTGTCACAGGCGGGCGTTCATACCACCGCCTTGAACAACCTCGACTTTAAGGCCTCACTGCCGGCGGATACCGCAATCAAACTCGTCTCCTCCCACGCAACAAGTACGTTCGTTAGGGCGTCAAGCCGATCGCGCGGTCGAGCGCCTGCGAGAAACCTTTCAGCGAAACTGAAAACGGCACCTCCTTCTTAGTAGTGTTGGCAATGACACCAATTCTCAGTGCCTCGCCCTCGCGCAGGGCTTTGGTCGTTTCCGCTGTGAAGATCAGGGCGAGAACACACCCGATGGGCAGGCAGGTTTGAAAATGTGAGGCTTTTCCCGGCGACAGGTCGTCAATCCTGAAGGTTGCTCCCTTTTCGAGATCGAGACCGAAAGGCAGAACGAGCGAGCCTCTCAATCCGCCGTTGTCGGAAGGCGTGAGTTCGATCGTCAGAACACGTTGACCGTCCTTTTGGATCTGCTGCTGGGAAAATGCGCAATGGCGTTTCTCGCTCTGGTCCACACAAGCAACCGTCCAGTTGTCGTATGTTTCCGACAGGGAGGATGGAGCATTCTCCGACCCGGGATCGGCCTGTGCAGAAACCACCGTGGCGGCGATAAACATCGCCGCCACTGTCACAAAGACCTTGCGGACAATCATCAGAAGCGAATGCCCAATCTTGCGTCGAGACCGTTGGTCCCCGACCCAGACCCGAACTCGCCATTATAGGTTATGCCGAGCGTGGCCGCCTCGGTCATCTTCATGTCAAGCCCGAGCTGGAGCATGACTGTATCTTTAGCAACGGGAACTCCCGAGACCGTGTATGCCTCGCTGCCGGTGAAAGCGAATTGCGAGGACGGATCGATATCCCCGAAAGCGTGGCGCCAGCCCACCGTTCCACTGGCGGTTGCCTGGATTCCGCCGAGCACGAAATCGGAGGATGCCCGCAACCCCAGTGTGGTGAACGCCGTGTTGAGCGTCTCGTCCGCGCTCGTGAGGGCGGAGGCCCCGCCTTTTTCCGTGAAGCCATCGGTGTGCAGGTTTACATAGGCAAGGTTCGCGAAGGGCTCGAAGGTTGCGACAGCGCTGTCGAACAGGTAGCCCACCTCCCCATAGGCTTGGAAGGCACCGGCATCATAGTCTGCGGTCAATTGCTCGCTGAAACCGGGGAACGCCACCGAACGGCTCGTCGACAGCCTGTGCCATGTATAGGCAAGTCCGGAACGGAAGGACAGAGCGCCCCACTGCGAACCGCCATAAAGGCCGAGATGGTAATTGTCGCTATCGCCGGAGGATGCACGCGCATCGGCGTTGAAAGTCGAGTGGCTGTATCCGGCAAGAAGGCCTGCCCGCCAGTTTCCGAGCGGCGCATCGATGCCGGCCATAAAACCGCCTGTCGAAATGTCCAGATCGCCGACATTGACGCCACCGTTGAGATCGCTCCACGAGCCGAAAGCCTGCCCCCAGGCTACCGGGCCAGGTGCAACCGCGTCGACGAATGCAGGGCCATCTTCACCATAGGCAAGAACTGGCAGGCTTGCGGCGGCAACGTCACCGAAAGCGGCCCGGATGCGGCCGTTGACGGCGTCCCTCACATGCTGACTGCCCAGAATGAGCGAAGTCTGGGTCGATGCGTGAACCTCGCCCGAGAGCCGTTCAAAAGCATTCCGCGCTTCCTCGGCGCTCAGCAGCAGCAAGCTGTTGTAGAGCTGCAGCGACGAGCCACTCTGCTCCAGCGTGTTGAGCGCGACAGCGACATTGCGCTGGTTGCCGGTTTCGGCGACGCGGTCAAAGAGGCCCGTACCAGGCCCGCCGGGGTCTCCGGGGTCTCCGGGGTCTCCGGGGCCACCGGGATCTCCAGGTCCGCCTGGGTCACCGGGGCTGCCTGCATCCAGAACGGCGATCTTCAGGTCGACTGCTTTCGCGCTGTGCACGAGATCGACATCAAGGAAGGCTGACTTCGAGATCGCTTCGGCGAATTCGCCAGAGATGCCTTTTTCGGCGGTCAGGATCGTATATGTCTGGCCGCTCTGGTAGCTCGTACTGGAATCGAGTGCTGTGACCTCAACGTTGACGCCATTGCCGATCGTCACCTTGCCGCCGCGCTCGAACATATCGAGCGAAGACTCGTAGCCGATATCCTTGACGGCAATATTGTCGCTCGTGCCATTGCCGAGGACGTCTACCTCGTAGACCGAATTATCGTGAAAGGCGAGCGAACCCATGACGGTCAATGTGCCGGTTGAATTGTCGCCCGGCGCAATGCGCGCATTTTTCTCGAGCAGGACGGATCCAACAGTGCCCGATCCGCCAAGCGTGCCAAACAAGCTCGGATCGCGGTCGGCATATACGTTGTTGGATTCCGCTCCCCAAACCTCAATCCGGTTCGAGTAGCGGGCGAATTTCTCCCCGGGATCACCCTCGATCTCATAAATGCGGCCGACGGTGCCGTCGACGATCAGCGTGCCACTCTTGACCTCAAACGTGGTTTTGGTCTCGCGGTTCGCTCGCCCGTCCAGGTCTGTCGTATCCATGTCGCTCTTAAGCACAAGCCGGGCATCCGCGCCGTCGACGACAACGGCGAGATCATCGCTTTTCGTTGTATAAAATTCGGACAGGTCGCCATCGATAATCGTCTCCCCGGAATAGCTTCTGATAAAGCCACTGCCCGAGAGCTTGTTTGAAAAGAGATAGTCGCTGTTGGTGTGATTGAAGTGGAGACCGGTTTCGTCAAGGAGAATCGTTGCGTCGGCATTGAGAAAACCGGCGGCTTTCGGATCTCCCAGGCCAAGCCATCCGTCACTGCTTTCCTTCGCGCCGCCAATAATCAGCGACTGGCGGAGATTGAACTGGCCGCCGACCTCCAAATGGCCGTCGCCGCTGAGCGCCACCGGCCCATTCGCATTGAAATTTCCGGTGACATTGAACCGACTGTTCTGGCCGTCAACCGTGAGGTAAGCAAGGAGGCCGACGCCGGCCGTATCGGCGTTCACCGTACCGCCGCTCTCGACACGCACCCCGCCTTGCGAGGAAATCGCAAGGACAGACGTTTCCAGCAAGCCGCCGTTGGAAACCGTGATGTAACCCGTATTGAAAGCGCCTTCGAGATCCACGCGCTGACCGGCACGCAAAACGGAGCTGGCGCCGGTGATGGTCGTGTTCTCACCGAGCTTCAGGGTTTGCGTTTCTACTTTGCCTCCGTTCTCGATGGCAAAGCCGTTGTGATTGATCATCGCCCCTGTGTTGAGCCAACTCGATCCCCCGCCGCTGACAAGTATCGCATTGCCCTGCCCCCCAAGAGAAACATAATTGGTGGAGATCAGCCCCCCATCCTTGATGGTGATGGGATCGACGATCGCCGCACTGCTGCTCAAGCCGCGGAGTTCGTCGGCGTCAAGCACGGAACCTTCACCAGAAACCATAATATGGGATTCGCCGCCGAAGCCGACGGCGTTGCTGATGCGGACCTGATCGGCAAAGACCTTGCCGCCGTCTTCGATGACTAGGGTTCCGCTGCCGTAGCCGGTGCCCGTGGCGCCGATCCCGAGCACGCCTGCATAGGCGATAGGAGCGCTTCCGGAGAGATGCCATTCAGCACCCGGACCGGAAACCCTCACCATGCCCGTGTTGGGCACATCCCGACCACCACCCTGACCGATGAAGCCTGCCCCGCTGTAAACTTTCGCGCCGATGATGGACAATTCGGCAGGCACGCCATTCACCTTACCGACGCTCAATTCGCCGTTGATGGCGTGCTGATTCGTCCAGGTCACCGAACCTTGGTCTAGTGTACAATCGGTAATGGCGGGATTGCTTCCAAGTCGGGTATCGCAGACAACCTGTGCTTGCGCTTCACTGAAGCCGACAGCGGCCACGGCCGAGAGGGCGAAACCCAATCCGGTACAACCAAGAGCCGTGGAACTGCGGAGCCATCTCTTCAGTTCAAAAAAAGTCCTTACCTGAATCAATGAGGTGCTCCCACGATAAGTGCTGAAACTGACGGTTCCGTCATCGAGCGACGGGCCGGTAGCTCGTTGGCGCCACATTCAGCATGCCAATCGGAGTTTGGCTATTAGAACAGATGCACTATCGGCGGCGCTTCACATAGGCTGAAAGCCACACGGGTCGAGAGATCAGAATACCTTGTTGAGCGGCTTCATGGTCCCGATCCATCGGCTTGCAACTTGTGATGAGTTCTATCTTTAGCTGCAGGAGCAATGCGGCAAGCGCCAGGGCGCTAGGCTGCGGGGCGAATGCTGCATCGAAGCGCATGTCGCAAATCATCTCTGCCGGTTTACTGGGCGCAGCTTGCTGAACGTCATATAGGCAGGATGATGCCCTGCATGATCTCGAGGCGGCCCCAGGGAAAGCCACGAGATCGTCCACGCCGATGCCTTGCGGACGATCTCGTTCGCCTGGTGCTGCTCGCGGTTCTCCCACTCAAGCGCCTTCATCCTATGGGCGACATCAGTTGGAGCAACTAGCCGTTACCGCTGCCAATCTCTTCACCGTCTCATTCAGCGTGCGCGCCGAACAGCCGAGCTTCCCGGAGATCGACATCATCGCCGCTAGCGGGAACTGTGCCGGTCTTAGCTGTTCCGCACCGGACGCATCGCACGCTCGCGGACCTCAGGGGAATACTTGTTTTTTGTCGGACTCATCGTGGCTTGATCCTACCCAGGAATTGATGCCTCCGGCAAACCCCGCGTGGTTCAATCTATAGATATGAGCGCGGCACTTTCGATGAAGCACGCACCTCACCTGATAGTCGCACAATTGTCATTCAGCCAGCCGACCCTCTCCAGGCAACACCTGGCACGAAGGATCCATGGCAATGGCGAAATACGACCTGACATCGCAAAAACTCAGAGAATCTCTCCCTCCGAGAAAAGCCATCTACTGGTATGAGCTTGGCCTGGGCCGACACGTGGGAATTCTGCGGAAAGCCGGAACTGGCACCGTGTGGAAGGCGCGCTATCGGGCCAAGAACGGTATGTACCACGAAACGTCTCTCGGCATCATGGAAACCGGCTGCAATCCCGGTCTGACCTTCGAACAAGCGGTTCGTGAAGCGGAGCTTTGGTTTGCCTCTGCGTCCGTTGCCGGCAACGCAATCTCACGTCACATCGTTCGCTACAATGACCAGTTGATCTACTGCCCCATCGGCTCGGTTTATACCGTGGGGCACGCCCTGCGCGATTACCTTGAATGGAAGCGGCTGGCTGCTGCACCGACACATTTCTACTCCGTGCTTTCGTTGATCAATCATCACCTGGTTGGACGCGTTGCAAATGTGCCTTTGGCAGACTTCAACGGTCGGCACTTTCACAGTCTTTGCGTCGATGTACTGGAAACGCCGCCCAAATATGGGAACCGGCCCATCGGTCCACGACTGAAAATAAGCGAGCTGTCGCCGGAAGCGCTTCGGAAGAGAAAGAAGACGTTGAACGCATTGATCAGCACGCTGCGTGGTGCGTTCGCACTTGCCTGGGACAATGGGGAGATCGATACGGATCGCCCCCAGCGATGCTTGAGGCTCCTGCCGAATGTAGATCGTCCGCGCATGATCTTCTTATCGCGTGAAGAATGCACGAAACTCACCACAGCGAGCAGGCCGGATTTGCGCGCGCTCGTCCTAGGTGGACTCTATACCGGGTGCAGAGTGCGAGAACTCGTCGAGCTCAGAGTTTCGGATGTCGCTCGTGATGGCTTCGGGATCTACGTGTCACCTTCAAAAAACTATCGGCCGCGATTTGTCCTTTTGCCGGAGGAAGGCATGGCGTTCTTTCTTTCACTTTGTCAGAACAAGCAGGGACACGAGCATGTGTTTCTCAATCAGGACGGCCGCCCATGGAGCGACCGATACAAGCATCTTTTTCGCGAGTTGGTGACCGCTTGCGGACTGCCAACTGAAACGGTCTTTCATAGCCTGCGACACACCTATGCCAGCCAGCTGGTTCAGGCGGGCATGCAACTGTCTATCGTGGCAAAACAACTTGGTCACGCAGACATAGCTACAGTAGATCGGACGTACGGCCACCTGGCCCTACAGGTGTCGGAAGTCGAGCTCCAACAACGTTTCAAACCCATCTGCCCCGAATACCGAGAGCTGGCCGTACGGATGCGCCCCGTTTTCGATGACATGAGGCACCAGTATCGAAATACAACGTGGCGCTCCTACGGAGTCGTACAGCACGAGACGTCCTGGCCAAGGTCAAACTTTTCGAAGTTCAGAGGAGAACTGCTGAGGCAGCTTCCACGATAGTGTTCAGCAGCCAGGAGCAACCGCTCCTGGCTGCATAAGGAAGGTGAAAGGCCCGTCCACTCATTGGGAACGTTTCATCACCCATTCAGCACGCGGCTAAGGATCGTGATGATTGTCACTGCCCCGAGCAACGCGATATGCGAGAGCCTCTCGACAAGTTTCCTTTGAGCATCACTGTTCCGGGTGTCGCCCTTTACGGCGACCAAAGTGGCGGCAGCGCCACTGAGAATTGTCAGCACCAGGACCGCCGAAAGCAAAACATGGAAGTATGACATCGTTCGCTCCGTCTTATACACGGACCGATTATCGGGCAGGTCGACACGGCGGGGATAAAAATTCTCAACGAAACGCATTTTTCGCCGCGTGTATGCCCGACAATGACAATGACCCGGTCGAGTACCGTGAGCATGTCGGCCCCACCGGCCTGGCCAAAACCTTTCGGCACAAATGGTTCGAACGACTGCTTTGCGCCCCCATTTCAGCCTTTGCAAGCAGTGTCCCTGTTGCCCGAAAGCAGACATCTACGGCACGTGACGAGGTTGATAAAGTCCGACCTTGATTTTGCCGGCTTGTAACCGCCCATTGGCGCTGCCTAGAACCTCTTGGCGATTTCCAGGCCGAAAGCGTGGTCCTGGCTGTCGTTTCCGAACGCAGTGCGGTAGTCGAAGCCCAGTGTCCAGGCTTGCGGAAGCTCCGCATCGAGCGACAGGCCAAGGGTCATGTAGCTCCGGCTGGACGCTTCGATGTCGAGCCAGTACGGCAATCGATCCATGTCTATGTAGCCCAGGTGGATTCGGCTCGATCCCGCGAAGTCGTGCGTGTATTCGACGCGCGCGCCCGGTGTTAGCGTGCCCCAGCTCGTCCTGAAGGCATATTTGGCGCGAATGCCGATGACGCCGGATACCGTGTCGATGCTCTGCTCTCCGTAGCCCAGGCCGAAGTCGCCGCCGCCTTCCTCGGTGAAACCGTCAAGCCATGTGCGGGACATCTCCACACGCCCGTAAGGCGAGACGAGCCAGATGTCGTCTCGGAACTCGTAGGCAGCGGTCAACGAGCCGAAGACCTGATGTCCAGACCGGTTGCCGGTCGCGAAGTCGCCGGTCGCGGTGACATAGCGTCTGCTGTCGAAATCGAGCCAGCTTCCGCCGACGACACCATCGAGGAAGAAATTGTCGAACGGCTTGTAGCTCCCGTAGATGGCAGCGCTGTAGGCACGGCCCGTGCTCTGCGTGCCGTTGGCGCCGACATCGGTGCGGTCGCGGCCGAATCCGACGCCAAAGCCGGCGACGAACTTCCGCGAGAAGCGATAGTCGACACCGGCGCTGACGCCAACCATCGTGTGGTCGAGATCGAGCGCACCATCGTCGCTCCCGCCAAAATTGATATAGCCGCCTGTCCAGACCGCGAAGGCCCCCAGATCAATGCCGCCGCTGCCGTTGGGCATCTCAGGTTCGGCGTTCGAACCAAAGGCGTCGCTTGGCGCTCTTCCATCGCTTGTCGATGCATAGCCGAGGAGCCCCGGAACGTCGTGGGCCCGTTCGACAAGCTGCTGGGTTTCGCGGTCGCCGCGCTTTTCCTTCGCATTGTAGCCGAGGCTCAGGTTCATGCTGCTTCTGCGCCGGTCGCCTTCATCGTGCAGTTGCTCAAGCCTGTCGTTGAAATTCTTTGTCTGGGCCTGAGCGAAGCGCCTTGCTGCGTCCGTCTGCGCATTCAGGAGCCCTATGACCTCGGGATCCTGCGCAGGGTTCGGGCGGCCGACGATCGTGAACGCGATCGTTCCCGGTGCCGACGTTCCGGTCGCGTTCGAAAGCGTGAAGCGGACATCCGCCCCACCCGCATAGGTCGAGCTGGAGGCAAAAACGAGACGGTATGTCTGCCCGTCACGCTCTATGCGGGCCGATCCCGCATCGGCATCGGAGAGGTCGACGATTGCGGCATCTGTGAACGGGCCGCCGGTCGCGCCTTCGGTAAGGTCGACCGACGCCGTCTCGCCGGCATTGATTTCGATTTCGCGCGAGACCACTGTCGGCACCGGTTGCGCCCGCATCGCGGTGACTGTGTAAGTTCGGGTCGTCGCGCCGTCTCCTGCGATGACGACAACAGAAATCGCGGTTGAGCCGACAGGCAAGGCGATTGCCTGGCTGACGCCGCCGGAAGCTACACTGTGTCCGTTGACCGTTATAGTCGCATCAGCGTCATCGGCGGTCGGTGTCAGCGCGATTCTGTCGACGGCGTTGGCGACCGCCACAGCATAGTCGACGCTGTCGGGGTTGAAGCCCGGATCGAGCGCGCCGACGCTCGGCATCAGGCTCGCAAGCCTCGCATTGGCTGATGCCGCGCGGGTTACCGTAACGGTGTAGGTGCGGATCGTCGTTGCATCCTCGGCAGTGACGACAACCTCGATGACGGTCGATCCCACAGCCAGGGCGATCGCCTGGCTGGCGCTTCCGGAAACGACATTTTGCCCGCTGACGGTGATGGTTACGTTGGGCTCGGCTGCCGTCGGCGTCAGTGCGATGCTGTCGGTCGCATTGTCGACCGCGACCACATAGGCCGCCGTTGATGGGCTGAAGGCTGGGTCGAGGGAACCTGCGCTGGGCGTCAGGCTTGCAAGCGTGGCGTCGGCCGATGCTGCACGGGTTACCGTCACCGTATAGGTCTGCGTCGTCACGCCATCCTCCGCAGTCACGACGACGGGGATTACGGTCGAGCCGACTGCCAATGCGATTGATTGGCTCGCACTCCCGGAAACAACGCTCTGTCCATCGACGGTTATGCCCGCGTTCGGCTCGGTTGTCGTCGGTGTCAGGGTCACGCTGTCGGTCGCATTGTCCACGGCAACAGCATAGGCCGTGGTTGACGGATCGAATGCGGGAGCGAGCGTGCCGGCGCTCGCTGCCAGGTTGGACAGCGTCGCGTCGGCAGAGCCACCGCGCACCCATGGCGTCCCTGACGTGTAAGCGGCAACCATCGCATTGCCGGCGCCGTCGCTGATAGACCCGTCTGTCAGGACGTCCACCCGCAGGGAGCCGACGCCGGATACGCCCGTGATGGATACTACGTAGGTTATGTTGTCGGCTGTGGCGACTCCGCTGATGGTCCCGGAAACCGCCCCTGATGTCGTGAGTGCGAAATCCGAGGCATCGACACCGGTAACCGGCTCGGCGAATGTCACCGAGAAATCGGCCGTGGTTGCATCGGGCAGCGGGCTGCCGCTCACCGCACTCGACAGTACCGTAGGCGCGACAGCGTCAACGAGAACACCGCTCGTGCTACCCACGTTGTTAAGAGCAAGGTCTGCGGGCGTACTAGAGACGTTTGCGATGGTGCCGCCATTGAGCTCGATGGCGCTTCCCACCTGAATGCCATTCGTGTCCAGATCGCCCGGATTGACGACATATTGGAATACGAGCGCATTCGATCCGCTTCCGGCCGCATAACTAGCATCCGACGTCGTTGCTCCGATTGTAACGGGAACGCTCGGTGTACCACCCGAGGTATCGACCACGACGCTCTCGTTGAAGTTCACCACAAAGGAGAGAACATCTCCGGCACGATAGGATCCGTTGGCGGGAACACTCACCGAGGTGACAATCGGCGGCACGCCCGCGTTCACCTGCAGCGAATAGGCTTGGCTACCCGTAAACGGACCGGTGCCAGTGCTGCCGTCGGTAGCGGTGACGGTGAAGTTGAAGGTGCCGTTTGCCGTCGGTGTGCCGGAAAAGGCACCTGCGCTGCTCATGCTCGTACCGGGGGGCAAAGAGCCACCGGTAATCGAATAAGTATAAGGTGCGGTGCCGCCACTGGCGGTAACGGTCTGCGCGTAGGCGACACCTTGATTGGCGGACGGCAGCGTGCCGGGGCTCAGGGCGATGACGGGCGCCGCGACGGTGAGCGTATAGGCCCTGCTGCCGGTGTACGGCCCGATTCCGCCGCTGTCGTCGGTGGCGGTAATGGTGAAGTTGAACGTCCCGCCCGCCGTAGGGGTACCGGAAAGCACGCCCACTGAACTCAGGTTCATGCCCGACGGCAAGGCGCCGACCGTAACGGCATAACTATATGGTGCTGTTCCGCCACTGGCGGTCAAGGACTGGCTATAGGACACCGCGACGGTTGCGGCAGGCAATGTAGCCGGGCTCACCGTCACAGTCGGCGCCGCGACGGCAATCGTGTAGGCTCTGCTTCCGGTATATGGCCCGTTTCCGCCGCTGCTGTCGGTCGCGGTGATAGTGAAATTGAACGTGCCCTCTGCCGTTGGCGTGCCGGACAGTGTGCCCGAGGAGGTCAACGTCAGACCCCCGGGTAAGGCGCCCGCGGTGACGGCATAGGTGTATGGACCCGTCCCGCCGCTGGCGGTCACGGTTGCACTATAGGGCGCCCCGACTGTCGCATCGGAAAGACTGGCAGGAGCCACGGTGATGGTGGGCGCGTCGTCGTTGATCGTGGCCGTTCCCCGCGCCTTTACGAGCGTCGCGCCGACAACGTTGGAGATATCGAGGAAGAAGGTCTCGTCCGGTTCGTCGATCGCATCGCTGATCGCTCCGACCCCGTGGTAGTAGGTGTCCTCACCCTCGGGTATAAAGCCGGAGCCGTTGAAGGCGTAGTAGTCGTCGCCGGCGACCGCCGGGCCATCTGCGGTGGTGAGGTCGAACGTTACTCCACCCGGTCCGGCGGGAGCGCTCAGAGTTATGGTGAAGGAAGCATTGACGCCGTTCTCGCCCACCGTGACGTCGTCGATCGACAATTCCGGCAACGTGGCGGCCGTGTAGGTGAAGCCACCCGTTTCGGTATTCGTGCCGCCGGGTGTCGTTACCGCCACATCCACCGCCCCGGCGGTCCCGGCCGGCGTCACCGCTGAAATAGTTGTGCTGCTGTTGACGGTGAAACTCGCAGCCGCCGTGCCGCCAAAGGTCACGGCCGTCGCGCCCGTGAAGTTCGTTCCGGTGATCGTCACCGACGTGCCGCCTGCCGCCGGACCATTGTTCGGCGAAATGTTGGTGATCGACGGGCCCGCAAGGTCGTCGTTGACGATGGTGCCCACGCCCTGGCCATCGCCCAAGATAGCGTTTGTCACGTTGGTGATGTTGACGAAAAACCTCTCATTGGGTTCGTTGGTCGTATCACCGTAGACATCAACATCGAAGCTATACGTGCTCTCCCCTGGCGCGATGGTGGCGCCCACGATGCTTTTCGCTTGATAGTCCTCGCCTGCTGTCGCTGTCAGGTCGGCGGTTGTGATGTCGAACGTTACACCACTGGGTCCGGCAGGCTGGCTGAGCGATATTGTGAACGGAAACGTTTGAGTTCCGGAGTCACCCTCGGGAATGGTGACGTCGTTGATCGTCAGGGTCCCAAGGTCGTCGTTCAGGATGGTGCCTGTGGCAGAGGAAGGCGCACCGATGGTATAGCCTGTGCCACTCTGTATGCTAACGATTACAGTCTCGTCCGCCTCCACGGTGACATCGGCATTCGGGTTTATCACCACGATGCCGCTCGTCGAGCCGGCGGGAATGGTCACGGTCAAGGTCTCACCGGTATAGTCGCTGCCATCCGCGCTGCCCGTGTAACCGAGATTGACGATCGTGGATGACGACAGGTTCTGGCTGCGCGTGACCGTATAAACCAGATTGGCTACGCTGTCCTCATTCACCGAGGCCGGGCTGACGCTGATCGACACTGACGGTGCCGGTGCAACCGTCAAAGTGAAGTTCTCAAGCTCAAAATAGACACCCGGTCCGGTGCTGGAATCCGTGACCCGCAGCATCAGAGGGTAAGATCCGGGCGCGCTGGAAGTGGTGCCGCTGAGAAGGCCGCTGCTGGACAGGGATATCCCCACCGGCAAAAGGCCGCTCTCCACTGCAAAGGTATACGGGCCGACACCGCCGCTGGCGAAGATGGTCTGCGAGAGCGCGATGCCCTGTATGGCCGTCGCCGATGTCGGGGCAATGGAGATCGTCGGGTTCAGCACCGTGCCGGTGTAGCCCTTGTCGACAAACTGGCCGATGTCGTCGGTCGCCCTCACGGTAAAGGCGTAACCACCGCGCTGAGTCGGCGTTCCGCTCAGCAGTCCCCCGGAGGTCAGGGAGATTCCGACAGGGAGCGATCCTGACTGGAGGCTGTAGGTGTAAGGCGCCGTACCGCCAGTTGCCGACAGCGACTGGCTGAACGCGGTTCCTGCGGTCATACTCGGGAGCGAGCCTGGCGAAACGGTGATCGGCGAGACCGGCGGATCGATGGTTATGTTGACCGTCACGACTCCCAGGTCGTTGTCTTCAAGGGCGAACTGATCGCTCGTCGCCGCATCGCCGCTATGTGCATAGGTGACAAACTGCGTACCGCCGCTATTGCTGCCAATGGTCACCGTGCCATGCTGGGCGAACGGTGCGATCGGCCCGCTCATGCCGCCGTCGGACGGTCCGTCACAAGCGCTGACGTCGATCATTACCGATCCGCCATTGGCAACGGTAGCGTTCAGTGTCGGGCAGTATGTCGATGTCTGGGCAACCGCAGGCGCCGACGGCAAAAGGAATACAGTCAGCAGAAAGGCGCAGAAAAGCACGGACCAGGACGGGGGTAATGCCCGTCGGTGGGATCTGCATGCAAAGGCATTCCGGTGTCGACCGCAGATAGTCATGCTTTTCCCCCAACCTCGGCCGGCTGACGAACGGCCGAAACCCGCTTCATGCGGCTGGGACACTGCATAATTGCCGGGCGACACCTTTCACAGGCGTGGCCTTGGCCAACATTGTCTTGCTATCGATGTCCGCGAGCCAGAGTGCCTCGCGATAGGATTGTCGGTGCCGCATCACAGTTCTCTTTATGATAAGCTCATGCAGGCAGACAACTCTACCGATTAATTCTGCTGAATTCTGACCAATTCTTGCAGCCTCGGCGCGACTTGCCTCGACGCGCAACTCCTGCGAGGTTCAGAATCGATGCAGCGGAGAAACGGCAAGGGCCGTGCGAATGTTCGAGGATGCTTGATCTCAATACGGTTCTGGTCGTCACATTTGCAATTGCCTGCCTGCAGGCGATTGCCTGGACATTCGTCTGGCTCGCCTGGCGGCATCTCTACGAGCTCAGATTTCTTGCCGCAGGACTCGCAGCGATAGCGCTTGGCCTGTTTCTGATGATCGTGCGCGGGCTGGAGCCGGCGGCGTGGAGCATCGTGCTCGCCAATCTCGTCATCAAGATCGGCCTCGTCCTGCTCGCCGAGGGGCTTGCGCGTTTCCTGGGGCAGCCGCGCTATAGCTGGATCGGCGTGTCGCTGCTGGTTTTCCAGCTCGTTAGCTGGAGCATCGCGATTGGTATCGCGCCGGGCAATCTCGCCATCCGGATACATCTGTCGACCGTCTTCACCGTGATCATGATGTCGATCATGTGCCTGGGACTGCTGCGCGATAGAACACAGCCACGCCTGTTGCGCTGGATCACGATCGGCATCCTCGTCGAATATATGGTCGCCAGCATCCTACAGAGCGTGATCGAGCAAGGGTTGCCAGCGTCGGGGGATGCGCTCGTTCTGGCCGACCACAATGGCTGGTATCTGATGCAGGGCGCGCTGTTCCAGATCGCCTTCTTCGCCTGCGTCCTGTTCATGGTCAACACCCGGCTGTCGACCGATCTGCGCGAGAAAAACGAAGCCCTGTCACGCGAGATAGAAGAGCGCCGACGGCTGGAAACGAAACTGAGCGCCAGCCTGGAAGCCGAACGGGCGCTGCGCGAGGAGCAGGCCGATTTCATGCGTGTGGTCAGCCACGAGTTCCGCACCCCGCTTGCCATCATCCGCAACGCGACCCAAATGATAAGCCTTGTAGGCCACAAGTCGCCCGAAGCCACACGCGAACGCATCGCCGGCATCAGCGAGGCGCTCAACCGCTTGTTTTCGCTCATCAACCGCTTCATGTCGGACGATCGAGAGAACCGCTTTCAACCCGAGCCGTTGACGATCGGCTCCCTGTTGCTCGACGTGCGGCTGCATTTCGGAATGACAAATCAGGGCGAGCGGCTGACCCTCACCGCAGACGACGAGCGGACTTCGTTTTTGGCGGACCCAGAGATGCTGACGACCATCATCATCAATCTCATCGACAACGCCCTCAAATACTCGCCGCCGGATCAGCCGATCGACGTCGATGTACGGCGGCGGGACAGTGACCTGATCATCCAGGTGCGCGACCGGGGCATCGGCATCCCCGCGAGCGAGTTGCACAAGATCGGGCGGCGCTTCTTCCGGGCCTCCAACGCCGCGACGCGGGGCGGATCCGGCCTTGGCCTCTATACATCGCGCAAGCTGCTTGACTATCACGGCGGAGCGCTACAGTTGAATGCCAACAGCGATCGGGGGATGACGGCAACCGTATCCCTGCCCCTGCCGGTCGCAGCGACGGCACAGCCCCATATGGACCACGTAACGGCATGACTCATATTCTCATCGTCGAGGATGAACCGCGGCTGCGCGCGGATCTAGTAGATTTTCTGCATCTGAGCGGCCTCGAGGCCTCTGGCGTTGCAACGGCGCATGAACTGCGCAAGGAACTCAGCGGCGGTCGCAGGCCGACGGTCGTGGTACTCGACGTCGGACTGCCGGACGGAAACGGATTCGAACTCGCCGGCGAAATACGCCGCAACCACGCGTGCGGCATCGTCATGCTGACCGCGCTCGGCGACAGTGCCGACCGTATCCGCGGGTTCGACAGCGGCGCCGATATCTATCTCATCAAGGACAGCACATTGCGTGAGATCGAGGCAGCGATCCGCAGCCTGCTGCGCCGCACCGGCGACCTGCCCGCGATGATCAGCAACGACGATCAGTGGACCCTCGACAGCACCGGCTGGCTTCTGACCGCGCCCTGTCAGCAAACGCTCAGGCTAACCGCTGCGGAATTCGCCTTCATGAACGTTCTGTGCAGCCGCAGCGGCGAAGTCTGCCCTCGCGAGGAACTGGTCGATATACTGGCACGCCCACGGTCCATCTTCGACAACCGGCACCTCGACGCCGTTGTCAGCCGGCTGCGCAGGAAGATCGAGGCGCGCACCAACCTTCCGGCGCCGATCAAGGTTGTATATGGCGTCGGATATACGTTCACCGCTTCGGTCAGCGTGTGGAACGGCACTTCGTCAGAAAGCGCAGGCTAACTTTTCTGCCGACGCATGACGCAACCATCCCAGGTGATCGACCTATCAGGGGCGTGCCGGGCGCTGACCAAGCGCCTGTTGCGTCCACCGATCAATCGTCGGCTTTTCTGAATCCGCATTCGAAAGCCGACCGTCGGCTCCCGGCCCCTGACCTGCCAGATTGAATCCTTCCCGGGATGGACGGTCAAAGGACTCATATAGGTCTCGATCGGGGTGGGATAACGACATTGGCTCATCGCGCTTAAGGTCGTCTCAGAGAGTAGGGTGGCTCAACCTCTAGCTGATGCTTGAGGTGGCCCCATGTCGCCAACTCAAAACGTCGAGGCCATTCGATCCCCAGTCGTTCCGCCATTTCTCGTGCTCGAGGAAGGTATGCTGCCGCATAAGCAAGATGCGCTGAGATCACCGACCCACGTGTGGGTGTGAGGGGCGGAAGTGACGCCAAAAGTTCCTTCTGATCAGCGGTAATAAGTCTATTCAGGTGAAGAGCACCGCCCCTATGGGGCGCACCTGTCTCCTCGATAAGCAGATCGACCAGCAAATTGCGCAGGTGGAACACGCCGGTAATTGCGTTGAAGTATTCTTTTCGTCCCATCGCGACGGGAAGCAGGCCGAGCACCCGAATAAACTCCTCGATTTGCCATCGCATTCGACCAGCATTGGGGCCTGTTTTTTCCAGTGTTTCAGGTAAAGCTTCAAACAGTCGGTCGTGATCGAAGAGAACTTTCAAACCATCCCTTGCCCCTGCGCTCCCGCCATAGAACGATCTCGCCCACAAGACCAACTGCGTTGCGCCAGGATTTTGCGAATTGATCTGTATGACCGTTTCCTATCACGGCTAAGAAATCAATGTCGCTGTGGAGATCCTCAAGTCCTGCACCGTAGCTGCCGCTCAGAAACAAAGCTTTTATGTCCGGCCTAGTTTCGAGCTCGTGCGCAATTGTCTTGATTGAGGCGGTGCTTTCCATCGACTCATCTCCAAACCTTCAACTGGAGGTTATCAATCTGGGATCGATGTTCAATGGCAACAGAGGCGTCGAATCCTGCCGTTTGGCCCGTCCCGCGCCCGAAATGACCGCGGTGAGGTGGGAAGCGGTCATTCGTATGATTGCGAATATCTGGCAGCTATGCGGACAAATCTGCCTTTTGAGATTGGATCACATATATCCGCTCATCGCTGCTCTTCAATCGCCCTTTTGGACAGAATGTGTCGCTCGCACTCCGCGCCGTCGGATTCATCTATGAATTTTTCGACATACTTGAATCCAAGCTTTTCATGGACCCGACGCGATCCGCTGTTGTCGACAACAAATTCGGACCCGACCTCTGACAAACCCAACACTTCAAAGCCAAATCTCAGCACTTCGCGCGCGGCCTCCGTGGCATATCCACGGCCCCAGAACAAACGTCCGATCACGAAGCTAATTCCCGGATCTTTCAAACTGAGGCCAACGGTTCCAATAGAAACTGGACCGCCGTGAATATCGATACTCCACAAAAGGCGTTCTTTGACGGCAGCCTTCTCGAGTGCCCTCTCCAGCCAAGCTTGTCCTTCTGAAATGCTCGCCGGGATCGGATCACCGGCTAGGTACGCCGACTCTCGGTCCGTCGCACGTTCGAACCATGCCGGGATATCGCGCTCACTCGGCGCGCGAAGGACGAGCCGGTCGGTGCGCAATGGCGGCACATGCTCGTGGGAGGCAATCACAACAGCAAATCCATCGAATATCCACGCAACTGCTTAGCGGACATTGAGCAGAAACGCAGCATTTGAGAGGTTTGGCTCACAGCAGACGTTCGCTGCGATGGATTCGAAAGGCTGCTCTGGTGTCGAATCCTGCCGTTTGGCCCGTCCCGTGCCCGAAATGATCGCGGTGGGGTGGATGTCTGCGCGCCCGCTTCTGGGCGACGGACTTGGGAAAGCGGCCATTCGACTGGACCGCGCGACGTTTCAGACGCTCAGGCCAACTTTCCCTGGTTCGAGGGCAGCGGGCTGAGCTGTCGTGCTCGATCCCACTGCCACGGAGTTCTGCCCGTCATGCAGCCGCCGCTGGCCGTCTGGGCCAATCACTCACGATGATCGCCATGATCAGCATCTTACCCAGCCAGTCGCCGGCATGGGCCACACCGAGGGCAGGAGACATGCCGTCGAAGATCACCGCGCCCGCGAGTTGGATCACATAGAACGCGGCCCAGAGAAGGGCTCCGAGGCCGGCAGCAGCTTTCCAGTCAGCAATGCCGAGGCGGCCGATCAGCCAAGCGAGAAACCAGGCCGTGAACAATTCGCGCAGGGGTGCCACGAAGAACTTCCATGGCGCCATTGCGGTCGACTCCGCGCCTTGCGTTTGCGCCCAGACGCTGCCGAACAGCAGCGGGCTTTACCAGACGAGGCTGAACACGAAAGCCGTCACTCCCGCGACGACGACGGCAGCGGGATTGATCCTCGATACGGTCATTTGGTTTCTCCATCGGCTGAAATTCGCCCCTCATCCTGCTGTCCGCGCATGTAAAGCAGCGACCCGGGCGTGGTGAGCAGCTCCCCCGTCTCGAGCAGCGTCTTGAGGCCCGACAGCACCATCGGCCAGCCGCCATAGAGTTCGGGCCGGGCATCCGCCGGCAGGCGGTCGTGCACCACCGTCAGCCGGCAGGAATCGCCGACCGGGATGATCTCCCAGGTGACGCGCGAGAAGCCGGCCGCCTTCACCTCGTCGCTCCAAAGCGCGCGGAAGGTCTGCACCAGCCGCCGTGGCGGATCGATCTCCAGGTTCTCACCCTCGGTGATCTGCAGCCCCGGATTGTCGGATCCGGCCGGAACGGCGGTCACGTAGCGGGAGCCCGGCGCCCAGTCGGAATGGATCTCCACCCCGAAGCTGTAGGCCGCCCGCATGCGCGGATCGGTGATCGCCTGCCAGAGGCGTTCCGGCGTCGTCTTGATGTAGATTTCAAAGACCGCCATCGCGCCCTGTCCGTCGGGCGAGGGCACGAGAGGCACCTGGTGTGGCACGTGGGTCGGTTCCATCGGTTCATCCTCCAGTTGTCGTTTCAGGCTCGTGAGCGCCGCCGCCCATCGCTCGGTGAATTTGTTGACCCAGCGGTCGTGGATCATCCGGATCGGCACCGGGTTGAGGAAATGGCGCTTCTCGCGGCCCACCTTCTGGGTCACCACCAGGCCGGCCTCTTCCAGCAGCCGCAGGTGCTTCATGACGCCGAAGCGCGTCATCGGCAGCCGCTCCTCCAGCGCGCTCAAGGTCTGGCCGTCCTTCTCGAACAGCGCGTCCAGCAGGCCGCGGCGGGTCGGATCGGCAAGCGCTTTGAAGACTTCGTCGTCCATGGGAAGATAATAGGTGACTATATAGTCACATGTCAAGCGATGTTTCGGCGCGCACGATACAGGGATAACGCAGATCTGCTTTTTCAGCGGTCGCTGGGAAGGTCGGCATTCAGGCGACGATTAAGTCGCCGTGAGCGACTGCAATGGGGTCGCAAGCTGACTGGGCAAACTTTGCCTGACGGGGCAGCCGCAGAACGGCAGCTTACCGCCGAGCGTTTACCAAAACCGGACAGGCAGCAGACGGCCCCTTTGCTTCCTAACAGGCTCTTGCTTGAGTAGCCAAACTGAGGCGCAAGTCTGCTTCCAAAGCGAGTTCGACATTTTCTCAAGCTAAGCACTGTTTCTCGCGGAACGTTTAGCTGACGTTTTTTCGCGTATGCAAACCGCATGACCCTCTGGATGATCGATCTCGAACGCACCGGTCTTGCGCACGAGATCACTAAGCTTCCGGAAACCGAAATTACGCGGATCAAAATCGGAAGCTAGGTTGGCGAGCTGTGTGCCAACAGCACCGAGCGGCGCCCAGCCGTCATCCGTCTCCATTTGACGGAGAACCCGTTTGATTATTGGTGTTGCCGCCGATGGCGGCTGCAGTGGTTTCGACTTGCCGCCATTCGCTTCGGTATTGGCTGGCGCATCTGGCAGAAGGTTTTCTGTGTAAACAAAGCGACGGCAGGCTTGGCGGAAGCTCTCGGGTGTTTTCTGCTCACCGAAGCCGAATACATCCACGCTTTGCTCTCGGATTCGTGCCGCAAGGCGGGTGAAATCACTATCGGATGAAACGAGACAGAAGCCGTCGAAACGCCCGCTATGCAGAAGATCCATTGCATCGATCACGAGCGTGATATCGGATGCATTCTTGCCTGTCGTGTAAGCGAATTGCTGCTGAGGAATGATGGCATACTGCGCCAGCACGTCGTTCCAGGCTCTCGACCGAACGTTGGTGAAGTCACCATAAATACGCCGGACGCTTGCCTCCCCAATCTTTGCGATCTCGTCGAACAATCCATCGACGATCTTCGCCGATGCGTTATCTGCGTCGATGAGAACAGCGAGCCGCGGCGAGTGCATAGTAGCGTTACCTCAAATACACCAGTTCAAGCTTACTCATCCGGAAAACTGGCTCCATCGATCTTTCGATGAAATTAACGAGTGTGTTCTGAAGCCAAAGAAAAATAGGCCTTGTAAACGGAAAATCTTTAGCCCTGCGTTGTCTCCGGATCATTGGCGGATGCCACGAACAAGCTCTCGGTTCTCTCTGGCCTGTCGACCAGCCGCTCCACTAAGCGTCGCAGTTCCGACGGTGTAGTTTGTCCCGCCACTATCTCGTGGTAGCCAATACCAGCACGTCGCAGCGCTTCCTTTTTAACTGCATCGCGTGCTGCCGCCGAACCCTGATGATGGCCAGTACCCTGATACTCAACAACATGGCGAGGACGGCATTGTTCGTCCACAATAAGCAGATCAACACGCTTGGAATTGATGCAGCTGTAAGCGGCTTGATCCCTTGTGCTGAGAATCTCTCCTAGCGACACCTGCGCCATGACCTGCCAAAGCGGGTTCAAGCTCAGCACGTTTTGATCAAGTTCCTGAAAGAGTCGAGCTTCGCTGCGGTTGAGCAACGACTGGCTCTTGAATTTAGCACCCATGACTATTCGCAACTGATCGGCTGCGTCGATGGTCCTGGTTGGAAGCAGATCGGGGACAGGCTGCAGCGGCGGTGTATCAAGCCGCATTCTTTCGCGTGTACCCCACCGCCACCTGTTGCGCGTTCGCCACCTATGCCGCGTATAGTCTGCTCTTAGTTTCTCCGCCATAGCCCCAGCTATCGCGGCCAACGCTAGAGCCGCGACGAGCGACGTATTTTTGTCTAGAACAACAAGAACCTCATCAAACATGAGACGTACTCTATCAAAATATGATGTAAATCCGGCTTAAAGAGAAATTTGCAATTCTAAGAATTATGCAGATCTTTAGGTGGGTTTCATCGTTCGGAATTCTATTATTTGAATGGCTGGCGACAGGGAGCGCGTCAGCTGGAGCGCACAAGCGCAACCAGTCCTTGTCCAGAATGAATGGCAGTCGCAATTTTCTCGATATCGAAAGGAATTGTCGGCTCGCCTCCATTTTGTGATTTCTGAGAGCTCTTCTAACGGCCAATGGTGGTCGAAGGGTCAGTGTCAAGAAACCTCTGAAGAAGCGACAGATTTGGGCAATTCGCTTCCTCCTCGATAGATACCAGGCTCCGAGGGTGTGATCTCGTCAACATCAGGATCGGAACTCCGCTTAAAGCAAGTGAATGGAGCGAGGAGTGGGAGGTCGATTCCACATCCAAAAGCAGCAGGTGCTTCTACCGCGCACAGATGAGCCACGGCCCTGCGACGGTGTTTAAGATGTCGAATTCCTCTGTGACGCGCGCCAGTTCCTTCTTCAGGCGACGTATCTATGCCGCCGGATCCCCATCGTTTCCTGATGACTTCGGGAACTTCTTCTTCCACGCGTAAAGCGAGTGTTGGCTCACGCCCAACCACTTCGACACCTTCGCAATCGGATAGCCACGCTCGGTGATCTGCGCGACAGCATGGCGCTTGAACGCGTCATTGAAGTTACCGGTCCGCATCATGGCCTCTTTGCCCAAAACAAGGGAAGAAGATGTTCACAAATCTAGGGGTTATTCCCCCCGCCGAAAGAGCGGAAGCTAGAGGTATTGACGGGGTATCCACTCCACCGCCTAGTCTGCCACCCACCACGCTTAAGCCCTAAATACAAAGTTCCGATGGAAGGCGAGGTAGGGCATCTGCTCCGGACGGAACGGCCCGCAGTTCCTGCGTGGATCTGGCAGGGATTCTGCTTCTGGAAGTGCGCAATCACCCGATGGGGTGATTGCCTCTGACCGCACTCCTTTCAACAATGCTCTCAAGTATCCGTTGCGATCACTGGGGCGACGGCTGTAGCGCTGAGGAGGACACCAAATAATCCAACTTCAATCAGCTTTCGCCCTCGCGCTGCTTGCCGCAGTTGACAGCATGCACGCAGAACAAGGTTCGGACGTCATCACCTCCGCACTCGATCAATCGAAGGTGCATCCCTCGATTAATACACGATCATCGCTTCAAGGGAGAATTTCGCGATGAAAATTCTTACCGTATTTGCCTCAATTCTGTTTCTTTTATTCCCAGCGAAAAAAGTCGCTTCTGATGAACTAGAATGCGACTATTTTAAAACCATCGCGTCGAGCGCTTGGGCGCTGCGAGAAAGTAGAAAATCAAAGCCAGAAATATTTGATAAACTTAATATCGAATCAGGAAGCATGGAAGAATTCTTATATAATTTATTCTCCGGACAGGCGGATGATATGGAGTACGCTCTTTCTGATATCGCCAGCAGTTCACAAATTTACGATCAGTACAATAAGGTTGTTGAGGATCTATGCAAAAACGGATCCCTGAAAGACCTATATGACGCCTGGAACGGTAAAGAAGAGACAAACGAGGTTTCGAATACGGATACGACCCGTCCATCGCCATCTAACTTCCCAAAAGCCGGAGAGTGCTCCCATACTTCTTCGCGAGAGGAAGATCATCTTATCGATTCAATATCGTGGAACGGCAATAAAGCAGATATCAAAGCGCACTTGTCTGAGAAGATATACAAGGGAACGGTATCAGGACTTCGGAGAAATTGGGAAGGATTCCGATTTTCTGCGTTCTTCGATCACGATGTTCTTGGCCCTGTCGAGGTGTTGGTAGTTTCCGATGAAGTTGGCGGTTCTGTTCAATACAGACAAGCAGCCGTCTCCTATAAAACCACGGAAAGCGGAGATAGAGTAATCGGTTCGCTACAAGGATTTCTGATCATAGATTGCAATGTGGAAAACTGATGCGTGTATCATAAAACTTTTTACTGGAATATGCATTGTTATATGGAGATCGCACCAATGCGAGGAGTTTCTCTCAAAATATACTTACTCACACTCGCTGCAACGATTTCGGTCGTCTCTCAGCCGATCAACGCCGAGCCATCCGGAACCGCGCTGCCCGAACGAGTTCTCCATATGCTGCAGGAAGACGGTGCGGCACAATTCTTGCCGATTGCGATCAGCGGCGATCCCATCATCGATGCCCGCCTCAATGGTGTGGCGTACAATGTCTATTTTATCTGTGACAACGGGCAAAACTGCATTGCCATGACGTTCCGTGGCGAGGTCGAAGAATCCCCATCGTGGGAACGCGTAGACGAAATTCGGAAGACATTTCCAGAAGCGGAAATCACCGAAGACATGAATGGAAGCCTGGAGTTCGAGGTCGTTGTTTATCTCGATACACTCGTTTCAGATGATTCCGGAATGCACAGGGCATCGTTCAAATACAAGCGTTCCGACGAGACCGTCGGTTCATTCGGCGAAATATACGCCAGATGGACACATCTCATTGGCATGATAGGAGGTTAGACAGCGGGTCGTCGTCCTCTGTCTCTATCGCCGCCTGTCCGCCCCATCGACACCGTGCCAGGCCGCGAATTGCTTGGTTCGATCCGTTTCGCGCCCTTATCTGTCAAATATTCATGAGACGAGGAAACTTCGGTCGACGTTCCCGCTCACATCGACCTGCGCACCCGGCAATAGCAGCAGCGGACAAAGAAGGCTTCGCATCCGGAAGACCAGATGCGCAATCCGTTCAGACAGGACACGCCGTGTCGAACGGGACGCAAGATTGGGTGCAGCAATCGATAACTCTGGTCGGTCAGCGCGCAATGGAGCGCGCTTGCTTCGGCGCGGCGGATCGCGAATTGCGCCAACCCGAGCCGTCGAGATGCAGCATGATCTGCGTCACTGTCGATCCGGCCAGGTCGAACTGCGAGCGCACACGCAACTTCTTGGCAAGCGATTTGTACTGTGAGCGTTTTGTCTCGTATCCGACCGCATCGGCTGTGGCGGCCTCGTGAAGCGTCAGACCTCCCAGCAACTGCTTGAGCAGGCGCAACTCGGCCGGGGTGATGCGCGACGGCCCCATGCGCCTGTTCAACAGATCGCAGAGCGTCTCGTCGTCTATGATGATCAGACGCATTCTGTCATTGGAACAGGGGAAACCGACGAACGCGATGTGATGCGCCAACGGTAGCGCGATCGAGGGCAGACCGCTTTGGCCGATAGCATTCACGAGTTCGTTGAGAAGGGCATCCGGCAAATGGCGCCGACCCGCGAGTTCGACCTTGCCTTCAGTCAGCCTGCATTCGGCAACCACCCACCCCCCTGCAAACGCTGAATAGGCGGGCCGAGCATCGAGCGAACGCGTGTCAGGATCCGGTCGCTCGACCATGGTCCGTGCTGTCCGCACAACTGTCGTTCTTTCTTGCCATTTTCCCATCATGCAGGCGTCGACCCGCTCCGCAATCACCTGTTGGGGGGACACGCCGATAATGCCCGATCGTATTCGACGATTGCCACCAACTATGGCCACCGGTCCATCGCCGATCGACACCGCTCTTCACGGAACCCGTGCATATCGACGGGCCGCAAGGAAACA
>NZ_CAJXGF010000027.1 GCF_913053745.1 uncultured Nitratireductor sp.
CCCGCGCGCGCGGGCCGCGGCCCGGATCGCATCCAGCGCCTCATCGACCAGCAGGTGTTCATCGCCGGAGACGAGGTAGCAGGGCGCCAGGTTTTTCTTCAGGTGGGCGGGAAGCTGCTTGCTCTGGAGTTTCAATGCCTTATTAGCCGCCTAGCTGCTCGAGATTGACGGACTCGTCTTCGAGCAGCACCGGGATGCCGTCCATGATCGGGTACAGGACCTTGCCGTCGTCAGTGACGAGGGCCGCGTCCATCGAACCGGCGAGAACGTTCCCGTCGCGGTTCCTGAGCGTGCCCGCCTCGATCGCGGCATTCACCTTGCCGAGAAGGTCCCGGCGCGCGAGGGTCAGGCCCTTTTGCGTAACGGGACAGCGGAGGATTTGCAGCAAGCGCTTTTCCATGGCGTTCGAGACTTGATTACACCTCGACCGGCCGGCCAATACAAGCGCTCAGGCGCCGGCAACCGGCCGCCCGGCGGACAGGGCCGCGACCAGCTCGTCGTTGCCGGTACGGGCGATGCCGTCTTGATGGTGGAATCGGAAGCACAGCAGCTTCCCGAGGACGTCATGCTCGGCGCTGTCATGTTCGGCCACAAAAACTTCCAGCCGGTCATCGACGCGGTCATCAAACTCGCTGAAGTCGCCGCCAAGGAGCCCCGCGATTTCACACCGCCGGATCTCTCCGAGCTCGAAGGCGAGATGCTGAAGACCGTCGAGAACGAACTGCGCGAAGCCTATAAGATCACCGACAAGCAGCAGCGTTACGACGCCGTCGACGCTGCCAAGGCCAAGGTGAAAGAAACGCTCCTGCCGGAAGGTGAGGAAGAGACCAAGTGGTCGGCCGAACAGGTCAACACCGTTTTCAAGAGCCTGCAGGGCAAGATCGTTCGGTGGAACATCCTCGATACCGGCGGCCGCATCGACGGACGCGATCTGAAGACGGTTCGCCCGATCGTCGCCGAGGCCGGTCTTCTGCCGCGCACGCACGGTTCGGCGCTCTTCACCCGTGGTGAGACGCAGGCCCTCGTGGTGGCCACGCTGGGCACCGGCGAAGACGAGCAGTTCATCGACTCGCTCACCGGCACCTACAAGGAGTCTTTCCTTCTGCACTACAACTTCCCGCCCTATTCCGTGGGCGAGACGGGCCGCATGGGTTCGCCCGGCCGTCGCGAGATCGGTCATGGCAAGCTCGCATGGCGCGCTATTCACCCGATGCTGCCGGAAGCGGATCAGTTCCCCTACACGCTGCGTGTCGTTTCCGAGATCACCGAATCCAACGGCTCGTCTTCCATGGCGACCGTCTGCGGCACCTCGCTGGCGCTGATGGATGCCGGTGTACCGCTGGCAAAACCGGTTGCCGGAATCGCCATGGGCCTGATCAAGGAAGACGAGCGCTTCGCCGTTCTCTCCGACATCCTGGGTGACGAAGATCACTTGGGCGACATGGACTTCAAGGTCGCCGGCACGGATGAAGGCATCACTTCCTTGCAGATGGACATCAAGATCGATGGTATCACCGAGGAGATCATGCAGATCGCCCTCGACCAGGCCAAGGACGGCCGTCTGCACATTCTCGGCGAGATGGCCAAGGCCCTTTCCGAGAGCCGCGGGGAGCTGGGCGAATTCGCTCCGCGCATCGAGGTCATGCAGATCCCGACCGACAAGATCCGCGACGTGATCGGTTCCGGCGGCAAGGTGATCCGCGAGATCGTCGAGAAGACCGGCGCCAAGATCAACATCGAGGACGACGGTACGGTGAAGATCGCTTCTTCCAATGCCAAGGAGATCGAGGCCGCGAAGAAGTGGATCCACTCCATCACTGCAGAGCCGGAAGTGGGCGAGATCTACGAAGGCACGGTCGTCAAGACCGCCGACTTCGGAGCTTTCGTGAACTTCTTCGGCCCGCGTGACGGTCTGGTACACATCTCGCAGCTTGCGCAGGAGCGTGTCGGCAAGACCACCGATGTCGTCAAGGAAGGCGATAAGGTGTTCGTGAAACTGATGGGCTTCGACGAGCGCGGCAAGGTCCGCCTCTCCATGAAGGTCGTTGACCAGGAGACCGGCAAGGAAATTGTCCGTGAGAAGAAGAAGGAAGAGGCCGAGGACGCCGAAGGCTGAACTTGCTTCCCTTCTGAACGACGAGCGGGCGCGCGCCTTCATGGCCGCGCCCGTTTTCACATCCGGAATTTAAGATGAAGAACGATACACCTCTTGCCACCCTTTTGTTTCCGTTCGAGCGCGGGCTGATCGATCCGCCGGGCGCGGAGGATCGTGTGCTTTTTCTTGGCGCACCGGGAACGTTTCGTCTTCCCCCCGATTTTGCTGGAGATATGGCCGCCGTGCAGGGCTATCGGCCCGATTATCTGGCTCTCCAGCGAGGTGGCTTTTCCGTCACTCCTGAACCGGTAGGGGAAAAATATGACCTTGCGCTGCTCCTGCTTGGCCGACACCGGCGCGAGAACGAGCAACGTCTGGCGGAGGCTTTGAAGCGCACCCGACCCGGTGCCAGAATTGTGGCGGCTTGCGCCAAAAAGGACGGCGGCGGCAGTGTGCGCAAGCGCATGGGGGCTCTTCTCGAGCTGGAGGACCATGCTTCCAAGCATCACGGCGTCGTCTTCTGGCTGCGCCGCCCGGATGCGGTCGAGACGGCTCTGACCGCACTGAATGTGGGGAAAAGTGCGGCGGACGGCTACATCACCGCCGCGGGTGGATTCTCCGATGATGGCGTAGATCCGGGCTCGGCCATGCTCGTCGATTGTCTGCCGGCTGATCTGTCAGGAGCAATCGCCGATTTCGCTGCTGGCTGGGGTTATCTTTCCGTTGCGGCGGTCGCGCGCGCGCCGGATGTGAAGAGCCTTGATCTTTATGAGGCCCATCACGCCTCGCTGGAAGCTGCCCGGTGCAACATGGCTGCCAGAGCGCCGCGGATGTCGGCACGTTTCTTTTGGCAGGATCTTCTGGGTGAGCCGGTGAACGAGCGCTATGACGTCATCCTGATGAACCCGCCGTTTCATCGCGGCCGGGCTGCAGAGCCCGATATGGGGCACGGGATGATTGCAGCGGCCGCGAAGGCGCTCAAGCCGCGCGGTAGGCTTTTCCTCGTTGCCAACAGACAGCTTGCCTACGAGGAAAGTCTGGAAAAACATTTCGCGGCACAGGGTGAGCTGCGCCGCGATACGGTGTTCAAGGTATTGTGGGCACGCAAATAGGACGCCCGGTTGAGCGAGGCGTCAGTCGTCGCCAGTGGCCGCGCTCAGCCGCTTCAATTCTTCCATGGTGGGCATGGAAACGGTGTTGTAGCCGGAATCCACATAGTGGATCTCGCCGGTCACGCCCGACGAGAGGTCCGAAAGCAGATAGAGCGCCGAACCGCCAATCTCGTCGATTACCACGGTGCGTCTGAGCGGTGCATTGCGCTGCTGGTAGGAGAACATGTAGCGCGCATCGGAGATGCCGGCGCCGGCCAGTGTGCGTACAGGTCCCGCTGAAATCGCATTGACGCGAATGTTGCGCGGACCATAGTCGCTCGCCAGATAGCGCACGCTGGCCTCAAGACCGGCCTTGGCTACGCCCATAACATTGTAATTGGGCATGACGCGGGTAGAGCCGGCATAGGTCAGCGTCAGCATCTGCCCGCCATTGTCCATCATTTCCGCTGCTTTACGGGCGATTTCCGTAAAGGAGTAGCAGGATATGATCATGGTTCGGACAAAGTTGTCGCGCGTGGTGTTGGCGTAGAGGCCCTTCAGTTCGCTGCGGTCGGAAAAGCCGATCGCATGCACGATGAAGTCCAGAGAACCCCACTCTTCTTTCAGGCCGTCGAACACGCCGTTTATGGAGGCGCTGTCTTCCACGTCGCACGGGAACAGAAGCTTGGAACCTGCCTTCTCGGCCAGCGGTTTCACGCGGCGCCCGAAGGCCTCGCCCTGATAGGTGAAAGCCAGTTCCGCACCGTGCTCGGCAAGCTTTTTGGCGATGCCCCATGCAATCGAGTGATCGTTGGCGACCCCCATGATGAGGCCGCGCTTACCTTTCATCAAACCGTCCATGGTTCGTATTTCACCCTGCGTAACGCTGGAAAACAAGCGTGGCGTTGGTACCGCCGAAGCCGAAAGAATTCGACAGGACCGTGTCTATCTTGGCATTGTCGATGCGCTGGCGCACAATCGGCATGCCGTCGAATTCCGGATCCAGTTCGGTAATGTGCGCGCTCTCTCCGATGAAGCCTTCCTGCATCATCAGGATCGAGTAGATCGATTCCTGCGCCCCAGCGCCGCCAAGCGAATGGCCGGTCAGGGACTTGGTCGAAGCAATGTGCGGAATGTCGTTACCAAACACTTCGCGCACGGCGCCCATCTCGCCGGAATCGCCCACCGGCGTCGCTGTGCCATGCGTGTTGATATAATCGACCTTGCCGTCCACCGTGGATAGTGCCTGGCGCATGCAGCGTACCGCGCCTTCGCCCGAAAGCGCGACCATGTCGTAGCCATCCGAGGTCGCGCCGTAGCCGGTAAGCTCGGCGTAGATTTTCGCGCCGCGCGCCTTGGCGTGCTCCAACTCTTCTAAAACCAGGACGCCAGCGCCGCCGGCGATGACGAAACCGTCACGCGTCACATCGTAGGCGCGCGAAGCCGTGGCGGGCGTGTCGTTGTGCTTCGACGACATGGCGCCCATGGCGTCGAAAAGGTTCGACATGGTCCAGTCGAGGTCTTCGTGGCCGCCGGCGAACATCATGTCTTGCTTGCCCCACTGGATCATCTCCGCCGCATTCCCGATGCAGTGCGCCGAAGTCGAGCAGGCCGACGAGATCGAGTAATTCACGCCGTGGATCTTGAACCAGGTCGCGAGCGTTGCCGATGCTGTGGATGACATGGCCTTTGGCACGGCAAACGGTCCGATGCGCTTGGGCGAACCCTTGTCGATGGTCGTCTGCGCGGCTTCCACGATGGTGCGGGTGGAGGGGCCGCCCGAGCCCATGATGATACCGGTGCGTTCGTTGGTGATATCGCCCTGTTCGAGGCCGGCGTCGGCGATGGCTTGCTCCATGGCGACGTGATTCCATGCGCCGCCCTTGGAAAGGAAGCGCATCGCACGGCGGTCGACCAGTTCGGCCGGGTCGAGTGTCGGTGCTCCCCAGACCTGGCAGCGGAAGCCGTGATCGGCGAAATCCTGCGAGAAGGTAATGCCGGATTTCGCTTCACGCAACGAGGCGGTGACCTCATCGGCATTGTTGCCGATCGAGGAAACGATGCCGAGACCGGTAACGACGACGCGTCTCATGATGCTCTCCTTGGGCCACACCGCGTGGCCGCCAGTGATGAATTGAAAATCAGTCTTCCTGCTTGGCCAGACCGACGCGCAGGTCGGTTGCCTTATAGATGGGCTCGCCGTCGGCCTTCAGCCAGCCGTCGGCGATGCCGAGCACGAGACGGCCCTTCATGACACGCTTGAAATCGACGCCGTACTCGACCTTCTTGACCTCCGGCGTCACCATGCCCTTAAACTTGACTTCACCGGTGGAGAGCGCCATGCCCTTGCCGGGCAAGCCGAGCCAACCGAGATAGAAACCCGTCATTTGCCACATCGCGTCCAGGCCGAGACAACCCGGCATGACGGGATTGCCGATGAAATGACAGGGAAAGAACCAAAGGTCGGGTTTGATGTCGAGTTCGGCGCGAATATAGCCCTTTCCGAACTCGCCGCCTTCTTCCTGGATGTCGGTAATACGGTCGAACATTAGCATGGGCGGGGCGGGGAGTTGCGCATTGCCGGGGCCGAAAAGTTCACCCCGTCCGCAAGCCAAAAGGTCTTCGTAATCGTAGCTGTTTTTCGTTTGCGCCATCAATAGCCATCCCGTCGGTGGTCCGGTCGTGCCGAGACCGTTCTTTTCATTGTCCGAACTCCCTATCACAGCTTGTTTCTTGCTGGAAACCGCCGTTTTGGGAATTTGCGATGCCCCGGGCGGCTGCCCCCGGAAAACTGCCGCTATTGATCGCTTTGAATGGAGCGAATATATGTCAGGAGGGAATTGCTGCAGCTAGAACCTCAGCATTGGCCGAAGGTTCGGGCAACAGGAAGGACGGACGGGTTCATTGTCGATTTCGAATGAAGCGCAGAACATCACGCTTGAGGAGCGCTTGAGAGACGCGGGCTTGCGCCCGACGCGTCAGCGCATCGCGCTCGCCGATCTTCTCTTTGCAGCCGGCGATCGTCATGTTTCCGCCGAAGCGCTGCACGAAGAAGCTCAGAATGCAGGGTTCTCGGTTTCGCTTGCCACCGTCTACAATACGTTGCACCAGTTCACCGAAGCGGGCATGCTGCGCATTGTCCAGGTGGAAGGCGCGCGCACCTATTTCGATACCAATGTGTCGGACCACCACCATTTTTTCTACGAGGAAGACGAAACGGTTTTCGACATTCCCTCGCGCGGCGTTGAGGTTCGCAACCTGCCGGAGCCGCCGGACGGGACAGAGATCGCCAATGTCGATATCGTTGTACGGCTGCGGCGCAAGCGACACTGACGCGACTTGTTTCTCAGTCCTTCACCGTCTCGCCGGGATAGGCACCCCAGATAAGCGACTGGTTCACCCAACCTGAATGGCCGGCGAATTCCATCTCGCACCAGTCGCCATTGCAGACCTTGATCGATCCGATTGCACCTGGCTCGATGCGAGCCAGCAGGCGGGCGTCCTCGCGGGGGTCAGACCGCAGGTCGATGTCGGCTTCCTTACCCTTGAACCAGGGGGCAGCAATGCCGGTGCGGCGTCCCGAGAGCAGCGCCTGGTTGATCCAGCCTTCCGCGCCGTCGGCGTCACGCACCCGGCGCCAATTGTCGTATTCCTGAATGATCTCCATGGGCAGGCCGGATTTCAGGTACATCCAGTTCACCGCGTAGCTCAGACCTGGCCCTATGCGCATGTTGACACGGCTCGACTTCAGGCTGACGAAACGCGGCAGCGGGAGACCGCTCGGACCGACTTTCACATTCTGTTCGGTGTTCGTCTGC
Organism: uncultured Nitratireductor sp.; assembly: GCF_913053745.1. Classification (GTDB taxonomy): domain Bacteria; phylum Pseudomonadota; class Alphaproteobacteria; order Rhizobiales; family Rhizobiaceae; genus Nitratireductor. Next base: position 7,005 of record NZ_CAJXGF010000027.1, read on the forward strand.
GCTTGACTTGAAACGGGAGTTGCCGACAGCAACGCGACCGTGAGCGCGGCGAACAATAAACGGAACGGCACGCTAATGGTTTTTCTCAACATTTGTATTCCATCTGTATCGGCCGCGAGCGCAAATGTTGGACACAGAAAGTCACTAGCAACATCATGATTCTATGGGAATTTGCGATTTTGGCATTCGACATCGAGCGGGTTCCGAACGTCAAATTCATTCCGCTGGCCGGCATCACAAACTCCGGTAACCCTTGTTCCGGCGGAACGAGCGCTTCCACCCTTTTTCTTTGTCTTGGCGCCCCCTGCTTGATAGAGAGAAGGCAGCCCTGCTCGGCATTGCAGTGTCGTTTATCTTGGTTAAAGAGGTATCAACAGGGCGTTATTTTGGAGACCATATGACCGTCAGGAAGAAGCCTCTCGTCGTCATCACCCGCAAGCTGCCGGATCAGGTCGAAACGCGCATGCGCGAGCTGTTCGACGCACGTCTCAATCTCGACGACAAGCGCATGTCGCAGCCCGAACTGGTGGCCGCGGTCAAGGAAGCCGACGTTCTTGTTCCCACAATCACCGACCGTATCGATGCCGCCCTCATCGCCCAGGCAGGCGAGCGATTGAAGCTGATCGCCAATTTCGGCAACGGCGTCGACAATATCGATGTTGCCGCAGCAGCCAAAAAAGGCATTACCGTTACCAACACACCCAATGTGCTCAACGAAGACACCGCCGACATGACCATGGCGCTCATGCTCGCGGTGCCGCGTCGCTTGACGGAGGGTGCGGAGCTCCTGCGCAGCGGCGAAAAATGGGGCGGATGGTCGCCCACATGGATGCTGGGGCACCGCATCTGGGGCAAACGTCTCGGCATTGTCGGCATGGGACGCGTGGGTACCGCGGTAGCGCGCCGGGCCAAGGCTTTCGGCCTGTCGATCCATTACCACAACCGTCAACGCGTGGCACCGGCCATCGAGGACGAACTGGAGGCGACCTATTGGGACAGCCTCGACCAGATGCTCGCCCGCATGGACATAATCTCCGTCAATTGCCCCTCCACGCCCGCAACGTTCCATCTCCTGTCCGCACGGCGGCTCGAGCTGATGCAGCCGCGTGCCTATGTGGTGAACACGGCACGCGGCGACGTGGTGGACGAGGATGCGCTGATCCGCCTGATCGAAGAGGGAAAGCTGGCCGGTGCCGGGCTCGATGTGTTCGAGCATGAACCGTCGGTCAATCCCAAACTCCTGAAACTCGCGCAGAAGAACAAGATTGTCATCCTGCCGCATATGGGCTCGGCCACAATCGAGGGCCGCGTCGACATGGGGGAGAAGGTGATTATAAATATCCGCACTCTATACGATGGCCATCGCCCGCCGGACAGAGTGTTGCCCCGGAACGTCTGAGCAGGCTTCTATGTCGCTGCCGCCCGCCTGTATTTCACTGTCTCGAAGCGCGCGGCCAGTGCGTCGTAAAGGAGCAGGCGGCCGATAAGCGGTTCACCGATTCCGGTGACAAGTTTGATGACTTCCATCGCTTCCAGTGTTCCCATCACTCCTGTTAGCGCCCCGACAATCCCCGCTTCGGCGCAACTGGGCACCAGCCCCGCCGGTGGCGGCTCCGGAAAGAGGTCGCGATAGCCGGGCAAGAGCTTGCCGTCTGCGTCGCGCTCGAAAGGCTTGAGTACGGTTAGCGATCCGTCGAAACGACCGACAGCTGCCGTCACGAGCGGGCGTTCCACAGCCGCGCAGGTGTCGGCCAGAAGATAGCGTGTGGCGAAATTGTCCGATCCATCCACAACCACATCGTAGGCGGTGATGATTTCCGCCGCGTTCTCCAGATCGAGACGTTCGGAATGCGTTTCAACCGACACGTGCGGATTGATGCGGGCGATGCTCGCTTTGGCGCTCTCCACTTTCGTAACGCCGACATTTGCGGTGTCGTGGATGACCTGCCTTTGCAGATTGGACAGCGAAACCGTGTCATCGTCGATCACGCCCAATGTTCCAATGCCGGCGGCGGCGAGATAGCTCAGAACCGGTGCGCCGAGCCCGCCTGCGCCGATCACCAGAACGCGCGCCTTCTTTAGTTTCTGCTGTCCCGCACCGCCGATTTCCGGCAGCACGATATGGCGGGCGTAGCGTTCCAGCTCGCTGGCGGAGAGCGCGGATGGGGAGGTTGCTTTCTGGATCATTCGGCGACCTTAATCCGGCAAGAAGCTTATGTCAGCGTCGGTCTTGGATTGCGCCGGCGGACACCGAAAGAAACTGCGCACGGCCATCGAGCGCGGAGAAGAGGCTCGCTTCAGTGCCCGTCATGAAGGCCTGGCAATTCAGCTCTTCGAGGATCGAGAACAACGCTGCCCGCCGGTCGGGGTCGAAATGGGCGGAAATCTCGTCCAGAAGCAGGATGGGCGCGCTGCCCGAAAGCTCGCCGGTGAGGCGTGCATGGGCGAGGATCAACCCCACCAGCAAAGCCTTTTGTTCCCCAGTAGAGCAGCGTGCGGCGGGCATGTTCTTGGGCGCATGGCGTACCTGAAGCTCGCTGCGGTGCGGGCCTTCCAGTGTGCGCCCGGCGGCGCGGTCGCGCGGCCGGTGATCATACAGGAGCCGGCGGAACGTCTCTTCCACATCCACTGCGGCATGGTGGCCGATTTCCGCGTCGATGGTGCCTTCGAGTGCGATTTCGGCGGTGGGGAAGGGACCGCCGGCCGGTAAACGCTCATTCATTGCTGCAAGCAGACGAACCATCTCGGCGCGCGCCGCTGAGATCGCCACGCCGGTTTCGGCCATCTGTGTCTCGATGGCATCGAACCAGCCGCCATCACGCGAGTCTTCCGCAAGCAGCCGATTGCGCGCACGCATCGCCTTCTCATAGTCGAGGGCGCGACGTCCATGCGCGGGGTCGATGGCTAAAACGAGACGGTCGAGGAAGCGACGGCGGTCGCCACCCGGTCCTGTGAACAAGGCGTCCATGGCCGGGGTCAGCCACAGAACGCGCACCCATTCGAGCATGGCATCCGCAGTTCGCGCCGTCTCCCCATTGATCCGCAGACGGCGTCCTCCTGTCTCCGCGGCGGGCTGCAGGCCAGCTGTACCCGTGCCGATCTGGCATTCGCCGAACGGGCCCGCAAGCTTCGTGTGGATGGCGAAGCCCGTCTCCACACCTTCGCGCGCGACGTCGTCGAATCTGGCGCGCCGTAATCCGCGGCCGGGAGAGAGGAAGGAAATCGCCTCAAGCAGGTTTGTTTTGCCGGCGCCATTCTCGCCGGTCAAAACCACCGCACCGGGTGCCAGATCCAGCCCCAGGGCATGATAATTTCGAAAGTCGGTCAGGCTCAGCCTGGTGACGTGAACCTGGGCTGGGGTCTGTTCGCCGGATGCTTGTTCCACCAAGGGAGGGCCAACGCCAGTGCGCTCTAGACGCGCATCGGCATGAGAACGTACAGCGTGCTTTCGTCGCCTTCGTCCTGCACGAGCGTTGGCGAGCCGGCATCCGCCAGCAGGAAGCGCGCTTCATTGCCCGAGAGCTGCGCAGCCACGTCCAGAAGATAGCGAGCGTTGAAGCCGATCTCGATCGGATCCGAACCGTAATCGGCGGCCAGTTCTTCAGTCGCGGATCCTGAATCCGGGTTGTTCACCGTTAGCGTCACTTGTCCTTCAGCGATGCTGAGCTTTACGGCCCGGCCACGTTCCGAAGAAATTGTCGACACACGGTCGACGGCCGAGGCAAAGGTCTGACGGTCGATGACCAGTTTCTTGTCGTTGCCGGTCGGTATGACGCGCTGATAATCTGGAAAGGTGCCGTCGATCAGTTTCGAAGTCAGGATGACGCTGCCGATGGTGAAGCGGATCTTCGTGTCCGAAAGCTCGACAGTGACAGCCACGTCCGGTGCATCCACCAGTTTCTGCAGTTCGCCGACTGTCTTGCGCGGGATGATGATGCCAGGCATGCCCTCGGAACCCGCAGGTGCCTCCATTTCGGCGCGCGCCAGGCGATGGCCGTCCGTCGCCACGGAGCGCAACTTCAGCCCGCCATCGGCTTCGATCGTGTGCAGAAAGATACCGTTCAGATAGTAGCGCGTTTCCTCAGTGGAGATGGCGAACTGAGTCTTCTCGATTAGAGCCTTCAAGTCCGCTGAGTCGAGCCGGAAAATGTGCGAGAAATTGCCGGCGGAAAGCTCGGGGAAATCAGTCTGCGGCAAACACTGAAGGCGGAAACTGGAGCGGCCGGCCATGACGGACATGGCATTGCCGTCCTCATCCGTCTTCAGCATGACTTCGGCACCATCTGGAAGCTTGCGCACAATGTCGTAGAGCAGGTGCGCGGGCACGGTCGTGGCGCCCGCCTGCTCTATCGTTGCGCCAGCCGCTTCGGTCACTTCGAGATCGAGGTCGGTCGCTTTCAATTGCAGGCTTGCCCCGTCCGCGCTTAGAAGCACGTTGGAAAGGATCGGTATGGTGTTGCGGCGTTCCACCACACGATGAACGTGATTCAGGGACTTCAGGAGGGTGGAGCGTTCGAGAATAACACGCATGACCGATCAATCTCACTTAAATGAAGAATAGCCCTGCGAACATGACGCATGTCCAGGACAGCCATGAACAGGCTTCGATTTGCGCCAAAATGACAGGAAACCGACAAGAAACGCAAGCCTGTCATGGCGTTACGTCTCTGTTCGCCCCGCTTTCTGGGGAAAACGGCAGAGTGGCAGCCGGAGGGATGCCCAAAGGCATACAAGAAGGAACGGCGACGGTCGCTCGACCGTCGCCGTGATGTCAGATCCTTCAGGCTTGATCGCTGATCAAACGCTTGAGGAGCTCGATTTCCTGCGCTAGCTGCTTGTCCCCGTCAGTCAGGCCCTCGATCTTACGCACCGCGTGCAGGACCGTCGTGTGATCGCGCCCACCGAAGCGGCGCCCGATTTCGGGAAGAGAGCGCGGTGTCATGACCTTTGACAGATACATGGCCACCTGTCGCGGCTTGACGATGGTGCGCGTGCGTCGGTTCGACAAAAGTTCCGTCTTGGATACATTGTAGTGGCGAGCGACGAGGCGCTGAATATCCTCGATGCGAACACGCTTGGGTTCGCCCGCTCGGCAGACATGTCCGAGAATCTCATCGATCCGGTCGATTGTGATCTGCGGCTCAAAGGAGTGACGGAACAGAAGCTGGTTGAAAGCACCTTCCAGTTCGCGTCCGCTGCCGGTGACGGAGCGCGCCACATGGACCAGAATCTCTTCCGGTATGTCCAGTGAGGCGTCTTCCGCCTGGGCACTCGCCAGACGCTGCTTCAGAATGGACAGGCGCATAGCAAAGTCCGGTGAACCGATCTCTAGAGAAACGCCGCCATTGAGCCGTGATTTCACGCGGGGTTCAAGCGATTCCAGCTCCGACAGCGGACGGTCCGCGGCTACCACCACCTGGCGTGCGCTGTCGAGCAGCATGTTCAGCAAATGGCAGAACTCGTTCTGTATCGACTTGCCCTGCAGGAACTGCATGTCGTCGATGATGAGAAGGTCGATGTCGCGCAATTGCTCTTTGAGGGTCAGCGCGTTGTTGTCGCGTATCGCAGTTGCGAAACGCCACATGAAGTATTCCGCCGTCAAGTAGACGACGCGGGCCTGTGGTTTGCGACGCAGCGATTCCGCCGCTATGGCCTGCAGCATATGCGTTTTGCCGAGGCCGACCGATGCGTGGAGAAAAAGCGGATTGAAACGGATCGCATTGGAGTCCGACTCCGCAACGGTGCGCGCCGCAGCGCATGCGACGCGGTTGGACGCGCCTTCGATAAGCGAATCGAATGTATAGCGGCTGTCCAGCGGCGATCCCAGAATGTTGGAGCGCCCCTCCGCTTCGGGAACTTTGACACCGTTGGCGCGCAGCCCCGCGCTTCCGCCAAGCGTGCCCGTGGCGAGCGCGGTCTGCGGCTTCGCTGCTACTTTGCGGGCAGCGGGCTTGCTTTCCTGATTGACGCGGACATTGCGCGTCGCTGTGCGCACCACGATCTCGACTTTGAGTGTGTCGGGTGCTTCCTGCTTCCACAATTCGGTGATGAGGTCCAGATAGTGACCGTTGATCCATGAACGAAGGAAAGCCGTTGGCACGGAAATCCGTACGCAGCCTTTCGAGGCTTCCATCAGCTTCATTCGGCCAAACCAGCTGGAATAAACTTCGCTTCCCAGCCGTGCGCGAAGTTGCGTCTTAACGCGCTCGAAAACTGTCTCTGATGGCCCCGCCTTGCCTTCCTGCTTGTCTGCGTTCGCCGTCTCCTTGCCTTCCTGCTGAGACATCTGCTCTTGAAAAGAAACCTCCCCAGTCACTTCCCTTTCGGCGCCGCTTTGCATTCCTCGTGTCCCTGTTGCTTTGAGTGGTGTTTTTCACGGCCGAGTCAGTTTTGAGATCGTTTGTCTCTGCCCGGTCCGTGTTTTTATGACGATTGCTGGCCAGCCTGACTTCTGGCCCTGGATCCTCCTTTCCTCACTACAGTTCGTGAGCCGCAGTTCAATCTCGCCGCAGTTCAATTTCATTGTCGCAGTCACCGGTTGTTTTGATCGATCCGGTAACGCTCGCGCTCGTTTTCCCCCGGCGCGGATGCGCCTGAAACGGAACCCCGACAAACGAGCCAACGGGGCCGTTTCGAGAGCGCACAAAGACCCCGCGCGGATAACAAACCGCGTCGCAATGAATGCCGATTTGGGCTTAAGTCATCGGGCTTTGGCTGCCCTCTCGATGGTTTGACACTACCGAAATCCTTGTGGAAAGGGCAAGGGCGGGTCTGCCGCTTTTTTCTCGAATCTGGTCTTGTGCCTGGCGTTAAAATCGGCATCGCCCGGGATGCGAATGGATAAGCCTTTTGGATTCAAAAGCCTTTTCCGAATGATCGCATGCAAAGTGCGGGGCGAAAAAAAATCTTAAAAAAATACTTGACATTTCCGCTTGTAACAGGTGGCAAGCGTGACATGGGCAACCTGTGGATAAACTTCTATAATTGTTTGAAAAACAAAGAAAATTCCGAACGTCGACCATTTTGACGAGATGGTTATGTGACGAAAATAATACGATTCTCAAACACTTACGGCGGCAAACAAAAAAGACCGTCCCGGACAATGCGAAGTTGTCCAGAGCCGGTCTTTTTGATGGCAAAGAAAAACCCGGCATGCTCGCCGGGTTGATCCTGAAAGTCAGCAGTCGGGATTAAGCGCCGAGCGCCTTCACACGCTGTGCCAAGCGGGAAACTTTCCGCGAAGCCGTGTTCTGATGAAGAACGCCTTTGCCGGCGGCGCGCATCAGCTCGGGCTGTGCCGCCTTCAGCGCCGTCTCGGCCGCTGCCTTGTCGCCGGAGGCCAGTGCTTCTTCGACCTTGCGAACGAAGCTGCGCACACGCGAGCGACGGTTCTTGTTAACCGCAGTACGGCGAGCAATCTTGCGCACCGCCTTCTTGGCCGAAGTCGTGTTGGCCATGTTTCCTCTCTTGTCTCTACAAATCCTGCCGCGATGAAACTCTCGCGAGCGCAAAACAAAAAGGGCAGCCGCAGGGCCACCACAGTCGAGGCGGCTTATAGTGGAGCTTTCGAGCAAGGTCAACGCCTATTGGCGTCAAAGCGGCCCACTTAAAGGCACCGTCTCGTGTTTCCACCCGCAAGCAGCGAGATCCGGCAATCCTCGTTGCAGAAAGCCGGAAACCCAGAGTTCAATTCAGCGGTTTTTGAAGTTGGCGGATCGTTTTTCCGTGAATGCCGACATCCCTTCCTTTTGATCGTCGAGTGCGAACATGGCATGAAATACCCGCCGCTCGAAACGCAGCCCTTCGGCAAGGGTGGTTTCGTAGGATCTGTTCACCGCCTCTTTGGTCATCATCACCGCCGGCAGCGAAAAGCCGGCGATGGTTTCGGCGACTTTCAACGCCTCTTCGATCAATTCTCCGGGCGGAACGACACGCGACACCAGTCCCGTGCGCTCGGCTTCTTCGGCGTCCATGAAACGGCCCGTCAGACACATGTCCATGGCTTTGGATTTGCCGACGAAGCGGGTCAGCCGCTGCGAGCCGCCCATGCCGGGCATCACACCGAGCGTTATTTCCGGCTGACCGAATTTCGCGTTATCCGCGGCGATGATGAAATCGCACATCATGGCCAGTTCACAGCCGCCGCCGAGTGCATAGCCGGCCACAGCGGCGACGATGGGCTTGCGCACGCGGGTCAGCCCATCCCAGCCAGCGAACAGGTCTTCCATATAGGCGTCGACATAGGTTTTGGATGCCATTTCCTTGATGTCGGCTCCGGCGGCGAAGGCTTTTTCGGATCCGGTGAGGACGATGGCGCCCACCCGAGGATTTGTGTCGAACGCTTCGAGTGCGGCAACGACTTCCTCAAGGACCTTCGAGTTCAACGCGTTCAGTGCCTTCGGGCGGTTCAGAGTTATCAGGCCAACGCGTTCCCGCGTCTCCACCAAGATCGTTTCATAGGCCATAGTTTGCCGTCCTCTCCATATTCGTGAATTGCTAGCGCTGACAGTTCGGGCAGTAAAAGGTTGACCGGCCACCCTGTGCGATCCGGCGCACGGTGCCGTCGCAATCGTCACGGGCGCATTCTTGTCCCTCGCGGCTGTAGACGTTGAACGCATGCTGGAAATATCCAAGCGTCCCATCCGTTTTCACGTAGTCTCGCAGTGATGAGCCGCCGGCTGTGATCGCCTCTGCGATGACCGCGCGAATGGCGATTGCAAGCCGTTCGCATCGATCGGAGGTTGCGCGTTTTGCCACTATGGATTCGGCGCTGCGTTTCGGCGAAAGTCGCGCGCGCCATAGCGCCTCGCAGACATAGATATTGCCAAGCCCGGCAATCAACCGTTGATCCAGAAGCGCAGCCTTCAGCGGAGTGCGTTTGTCGCGCAGGCAGTTGGACAGCAGTGCACCGTCGAGCGCATTTCCGGTCGGCTCCGTTCCGAGGCTGGCGAGCAAGGGGTGGCTGTCGAGCCGTCCCTCGTCATGAAGCAGCATGAAACCGAACCGGCGCGGATCGTTGTAGATCACGCGCAGGCTGCGACCGTCGCCCGCCGTCAGATGAAACACGGCATGATCGTGCTTTTCCGCCTTGGAGCGCGGATGATGGAACGTGCCCGGCGTTTCTTGCTCATCGTCTTCCCGATCGACACGAAACGAGCCGGACATACCGAGATGACACAGCACCACGTCGGCGGTTTCGAGATGAATAAGCAGATACTTCGCGCGCCGTCCCAGCGCGATAATCTCCTGACCCTTGAGCCGTTCGGCAAAGCCCTTGGGAAACGGAAAACGCAGATCCGGACGCCGCAACTCGACGGAAACGATGTGCGCCCCTTCCATAATCGGCTGCAGACCTCGGCGGACGGTTTCGACCTCAGGCAATTCAGGCATGTCTGGAAAGCTCGCTCATGAAGGATCGACCATGACGCCCGGGCGCCAGGTCGAGATGTGCGGCCACGGTCTCGCCAATATCGGCAAAACTGTCGCGCAGGCCCACCGGGCCCGCTGGCAAGCCGGGTGCCACGCCAAGAATGGGCACGCGCTCGCGTGTGTGGTCATTGCCTTTCCATGTTGGATCGCAGCCGTGGTCAGCCGTCAGGATCAGCATGTCGCCCGGGCGCAGCATCTGCGTCACCTCGGGCAGGCGGGCATCGAATGCCTCAAGCGCGGCCGCATAGCCCGCCACGTCGCGACGATGACCATAGAGCGTGTCGAAATCCACGAAATTGGTGAAAACCAGATCGCCGTCGCCAGCATTTTCCATGGCGGTCAGCGTGGCATCGAACAGGGCCATATTGCCGGCTGCTTTATGCACCTGGCTCACCCCCTTATGCGCGAAAATGTCGCCGATCTTGCCAACCCCGATCACCTGGCCTCCGGCATCTTCGACACGGTCCAGAAGAGTGGGCTCCGGCGGTGGAACAGCGAAATCCCGGCGGTTGGCGGTGCGCTCGAAGGTTTCCGCGTCGTCTCCAACGAAGGGGCGGGCTATGACACGCCCGATGTTCAACGGATCGACAAGCCGACGCACAATCGCGCACAGTTCGTACAAGCGATCCAGTCCAAAAACGTCTTCGTGCGCCGCGATCTGAAAAACCGAGTCGGCGGATGTGTAGCAGATCGGTTTGCCTGAATGGATATGCTCCGCGCCCAGCCGGGCGATGATTTCGGTCCCCGAAGCGTGACAGTCTCCCAAAATACCCGGCAAATCCGCTTCACGGATGATAGCGTCGGTTAACGTTGCGGGAAATGTGGGCACGGTTTCGGGAAAGTATCCCCATTCGAACGTTACCGGCACACCGGCGATCTCCCAATGCCCCGAGGGTGTGTCTTTACCGCGTGAAACTTCAGATGCGGCGCCATAGAATCCAGTCGTCGAGCCGACCCTAGGGATTGGCTGATCCGCAGCGATCGCTGCGGCATGCATTAAACCAAGCGCCTTCATATTGGGGAGCTTGAGTGGTCCGGCGCGCAAGCCGGCATCGTCCGCACGGCCCTCGGCGCAAGCGACTTCGATATGCCCAAACGTATTGGCGCCGAGGCTGTCGAAGAGTTCGGCATCGGGCGCGTGCCCGATGCCGAAAGAATCCAGAACGAAAAGGAATGCGCGCGCCATATCCGCTCACCGTCGCTGCCCCGTTCCCAAAGACATAGAAGGGCGGCATGGTCTTTGCAATCGATCAGGTGTTGCTGGTTTGTGTCGGTTCAGCAATCGTCGCAGGGTATGGTGCTGCTCATGCGCGGACGCAAAAAGTAGCGCTCGCTCATTTGCAGATTGTCAAGGCTCAGCATAGCCGACACGCCGGCCGATTTCGCACCGTCCTTTGACCAGGTGAGGATGGGCTTGTAGCCCAGCGCGGTTGTCGCTCTGATGTAGAAAGCCCCTTCGATCATCAGCTCTGCCGGTAAGGTGGTGGTGCTGTCTTTTGCAAGGCCGGGCGCCGCAGTCCCGTCTTTCAGTTGACGGGACCAGACCACCCTGGCTTCGGGCGTGGTGTCGTCGGTCACCGTGATAGCGGTCAAGGTCACGGTCGGGCTCGAGCGCTTATAAGGTTTCATGATGGCGCCGCCGATTTTCATGATGGCATCGATCTCACTGGCCGTGATCGACGGCTGCTGGGCGACCAGGTCGCCGGCCATGCTGGCCGCTCGGTTGACCTTCTTGTTGACGTCGATCGCCTGACCGAATTCGAGAGTCAGAAAATACATCGCGAACAGGATCGGCGCGATAATGGCGAATTCGATGGCCGCCACGCCGCGCTTGTTGCGCGCGAAATCCCCTAGTGCGGACATGATGCCCGCCTGCACAGGCTTCGCTTTTTGATTGAAACTCATTGCCCGGTTCCCCACGACCTTTTGTGAACCTAGAACGGTTCGTTTTGCCAAGTGTTCGACGAAAAGAGCAGAAGCTTGCCGTCCGGGAGCCGATCCGCCAGCATGTTCGTCACAACCGGCCAGCGGTAATAAACACGCAGCATGTTTTTCGTCAGAGCCAGGCCGAGTTCGGTTTTCGTGTCGATGCTTCCATCCTCGTTGAAGCCGAGATTCGATTTTGCGGCGTCCTCGAACGTATCGAACTGCCGCAAATCGACCTCAAGGCCGGGACAGGTCTCTGACATGAGGATCGACATTCTCTCACAGAGCAACTCGCGGAGCCTCGCTTCGTTTACCTCGCTGCTGCGGATTTGCCCTGTGCGGAACAGCCGCGCGACATCATCTGTGGCATTGGCCACCAATTGCTGGGCCGCAAATCCAATGCAGGCCTCCAGAATCACGAATATTAGAAAGAAGAACGGCAGGCCGAGAAAGGCGACCTCTATCGCCGCCACACCTTCCTCGTTCTTGATGAAACGGCGCAGCATGCGGCGCCCGATCGGTGCGCGACATCGTCTGCGTTTTGTCTGGTCGCCCATATCCAGCCCCTGAGTGTGCGTTCGTCAGGGCACCATAGCCCGCTCCGGTTGCAATCCGGTTTTAGGGGCAGCTCAAATTGCGGTTTGTTTGTTTACGCTTTCAAAACCCTGCGCGTCGACAGACCGCTTCACAGCGAAGTCCGATGCCCGACCCGTTATTGCCCGGCGCTGATCTCCGCTTCCGAGGTGCGCTCGGCATCGGTCTTGTAGGAGCTTTCGCAGTAGGGCGTGCAGGAAAGGGTTTGCACGTTGGCACGGCGGTAAATGCGTACGGAACTGGCGGCCTGCCGGCTGACGACCACTTGTTCATCGACGATCGGCTGCCCGTCGATATCCAGAACGACGAGATTGGTCACGCCGAAACCCTTACCGGTGAGAACGATGGTCGTCGCATCCTGCACCGCGGCATCGGCAATCTCGGGATTGCCGATCACGATGGTGTCGGCTTCCCGTGCAAGCTTGACGATCTTCGCCTGGTTCATCACCACTTCAATGGCTGCCTCGTTGGCCGAAACGGCGCTCGGTAAAATCAGCAATCCTGCAAGCAGGCAGGCTGTCTTTAAAGCAAACCCGGTTCTAGAAAATACGGCACGCATCGTCCTGCTCCCCACGTCAAGCTGAAGAGACTATGAACATCATTGGTGAACCAAGGGTTAAACGCGCTGCCCTTCAGGAAGATCGCGTATTCATCCAGCGTATATATAATGTGTTTCGGCAATCCCTGCCCCGTTTAGGCGTGTTATGCCGCCGTTAACCAATGCTGGCGCTTTGGGCCGGCAAGACTTTGGTAAGGGTGTTTCTTAAGTAGGTTGAAAGAGCTCCCTCGTATGGTCAGGCCATCCGATCAACACGACAAAAACGTTGACGGTCTTGCTGACAAAAACGCGGAAGAGGAGTTTTACAAAATGGCTAATCTGTTTGCACGTTTCCTGAAAGACGAGTCCGGCGCCACCGCCATCGAATATGGCCTTCTGGCTGCCCTGATCGCGCTCGGCATTATCGCGGGTGCCACCACGATTGGCACGCAGATCGGCGCTACTTTCACGACGATCGGTGGTGATCTGACGACCGCCAACGGCGGCTAATCCACAAGGGCTTAGCCCGATCGGAAAAACCGTCTCTCAATCGAGAGACGGTTTTTCCATATTGGAGCGTTACTCGAAATCTGCTCCTGCAAGGCGTTTCACCAAGTCTTAAGCCCGTTCCCTCACACTCCAGGGGAAAATAGAGGCATATTCCAATGCTTGAAGCGGCTGTTTTCGTCATATTTCCATTCTGCATGGTGTTTGCGGCGATCTCCGACATCCTGTCGATGACGATTGCCAACCGTGTTTCGCTTATCCTGCTTGCGGCATTTCTGGTTCTCGCACCGTTTGCTGGTATGGAGTGGGCACAGATCGGGCTGCATCTGGCGGCCGGAGCGCTTGTGTTGTCCGCGACTTTCGTCCTGTTTGCGGTTGGCGGCATGGGAGGCGGAGACGCCAAATTGCTTGCCGCCACAGCTGTCTGGTTCGGGCTGAGCGTGGCGCTGATCCAGTACCTTGTGCTGGCATCGGTTTTCGGTGGTATTCTTACAGTCGCGTTGGTTTATTTCCGAAATTCACCTCTGGCCCATTTCACGGGCGGAAACGCTCTTTTGCAGCATCTGGCCAATGGAAAGGCCGGCGTCCCCTATGGCATCGCGCTCGGCATAGGCGGGCTTGTGACCTATCCGGAAACACCGCTCATGCAGTGGGCGCTGACTCGCTTGGCCGGTCTTTAGTCGCTTCGGGCGCGGTTCCGGACATTTCGAGCTATGAATTCTATCGCACCGCGATGTTTCATCGGGGTGTTTGCGTTCGTCGATACCTGCCGAATAATCGCTCAACTTTAAATTAATCATTTCTGTAAGCTTCGCGTTAACCATAATTTGACGATTGGCGCTCCATTCTCCGCTTCACGCAAGGGAAGTCCGAGTACGAGGGGCGGAGTCATGAGCAAATCCCGGATCGTCATCTTAGGAGTGGCCGTGCTGGCTGCCCTTGGCGCCGGTTATGTGGCCAAGAATCTGACGGCGCCGGCTCCGCAGCAGCCGATAGCGAGCGCGGGACCGGAGGAGCCGGCCATCGATCTGGTCGATGTCCTGGTCATTGGCCAGGACGTGCCCATGGGTACCGAGCTCGGCAGCGCCGTTAGCTGGCAGGCCTGGCCGACGGACAACATCAACGCCAACATGATCACCAGAAGCCAGAGCCCTGAAGCGCTGGAAGAGCTGCGCAGCTCCATTGCGCGTGTCGCGCTCTACACCGGCGAGCCACTCAGACGCTCCAAGCTGATCGGCGAGGGCATGAGCTTCATGTCGGCTATACTGCCCTCCGGCAAGCGCGCCGTCGCCACGCAGATCGCGGCGGACACCTCGGCAGGCGGTTTCATCCTTCCCAATGATTATGTCGACGTCATCATGACGCGCCGGTCGCAGGACAGCGGCACGGCAAACGGGTTCATCACCGAGACCATCCTCAAGAACATCAAGGTTCTGGCGATCGATCAGACCATTCAGGAGGATGAGGAAGGTCGCCGCGTCAAGGTGGGCGAGACCGCGACGCTCGAACTCACACCGGAGCAGGCAGAAATCATCACCGTTGCACAGCAGATGGCCGATCGTCTGACGCTGTCGTTACGGGCGATCACCGACACGAATGAAACAGCGGCAAATGATGGATCCTACCTCGTGACAGGCAGAGGGAGGGGCAACAGTGTCCGTTTGATCAAGTCCGGTGAAGTCACCGAGGTGGGAACCCGGAAATGATGAAAAGCGCGAATGAGGCGGGGGCCGTGAAAAAGTCGGGACGGGGTATGCGCAACAAGATGAAATTGACCGCACGCATTCTATTGGGATGCGCCACGGCGTTGGCCGCTCAGGCGGCCTTGCCGGCAGGGGCCGCGTTTGCGGACCAGAATGTTATCAAGGCGAGAGGCGGAAGCAGCACCAGCCAGCGTCTCAAGCTGGGTCTCAACAAATCGCTCGTGCTGGATTTACCCAGCGACGCTTATGACATACTCGTCGCGAATCCGTCGGTTGCCGATGCCGTAACGCGCACAGCGCGGCGAATCTATCTTTTCGGAAAGCAGGTCGGCGAAACGAATATCTTCGTGTTCGGCCCCAATGGCGAGCAGATTGCCAGTCTCGACGTGGCCGTGGAGCGCGATGTCGCCGGGCTTGAAGATTACCTGCAGCGATTCATCCCGAACTCCGACATCGAAGTCGAATTGATCAACGACAATGTGGTGCTTACCGGAACCGTCGAGACACCGCTCGACGCGTCTCGCGCCGCACAGTTGGCGCAAATCTTCGTGACCGGCGGTGAGGCGACGACCGGACAATACTCGCAGAGCGCGGCCGCGCCGACCGATGGTGGCGGTGTGGCGATCGACAACCCCGATCAGAAGCGCCAGGTCAGCAGCATCGTCAACATGCTGCAAATCATTGGAGAGGACCAGGTGACCCTGAAAGTCACGGTCGCCGAAGTCAGCCGTTCCGTCATGAAACAGCTTGGCGTGAACATGATAGGCTCGGGCAGCGCCGACGGTATTTCCTGGGGTGCCGTGGTGGACAACGCCTTCGGGCTTGGCAAGCCACTTTCTCCCACGCAGTTTTCGGTGGGCGGATCGCTGATCGACGCCTACATCAATGCGATGGAGCAGGCGGGCGTCATGAAAACGCTCGCCGAACCTGCACTGACCGCGGTTTCGGGAGAGAAAGCCACGTTTCGCGTCGGCGGTGAGTTCAACATTGTCACCTCTCAGGAGGTCGATCCCGATACCAACGCATTGAAATACGAAGTCGAAAAGATCGATTACGGCATCGGGCTCGAGTTCCTCCCGACGGTTCTTTCTGCCGGCCGGATCAGTCTGAAGATCCGCACCCAGGTCTCAGAGCCGACCATGCAGGGATCGGAGACCTTCTTTTCAGGTATGGGGCGCGGTCAGCGCTATCGCAACGCGTCTAGCATGAATGCGATTTCGATCCGTAAGCGCCTGGCCGACACCACGGTCGAGTTGCCGTCCGGCGGTTCGATGATGATCGCCGGCCTCGTGCAGGACGACGTGCGACAGGCTTTCAACGGCGTTCCCGGTCTCTCGAAGGTTCCGGTGCTCGGCGCCCTGTTTCGCAGCCGCGACTTTGTCCGCAACGAAACGGAACTGGTGATCATCGTCACGCCGTTCCTGTCGAAACCGACGGCGCGCACCGCGCTTTCGAAGCCTGACGACAATTTCACGCCGGCCAGCGATGGCGCGGGAATGTTCCTTGGGCGGGTCAACCGTGTCTACGGAACCATGAAAACCAACCTGCCCAACGGCCGCTACCACGGCGTTGTCGGCTACATCTACAAATGAGTTGGGGGAAGGTCATGCCGGGGGTGGTCATGATGAAGAACGGAACAGGCGGCGCTTCGCGGGCCAGGCTTGGCGGTAGGGTACTGATCGTCTGCGCCGCAGCGCTTCTGGCGGGGTGCGCCGCAAAGCGCGATTCGGTGATTGTCGGTTCGATACCGGACGATTATCGAACAAATCATCCGATCGTCATTTCGGAAAAGGCGCAGGAAATCGATCTGCCGATCGCTGTCTCCGCACGAAAGATGACACGCGACCAGATGGGTACGCTTGCCGGTTTCATGAGCGGATATGATCGGCGTTCCGGCGGCATGGTGTCCGTGCTCGTGCCCTCCGGCTCGGCAAACGAGCTGGGCGCCTCAAATGTCGCTTCCCAGATCACGGGCCTGCTTCAGAAACAGGGCGTTCCGGCGGAGAATATTTCCGTGGTCTCCTATCAGGCGCTGGCACCCGACACGGCGCCGCCGATCCGCGTCTCCTATCCGGTGATCAAGGCATCGACCGGTCCGTGCGGTCGCTGGCCGGAAGATATTCTCAACACCACGGACAACAAACTCTATGCGAATTTCGGTTGCTCCTATCAGAGCAATCTCGCTGCCCAGGTCGCCAATCCCAACGATTTCCTCGGCCCGCGCAAGCAGGGTGAGATCGATGCGGAAAACCGGATGGGTGTGATCGACAAGTATCGCGGTGCGGAAAGCATTTATGAGGCTGGCAAGGTCTCCAAGGAATTCCGGTCCGCCAGCGAGATCGGCTACTAGGCGAGGGGCATGACATGAGCAATCTGGCCTACGAAACGGATCACGACGATCTGTCCTCCGACGACGATACCTCGCCGTCGCTTCAAAAACTGCGACCGATCCCAAGGATATCGATCCAGGCGTTCTGCGAAACCGAAAGTGTCGCCAACCCCATCGAGAGGGCGGGCGAAGATCGTCGCATGGCGAAAACGCATCTCAAGGTGCACATGGGCGGTGTCGCGACCGCGGTCGAGTTCTATCAGACCGCAGCGACGCCGAACCTCGTGATCGTCGAATCCTCCAGCGAACCCAGGGAACTGCTTGCCTCGCTGGAGCAACTGGCAACGGTGTGCGATCCTTCGACGAAGGTCATCATCATCGGCCATTACAACGATGTCTGGCTCTACCGAGAACTCATCCGCGCCGGCATTTCGGAATATGTGGTTGCTCCGATCTCGATGGCGGACATCGTCAGTGTGATCGCCAACATTTTCGTTGATCCCGATGCCGAGCCCTTGGGGCATTCCATTGCATTCGTTGGCGCGAAAGGGGGCGTGGGCTCGTCCACCGTAGCCCATAACGTGGCCTGGGCGATCTCGAACCTCTTCGAGAACGAGGTTGTCGTCGCCGACCTGGATCTTCCTTTTGGCACGGCCAACATCAATTTCGACCAGGATCCGGCGCAAGGCATCGCCGAAGCGGTGTTCTCGCCCGAACGTATCGACGAAGTCTATCTCGACCGCCTGCTGGCGCAGTGCGCTGAGAGGCTTTCCCTGCTTGCAGCTCCGTCGACACTGGATCGCGTATACGATTTCGACCCGGAGGCCTTCGCGCAGATCATCGATACAACGCAGCGCACGGCGCCGGTTCTGGTTCTCGACGTGCCGCATGCCTGGAACGGATGGACGAAGACCACGCTCGCGCAGGCCGATGAGATCGTCATCACGGCCACGCCGGATCTTGCCAATCTGCGCAATACGAAAAACTTGATCGATACGCTGAAGACCCTGCGGCCCAACGACAAGCCACCTGTTCTCCTGCTCAATCAGGCAGGCATTCCAAAACGGCCGGAAATCTCGCTTGAGGATTTCGCCGAACCATTGGGTGTGATCCCTGCTGCGACGATCCCATTCGAACCGCAACTGTTCGGCAACGCGGCGAACAATGGGCGCATGTTGGGTGAAATGGATGCCAACAATCCGATTGTCGGGACGATCAACGAGCTCGCCCACGTGCTGACCGGTCGGCGCGATGTGAAGCCCAAAAAGAAGAGCGGCCTGTCCGGCATTCTGGACAAGTTGAAACGCAAGAGCTGATACGGATTGGTAGCGTCAGATGTTCGGAAAGAGAGGGACAGGTGTCCCGCATCCCGCAGCACCGCACACCGAAACCCCGAAAACCTTCTCGGGGGGCGCCGACGTATTGACGCCGGAACGACCGGCGGCGCCGCAGCAGCCGAAAGCGGACCTCACACCACGGGAGCCGACGGCTCGACCGCGTGAAGAAGCGCCCAAACCAACCTCTCCGGCGCCCGCGCGATCGCCGCAGCCGGCGCGTGCACGTAGCGAATCCTATTACGATACCAAGAGTCAGGTCTTCTCGGCCCTGATCGAGACCATCGATCTCTCCCAGCTCGCAAATCTCGACCCCGACAGCGCGCGTGAGGAAATTCGGGACATCGTCAATGACATCATCGCGATCAAGAACTTCGCGATGTCGATCTCCGAGCAGGAAGAATTGCTCGAAGACATCTGCAACGACGTTCTGGGGTACGGTCCGCTCGAGCCGCTTCTGGCGCGCGACGACATCGCCGATATCATGGTCAACGGCGCTAAGGATGTCTATATCGAGGTGAACGGCAAGGTCGAGCAGACCGGCGTGCGTTTCCGCGATAACCAGCAGCTTCTCAACATCTGCCAGCGCATCGTCAGCCAGGTGGGCCGTCGCGTCGACGAATCGAGCCCGATCTGCGATGCACGCCTGCCCGACGGTTCCCGTGTGAACGTTATTGCGCCTCCGCTGGCCATCGACGGCGCATCCCTCACCATTCGTAAGTTCAAGAAGGACAAGCTCACACTTGACCAGTTGGTTCGCTTCGGTGCGATTTCGCCGGAAGGGGCCGAAATACTGAAGATCATCGGCCGGGTGCGCTGCAATGTCCTGATCTCCGGCGGTACCGGTTCCGGTAAGACGACGCTGCTCAATTGCTTGACCAGCTTCATCGATCTCGACGAGCGCATCATCACCTGCGAGGACTCCGCCGAGCTGCAGCTCCAGCAACCGCATGTTGTTCGGCTTGAAACCCGTCCGCCCAATCTGGAGGGCGAGGGCGAGGTCACCATGCGAGACCTGGTGCGCAACTGCCTGCGCATGCGCCCCGAACGCATCATCGTTGGTGAGGTGCGCGGACCCGAGGTCTTCGATCTCCTGCAGGCCATGAACACGGGCCATGACGGCTCCATGGGAACCATCCACGCCAACAATCCGCGCGAATGCCTGAATCGCATCGAATCCATGGTCGCGATGGGTGGCTTCACGCTGCCGCAGCGCACGGTGCGCGAAATCATCGTCGGTTCGGTGGACGTGATTATCCAGGCGACGCGCCTGCGCGACGGTTCACGTCGTATCACCCATGTGACCGAGGTGATCGGGATGGAGGGCGATGTAATCATCACGCAGGATCTCATGCTCTACGACATGAAGGGTGAGGACGCGAACGGCAAGATCGTCGGTCAGCACGTATCGACCGGCATCGCGCGGCCGCATTTCTGGGACCGCGCCCGTTACTATGGTGAAGAACAGCGACTGGCGACCACGCTGGAAGCTATGGAAAGGAAGTCCGACTAATCATGTCCGTGACTTCCCTTTCCAATTGGAGCGGGTAAATCCATGTTCGGAATGGACATCACTCTCATCGCGTTCGTGCTTCTGGCCGGCTGCAGTGCCGGCGCGGTAGCGTATGCGCTGATGTTCAACAACATGGCCGCCGAGAAGAAGGTCGGCCGCCGGCTCGATACGGTCAAGCGGGCGCAGACCGATCAGATCGCTATCAAAGCTTCGCGGGACCGTGTGGCCGAAACGGCAAAACGGCGCAAATCCATTCAGGATTCGCTCAAGGATCTTGATGAGCGGCAGAAGAAGCGTGACAGCAAAGTGCGCAAACCGCCATTGAAAATGCAGCTCAAACAGGCAGGCATGGATCTGACACCGGAGCGCTTTCACATCGTCTCCGCTGTTTGCGGCCTGGTGTTTACCTTGATTATTTTCGTCTTGGGCGCTCCGCTTCTGGTTCTCCCCGGGGCTCTCATCGTCGGTGCATTCGGTTTGCCACGCTGGTTCGTTGCCTGGAAGCGCCGTGGTCGGGTCAAGGCGTTCCTGAACGAGTTTCCCAATTCGCTGGATGTGATCGTGCGGGCGGTGAAATCGGGTTTGCCGATCAACGACGGCATTCGCCTGATCGCAAGCGAATCCCAGGAGCCCGTGCGCACTGAGTTTCGACGGATCGTTGAAGCCCAGCAGATGGGTATCTCGACCCCGGAGGCGTGTATGAGGATGGGCGAGACGATGCCCTGCCCGGAAGCGAACTTCTTCGGCATCGTGATCCAGATCCAGTCGCAGGCGGGTGGCAATCTTTCCGAAGCGCTGTCCAATCTGTCGCGCGTTCTGCGCAACCGCAAGAAAATGAAAGCGAAGGTGCAGGCCCTGTCGATGGAAGCGAAGGCATCGGCCATCATCATCGGTGCACTGCCTTTTGTGGTAGCGTTTCTCGTCTACCTTACCAGCCCGACCTATATCACCCCGCTCTTCACGACGAGCATGGGGCATCTGATCCTTGGCTTTTCGGCGCTGTGGATGACAATCGGCATTCTCGTGATGCGGAACATGATCAATTTCGAGGTTTAGACAATGCCCGCGGATGCCGTCGGAAATATCATCGATCCCAGTTTCCTGATCGCAATTCTGGTTGCGGTTGCGGTTTTTGCGACCGTTTTCACCCTTTTGCCGGCGTTCGGCGGCGATCCGCTGAAATCGCGCATGAAAAGCGTGGCGCTGGAGCGCGAGGAACTACGGGCCAGGCAACGTGCACGTCTGGCCGCCGAAGCGGACAAGCGTCGGCGCGGTCTGCGCGAGCACCAATCCGAAGGAATGCGCGCGATCGTGGATCGGCTCGATCTGCGACGGGCGCTCGCCGACGACGCGGCCGTCGCCAAACTGCGTACAGCCGGTTTTCGGGGTCAGAACCCGCTGACGAAATTTCTGTTCTTTCGTCTCGTTCTTCCGTTCGCGACGCTGCTGCTCGCAATCGTTTATATCTTTGTGCTCGGGGGGCTTCCCGATCAGCCCCTCTTTGTGAAGTTATTTGTCTGTATCATTGCCGCTTATGCGGGTTTTTATATGCCCGTGCTTTACGTGAGCAATCTTGCGGCAAAACGAAAAAAATCCATTCAGCTCGCATGGCCCGACGCGCTCGACCTGATGTTGATCTGTGTTGAATCGGGCATGTCCATCGAAGCGGCTTTCCGCCGGGTGGCGGATGAGATCGGTGCTCAATCCGTTGCGCTGGCCGAGGAGTTGGTGCTCACGAATGCCGAGCTTTCGTTTTTGCAGGAGCGTCGCCAGGCTTATGAGAACTTCGCTGCGCGCACGGGGCTGGAAACCGTGAAGAGCGTCACTCAGGCGCTGATCCAGGCAGAACGCTACGGCACACCTGTCAGCCACGCGCTTCGGGTGCTGGCCGACGAAAGCCGAGAAATGCGCATGAACGAGGCGGAAAAGAAGGCTGCCGCTTTGCCGCCGAAGCTTACCGTTCCGATGATTCTTTTCTTTATCCCCGTTTTGTTTGCCGTCATCCTCGGACCGGCCGGCATCCAGATCAAACAGCAAGGGCTGTTCTAAGATGATGAAAAAGGCCGCTTAAAGCGGCCTTTTTCAGATCAACCGGTGAAAGATAGAACCGTTTATCGGCGCTTCTCCTTTTGGTCGTCGGAGATTTGGCTCCAAGCATTCTGCTGGGAGAGCATGGAGCGCAGGTAGGCGACGTTGGCTTCGGCTTGTTCGGGCGAAAGCTCTTGCCGGGCCAATTGCTCTGCCTCGCCGAATCGTCCCTGAAGACCGACGACAAGAGCCAGGTTTTGTCGGACACGGCTGTCGGAGCCAGGGGCTTGGGCAGCCTGCCGCATGTGTTGTTCGGCGGATTTGAGATTTCCTTCGAGCAGATAGGACATACCCAGATTGGAGAGTACGGACGGCTCGTTCGGTTGCAGGCTCAAGGCTTGACGATAGAGCGCCCGCGCAGCTTCTTTCTCGCCGAGTTGATCGAGTATCGCGCCTTCTGCCGATTGCAGGCGCCAGTCCGGATATTCCGGTGTTTGGGCGCGACGGACCGCATCGAGCGCCGGCTGCAATTCGCCGGCTGCGGCAAGCGCCTTGCCATAGGCCGCAAGAACCTGCCGATCTGTCGGATGGTCGATGGCGAGCTTCCGCATCACCGCCAGGGACTGGTCGACGCGTCCGGTCATCTGCAGCACCGAGGCGTAGCGGAGCGCTGTTGCCTTGTCCTTGGTGTTCTGGGTGTAGGCGCGTCCGAGAGATGCCGCCGCATCCCGCAATTGCGGTTCGCTCATATTTGAGACACTGGACGCGGCCTTTGGCGTACTGCGGCTGACCGAGCCGGTGGTTATCCGGTCCTTGGCGCAGCCGGCGACTGCGACTGCCATAACCAGCGCAAGTGCCGTCATGGTTATTTTGTTTGCGGTTGCATTCGTGCGCTGTTCGGTAAACATCAGCCCCGCGCCCTCCGATTGGCTTCGGCCGCCCTCCGGCCAACTCTCGAAGAGAGAAATAATCTGTTAACCCTAACGGAGCGTTAAAACGCTTCATGAAATGAAAACGAGGAGACAACAAATGCCCGTCACGCTCCTGAGGTCGAAAGAGGCTTCATCGCTCCCGGTCTATACGGTAAAGGCGGATGGTCTCGATGTCTGCGATGCACCGAAAGGGGCAATAGCGTGGGCGCGGTCGAACGGTTTTACGGGTGTAGCGGGCAAGGTCTTGGCAATCCCCGGAGAAAAGGGAGCGCTCGCGGGTGCGTTCTTTGGCCTTGGCAAATCGGACGCCGCCAATCCACTCGCTGCCGGTGGGCTGGCCCGCCTTCTGCCTGAAGGCGACTGGCATTTCGCCGGCCAACCGGCCGAGGCCGAACTGGCAACCCTCGGTTTGATGTTGGGCTCCTATGCGTTCACCCGCTATGGCAAGAAACCCCGGAATACGCTTCGCTTTGCGGTTCCGGATGGAGTCGATACAGGCCGCGTCCAGCGTCTGGCCGAAGGCAGCTTTCTGGCGCGCGATCTGATTAACACGCCGGCTGGTGACATGGGCCCCGACGCACTGGAAACTGCGGTGCGGACGCTGGCGGAAGAGCACGGCGCGGCCATGACGGTCACTCTCGGCGACGCGCTTTTGAAAGACAACCTGCCGATGATCCATGCGGTCGGCCGGGCGGCCGAGGCCGCACCACGCTTGCTCGATCTGCGCTGGGGGCGTGAAGACGCGCCGAAGGTCACGCTGGTGGGCAAGGGCGTCTGCTTCGACACCGGCGGCCTCGACCTGAAGCCGGCCGCCGGCATGCTGCTCATGAAAAAGGATATGGGCGGCGCAGCGAACGTGCTCGGGCTCGCCTCGATGATCATGGCTTCGAAACTCGACATCCGCCTGCGGGTTCTTATTCCGGCGGTTGAAAACGCCGTCGCCGGTAACGCCTTTCGGCCGGGCGATATCCTGACGAGCCGCAAAGGACTTACCGTCGAGGTCGGCAACACCGATGCTGAGGGTCGCTTGGTTCTGGCCGATGCACTGACACTGGCCGATGAGGAGACGCCGGAACTTCTGATCGACATGGCGACGCTCACGGGCGCGGCACGTGTCGCGCTCGGACCGGACGTGCCGCCTTTCTACACCGACGATGAAGCGCTTGCGGAGGCGTTGACACGAGCCTCCGAGACGGTGGCGGATCCGCTCTGGCGCATGCCTTTGTGGAAGCCATACCTGTCGCGCATCGACTCGAAGATCGCCGACATGAACAACGTATCGCTCGACGGTTTTGCAGGTTCGCCGATTGCCGGTCTGTTCCTCGGTCGTTTCGTGGAGAAGTCGAAAAGCTGGGCGCATTTCGACATCTATGGATGGAACCCGACCGATAAGCCCTATTCGCCCGTCGGTGGCGAGGCACAGGGCATTCGTGCGATCGAACATGTTCTGGCGAACCGTTACGGCAAATAGAGACGCTTGCTTCGGCACGCCTTTCGCGGCATGAATGGAACGGAACCGAAACGGTTTTGGGTCGTCCTTCGCGAAAGCGCGCCGGCAGGATGGCCGGAAGCGGGACAGGAAAGGGCATGTCCATTCATTTGAGGCCGAGCCAGGCACTGCGGTTGTGGCAGCAGGTCAGTTTGATCGAGGTGCGTGGCAAGGCGCCTGACCTGACTGAGCGTCAACTTGCAATCCTGCTGACAATCTATCTGGACCCGCCGCCGCACACCGTGCGGGGGTTGGCCGAAAAACTGGACGTATCGAAACCCGTCATTACCCGCGCTCTCGACACGATGGGCGCACTGAAATTCGTTTCGCGCCACCGCGATACGGCCGATCGCCGCAATGTTCTTATCAAGCGCACCGTTGAGGGCGCGCTGTTCGTGGAGCGGTTCGGCGACGTGGTGGTGGCCAAAGCAGCGGAGCTATCGTTATGACCAAACTTGACCGCCGCCTCCACGCCCATAGACCGGACCTTGCCGATGATCGCCTCAAAGGCAAAATCGATGCGGACCGCTTCATCGCCGGCACATCAGCGCGCATCAGCGGGCCAGTCGTCGACGTGCGCAGTGCGCCGCGCCTCGATGCCGGTATCGACACCCAGTTTCTTTGTGGCGATACGGTGCGGGTTTTCGAGCGCCGCGACGGCTGGGCATGGGTGCAGGCGGACCATGACAACTATGTGGGATACGTTAATGCGGCTTCTCTTGCCGGGAACGATGTGGCGCCCACACATCGCGTGACCGCGCAGCGTAGTTTCGTCTATCCCGAACCGGAGCTGAAGACACCGGCTGTTGCCGTGCATAGTCTTGGTGCCGGGGTGAGCGTGACGGAGGAGGTCGAGAACCGGGGTACGCGCTATGCGCTTCTCGCCACAGGCGGTGCGATGTTCGCCGGACATTTGCAGCCGCTTGACGTTCACGACGATGACTACGTCACTGTTGCGGAGGCCTTCCTGCACACGCCCTATCTGTGGGGCGGGACAAGCGGTCACGGGATCGATTGTTCAGGTCTTGTGCAGCTCTCCATGCGCATGGCTGGAAAATCGGTTCTGCGCGATACGGACATGCAGGCCGAGAGCATCGGCATGCTGTTTGAGCCTGGCGAAAGCCAACTCAGGCGCGGCGATCTCGTGTTCTGGAAGGGACACGTGGCGATCATGCTCGATCACGAGCTGATGCTGCATGCCAACGGCAATACCATGACCGTCGCGCGTGAGCCTTTGAAAGAGGCCATCGCGCGGATCGAGCGCCTCTATGGCCGGCCGACGCATTACCGTCGGCCGGCGTAGTCCGGAATCAGTAGCCGGCTTTGCGGTCGACGAGATTGCGAAGCGGTTCGCCGCGCTCGAATGCATCCATCTGCTGCAGCATGGGCGGCACCAGATGGGCCGGGTCGGATGTAGCGGCCGCATGCGGTGTGACGAAAACCCGTGCATGTCCCCACAGAGGGCTTTCCGGCGCCAGAGGCTCTCGCTCGAACACATCGAGACTCGCTTCCTTCAACACGTCGTCTTCCAGCGCGCGCAGAATGTCGGTTTCGCGTTGCAACCGGCCACGGCCGGCATTGATGAGGCAGGGACCACCGAGCGGGCCATCTTGCCGTAGGCGCGAAAGCAGCGAATAGTCCACAATGCCTTCTGTTGCCGGCGTCAGCGGCAGAAGGACGACCAGAATGTCGGTGGCGTTGAGGAACGGTGTGAGCCCGTCTTCTCCATGATAGGAGTTGATGCCCTCGATCTCCTTGGGATTGCGACTCCAGCCGTTTATCGAAAAGCCCAGCGCAAGCAATGCCTGTGCCGCGCGCGCACCGAGCTGGCCGAGCCCCATAATGCCGACCGATACTTCGTTGGCGGGTGGTTGGCGTGGCTCGTGCCAGACTTTCTTCGTCTGCTGTGCCCTGTAGAGCGCGCCCTGGCGGTGATGGTCGAGCACCCGCCAGTTCACATATTCGCACATATATTGGGTGAGGTTGTCCGCCACCACGCGAACGATGGGCACGTCCGGCACCTGATCGTCGGCGAAGATGTGATCGACGCCGGCACCTATGGAAAAGATTGCCTTGAGGTTCGGCAATTTGGCGAGCACACCCGGTTGCTGTTTCCACACCACCGCATAGTCGATGGATGGGTCGGCCGCGCCAGCGGGTTCCAGCACGACATCTCGATCCCTAGACAGAAGATCGTACCAGCGTTGCGGATTGAAGCCGGTAACGGACAGAAGGACGCGGCCGCGTTCCGGTATACTCATGGTTTGCCCCTCGGATTTATTCGCTGACCACACCTCCCGGTGTGGCTTCGATGTTGAACGCGGCTGCGATCAGCGCGCGTGTGTAGTCGGTCTGCGGCGCATCGAAAATCTGTTCCGCGGGACCGGCCTCTACCACCTTGCCAGCACGCATGACGATAACCTCGTTGGCGAGCGCACGCACCACCTTCAGGTCGTGACTGATGAACAGATAGGCCAGATTGTGCCGCTTCTGCAAATCGCGCAAGAGGTCCACCACCTGCGCTTGAACACTCATGTCGAGAGCCGAAGTGGGCTCGTCCAGCATCACGAAACGCGGTTTGAGAACCATGGCGCGCGCAATGGCGATGCGCTGGCGCTGACCTCCAGAGAATTCGTGCGGGTAGCGGAACCGGGAGCCAGGGTCGAGATCGACTTCCTTCAGGACGTCGACCACCATGGCGTCGCGCTCTTCGGCTGAAAGACCGGGCTCGTGAATGCGCAGACCTTCCTGGATGATCTCGGCAACGGACATCCGGGGGCTGAGCGAACCGTAAGGATCCTGGAAAACCACCTGCAGCGCATGGCGGTATGGACGCATCTGGCGGAAACTGAGCTGGTCGATCTCCCCGCCGGCAAAACGGATATGACCCTCGGAGCCGATCATGCGTGCAAGGGCCAGGCCGAGCGTCGTCTTGCCCGAGCCGGATTCGCCCACCACGCCGAGCGTCTGGCCCGCCCGCACCGTGACGTCGACCCCGTCGACACCTTTGATGTAGTCGACCGTGCGGCGCAGTATCCCTTTCTTCACCGGGAACCAGACCTTGATCCGGTCGCCTTCCATTACCGTTTCCGCTGTTGGGTCCGCCTTGGGCGGGCGGCCCTTTGGTTCGGCTTCGATGAGATGGCGTGTATAGGCGTGCTGCGGGTCGGTGAATATCTGTTCCGTGGGACCGCTTTCCACGATCTTGCCGTCCGTCATGACACAGACGCGGTCCGCCACCTTGCGCACGATGCCGAGATCGTGGGTGATAAACAGCATCGACATGGACTTCTTGCGACGCAGTTTGGCCAGTAGCTCGAGAATTTGCGCCTGCACCGTCACGTCGAGCGCGGTGGTCGGTTCATCGGCAATCAAAAGATCTGGCTCATTGGCGAGCGCCATGGCGATCATCACGCGCTGGCGTTGACCTCCGGAAAGCTGATGGGGAAAGGAATCGAGTCGCTTTTCCGGATCGCGGATGCCGACTTGCCTCAGGAGTTCCAGCGTGCGCTCCCGCGCTGCTTTGTCGCTCATACCATGATGCAGTTTGAGCATCTCGCCGACCTGCCGCTCGATGGTGTGTAGCGGATTGAGTGAGGTCATCGGCTCCTGAAAGATCATGGAGATTTCGTTGCCGCGAACCTTGCGTTGCGTCGCTTCGTCGGCCGAGAGCAGGTCGACGCCGTTATAGAAAATCTCGCCTGAGGGATGGCTTGCCGCCGGATAGGGAAGAAGCTTCAAAACCGACAGAGCCGAAACAGACTTGCCGGAGCCGGATTCACCAACCAGCGCGACCGTCTCGCCACGTGCGATGTCGAAGGAGATGCGGTCGACGGCGAGCGTCTCTTGATCACCTTGGGTGAACGAGACCGAGAGATCGCGGATCGAAAGGAGGGGGGTCTCACTCATTTGAACGTCTTCCGCGGGTCGAAGGCGTCGCGCACCGCCTCGCCGATGAAGACCAGCAGGCTCAGCATGATGGCGATGGAGAAGAAGCCGGTCAGGCCCAGCCAGGGGGCGGCCAGATTCTCCTTGCCCTGCTTCAACAGCTCGCCCAGCGAGGCCGAGCCGGCGGGCAGGCCGAAGCCGAGGAAGTCGAGAGAGGTCAGTGCGGTGATGGCGCTCGACAGGGTGAAGGGCAGGAAGGTGATGGTGGCGACCATGGCGTTGGGCAGCACGTGGCGGAACATGATCACCGGGTTGCTGGCGCCCAGGGCGCGGGCGGCGCGCACGTAGTCGAAGTTGCGCGCGCGCAGGAATTCCGCGCGCACCACGCCGACGAAGCCCATCCAGGAGAACAGCAGCATGATGCCCAGCAGCCACCAGAAGTTCGGTACCACCACGCTGGCCAGGATGATCAGCAGGTAGAGGGTCGGCAGGCCGGACCAGATCTCCATGAAGCGCTGGAACAGCAGGTCGGTCCAGCCGCCAAAGTAGCCCTGCACGGCGCCGGCGGAGACGCCGATGACCGCTGAGAAGGCGGCCAGCACCAGACCGAAGACGACGGAGATGCGGAAGCCGTAGATGAGCCGCGCCACCACGTCGCGGGCCTGGTCGTCGGTGCCCAGCCAGTGCGCGGCGCTGGGCGGCGAGGGCGCGGGGTCCGGCAGGTCCCAGGAA
>NZ_CAJXGF010000028.1 GCF_913053745.1 uncultured Nitratireductor sp.
GGACATGGCCTTCCCGCGCATGAACAACATTTCGTTCTGGCTGATTGTCGTCTCGTTTCTGCTTTTCCTCATGTCGCTGTTCGTACCGGGTGCGCCCGGTTCGTTCGGCCATGGAGGCGGCTGGACGCTGTATCCACCCTATTCCGTGTTCGGCCAGCCTGGGCCGGCGGTCGATCTCGTCATTCTTTCGATCCATCTGTCGGGTGCATCGTCGATCCTCGGCGCGATCAATTTCATCACGACGATTTTCAACATGCGTGCCCCGGGTATGACACTGCACAAGATGCCGCTCTTTGCATGGTCGATGCTGGTCACCGCATTCATGCTCCTGCTGGCGCTGCCGGTGCTTGCAGGTGCCATTACCATGCTTCTGACTGACCGGAATTTCGGTACGGCCTTCTTCGATCCGGCAGGCGGTGGGGATCCGGTCCTCTACCAGCATCTGTTCTGGTTTTTCGGACATCCGGAAGTCTACATCATGATCCTTCCGGCCTTCGGCATTATCAGCCATGTCATCGCGACCTTCGCCCGAAGGCCGGTCTTCGGCTATCTCGGCATGGTATACGCCATGATGGCCATCGGTGCGATCGGTTTCGTGGTGTGGGCGCACCACATGTACACCTCTGGAATGTCGATGGACAGCCAACGCTATTTCGCTTTCGCCTCAATGGTGATCGCGGTGCCGACCGGCGTGAAGGTCTTCTCCTGGCTTGCCACCATGTGGGGCGGCTCAATCACCTTCCGTGTGCCGATGTTGTGGGCGACCGGCTTCGTTCTTCTGTTCACGATCGGAGGTGTGACCGGCGTGGTTCTTGCCAGTCCCGGCGTCGACCGGATGTTGCACGACACTTACTACGTCGTTGCGCATTTTCACTACGTTCTGTCACTGGGTGCGGCATTCGCCATCTTTGCGGGCTGGTATTACTGGTTCCCCAAGATGACCGGTTACATGATGAACGAGACGCTGGGACGATTGCATTTCTGGCTCACCTTTATTGGCGTCAACCTGGTCTTTTTTCCGCAGCATTTTCTTGGCCTCGCCGGAATGCCACGCCGCTATGCCGACTATCCCGACGCCTTCGCTGGTTGGAATTATATCTCCTCGGTCGGATCTTATGTTTCAGCGGCAGGTCTCCTGGTTTTTCTTTTCGCTGTAGGCGAAGCCTTTTCCCGCAAGCGCCTTGCTGAAGCCAATCCCTGGGGCGCCGGAGCGACCACGCTCGAATGGACGCTGACCTCACCGCCACCGTTTCATCAGTTTTCGTCGCTCCCGCGTATATCGTGACAGGAGGTATGAATGAACGAGGTTATGGATGGAGCAACCGGCCTGCCCGGGATCATTCTGTTCTGGTTGTGGTGGGTTTTTCTGACGTTTCTTGAAGCTGCGACACGGGACCAAGATACCAGAGATCAAACGCAGCCGACACAAGCCATGGCAGATACCGTGATCGAGTATGGCACGACCGACACCGGAATTGCCAAAATTCGGCGCTTCGACCCCTCATTCGACCTCGATATGTTCGTGTACGGTGCGCGCCACGCCTACGAGATTATAGTGAGCGCTTTTGCGGCGGGTGACTTGGATAGACTTGAACCTCTGGTTTCGGAAGAGATTCTGGCGGTTTTCGCGGAACACTGCGCAGCGCGTGCCAGTCGAGGAGAGTGTGTCGACCTCGCTCTGATTGGCATCGAAAGCATCGACATTGTGCAGATTGACGTGTGCGAGGCCTCGATGGAAGTGACACTATGCTTCAACGCGCAGATGATCTGGGTCGAGCGCAGCGCCGAAGGTCTGACCGTCAGTGGGAATCCTGCGGAAATCATCGACGTGGTCGAAGCATGGACGTTCGCTCGTCCTCTTCCAGTTGTTAGTAACAGTTGGGAACTGATATCGACTGGTGACTGAGTGCATAGAAATCGTAAACTCCCTCCGATTTCTATCCGGTTGCGATTCTGAGGTGCGATCGCTATTCTCTGTTGTATTCTACTCGGTGGTGATGATCGTGCCGTTTTCAACCCTGTTACACCATATGTGGAAGAAGACCCGCCTGCGGTTCATGAACCACGCGGGGGGCCTCATCGCATGCATCTAGCCCTGGCGCGGCCGTAAGGCCGTCGACCAGGGGCCGGAAATCCCAACAAACCTGAAATTCGGTTCTGATTTCCGGGTCCACCACCGTCGGCCCGGTGGAGATGCATCATGACAAAACCTCTTGATCGCCGCGTGCGTGCGGCAGTTTCTGTTGCGACCCGATGGGGGCGCAAATGAAGATCCTGATCGTAGGCAGCGGTGTCGTCGGCGTGACCTCAGCCTGGTATCTTGCGCGTCAGGGGCACAACGTGACCGTGGTTGATCGGCAAGGCGGCCCGGCACTTGAAACGAGCTATGCCAATGCTGGTGAAGTCTCGCCGGGCTATTCGTCGCCATGGGCGGGACCGGGGGTTCCGCTAAAAGCGGTGAAATGGCTTCTGATGAAGCACGGACCGCTCGTGATCCGTCCAAAACCAGATCCCGCAATGTGGTCATGGCTCCTGAAAATGCTCCTGAATTGCACATCCAGGCGCTACGCGATCAACAAGGCCCGCATGGTGCCTATCGCGGAATACAGTCGCGATTGCCTGCGCGAGCTGCGGTCCGAGACAGGCATTGCCTATGATGAGCGCTTGAAGGGAACGCTGCAGCTTTTTCGAAGGAATCAGCAGTTGGATGGCGTTGGTGGCGATGTGGAGGTGCTTAAAAGGTTCGGCGTCGGGTTTGAGATCCTCGACCGGGCTGGGTGCATTTCTGCAGAACCGGCTCTTTCACAGGTCGCCGAAAAGTTTGTGGGCGGGCTTCGTCTCCCCGGAGATGAAACGGGAGACTGCCGCATCTTCACCGAGCGGCTGGCCGCGCTCGCATCGTCCTCGGTTGAATTCCGATATGGGGTGGAGGCTCAGAGACTGGTCTGCGAAGGGGGCAAAGTTACCGGAGCAAAAACGCGGGATGGGTTTCTCGCTGCGGACGCCGTCATCGTGGCTGCAGGAAGCCACTCACCTCGTCTGCTTGGCCCGCTGGGCATCCGCATTCCCGTCTATCCGGTCAAGGGTTACTCACTGACGTTGCCGATCCACAATGCGGCTGGTGCTCCGGTATCGACTGTCATGGATGAGACTTTCAAGATAGCCATCACACGACTGGGAGACCGCATCCGTGTGGGAGGGACCGCCGAAATTTCAGGCTTCGACCGCTCCATGCCCGCATCCCGCCGTGCCCCGCTGGAGCACTCGGTGAGCGACCTCTTCCCCGGTGCAGGGAGTCTGGAAAACGCCGAATTCTGGAGCGGGCTCCGTCCGATGACACCAGACGGGCCACCAGTCATCGGCGCCACGCGGGTTCCCGGCCTCTTTGTGAACACCGGTCATGGCTCGCTTGGCTGGACCATGGCCTGCGGTTCCGCGCGGGTGCTGACTGAAATTATCTCAGGTATGACACCGGAGATTGATGTTTCGGCTCTGGGGCCTGATCGATACGGCAACTGACGGTCATGCGATTGCCGGCTGGCTGCGTCTGAAGCACGCAGCCAGATCCGATTGAAGTGTTGTTTGGAATACCCAGATAAAGGTGATGTTCAGGTCTCTCACATCTCAAACACGCAGGACCCACTTGCGAAGCCATGTGGCGCCCGGGGCGGCATTGGGCTGACATAGCGCATCGGCTCTCTCCTGCTCCGGGTTTTTGTTCGCAGGATCATTGACGTACCCCCAGGGTTCCGGAGAGAGAAGTGTTCAACAGAAATCTGGTCAACCATTCGCGGCGCCACCGTTTTTTTTCATCGCAGGCGTTATCATCGTGCATTGGATGCGTGCGCGCACGTCTGGTGCCGAAATGCATTCCGTTTGGCGAGGTTCGGATATGAACCGATTTCGCGAAAGACTGATGCGCGTTCTGCTACCCGCACTCAGTACCTTGACGGCTGTCACACTATATATGCTTCACCCGCAGGCAATTGACTGGTTCGCGCTGGAGGTCTCACAGAAACCGATCCGTATTCTGACGGGCGGGGCAGCCTATTTCTCAGCGGCGTGGCTGGGCGGAAGACTTGTCGGTCTGGCTCTGGAACGTGCTGGACGCAGGCGCCGTCAAGTGCCAAAACTTCTGCTTGAGCTGGTCTCGGCCACTCTTTTCATTGCGGCAACGATTGCCACGATCATGTTGGTGATCGGACAGAGCTGGAGTGGTGCAATTGCCGGCTCGGGTCTGATCATTGCGGTGATCGGTTTCGCGCTTCGGGGCACGCTTGGGGATGTGTTTGCCGGGATCGCTGTCGGGATCGAGGCTCCCTATCGCATCGGCGACTGGGTCTCGATCAACGACCAGACAAGAGGGCGGGTAATCGAGATCGGCTGGCGGACAACGCGTCTGTTCACCCGCGACGATACCTATGTGATCCTGCCAAACAGCCAGATCGCACAGCAGAAGCTCACCAATTACAGCGCGCCGAACCGAAAATATCGGGCGCAGGTGGAGGTGGTGCTCAGTCATGATCTGTCGGTGACCGATGCGCGTGCACTTCTGACGGAAGCCGCGGCGCGTTCACCGGTTATCGTGAGCGTCCCTAACCCCGATGTGCGGGTCGCTTCGTATGATCTGGACGGAATCCGCTATCATGTGCGGTTCTGGGTGCCAAGTTTCGCCGATGACGTGGATTGTAGGGACGCCATTTTTGCGCAGATCGATGCAGCTCTTCGCGAGGGTGGGTTTTCACTCCCTGCTACCGGGTTGCGGCTGCTCGGTGACCGCGTGGTGGCGGTTGCGCCCTCACGAAATGATTGAGGTTTCAGGGCTCCGCCCCCGCTCGATATGCTGGCCGGTCTGCAAAGTGGTGAAGTGACGTTTGAGAAACGTAACGGTCGTGTCGAGAAATATCTGTGCAGCGTCCGCCAAGGGGATGTCTGCAGGCAGAGTCAGAGCGAAGTAGTGTGTGATGTTCTGTTTCAGCCTGCGGATGACCACAGGCATGTGAGCATAGTCGTGCGCCATCATCTCGTTGACCAGCGTGACTCCAAGACAGGCTGCGGCCATACTGCAGGCAGACTGAACGGAGTGCGCTTCCAGCCGCACATTGGGGCGGATCCGGTACTGTGAAAAACAGCGTGTCGATCTCATGGCGCGGGACCCGCAACCGGCCAAGCAGGGTCAAGGGTTCATCGGAAAGATCGCGCACGTCGATTTCGCTTTCCACGGCAAGTGGATGGTCTTGCGGCAGGACGCAGACCGTATTGACCTGGACAAGCGGGGTTTCCACCAGCTCGCCCTTCTGGACCGGCATTCGCACAAAACCCAGTTCGGCACGCTCATCAAGCAGCATCCTTTCGATCGTGTCATAGGAGCCGCTGTGTAACTCCACCTGAACCATCGGGCTCTGTCGCAAACGTAGCAACGGGATGATGAACCGCGGGTTCGGTCCATCGGTCATGCGGCGAGAAGGTCGAATTGTTCAGCGATCGTCGGACAGGGATTGTAGGCATACCTCGCCTGTCGCTTGTCATCATGTGAACCATCTCGACGCCGGACAAAATGATGGCGGCGCTCGTCTGTGACTTGAAGCCGAGCATTGATCGGTTGCGGCGCTTGATGCGTTGGTGACCCTGCTCCACCTGGTTTTTGAGGTACTGGCTCTGCCGGATGCGGATCGGCGTCGACGAACGCCGCGGATGATCCCTCAACCATCTTTCCCCGTCGCTTGCGATGATTGCCTCGCGGTTGGTCTGGCTGTCGTCAATGACAATGCGCTCAGGGCGGCCATGACGCGCCAATGCCTTCCTGATGAAACACCTGGCAGTCAACAGATTGCGATGTTCACTGAAGAAGAACTCGATCGTATCACCCAGACTGACAATGGTGCGGTAAAGATACATCCATCGTCCACGAACTTT
Organism: uncultured Nitratireductor sp.; assembly: GCF_913053745.1. Classification (GTDB taxonomy): domain Bacteria; phylum Pseudomonadota; class Alphaproteobacteria; order Rhizobiales; family Rhizobiaceae; genus Nitratireductor. Next base: position 5,917 of record NZ_CAJXGF010000028.1, read on the forward strand.
CACATAGGTCTCATCGACATGCCATTTGCAGGTGACGGGTCGCTTACGATTGTTGAACCGTTCGAGCAACAGCGGCGAGAACCGCAAGACCCAGCGATGGATTGTGGAATGGTCGACGTGAATACCGCGCTCAGCCATCATCTCTTCTAGGTCCCGAAGGCTGAGATTGCGGCAAGGTACCAGCGTACGCAAAGCAGGATCACCGAGTGATCAAAATGACGGTCTTTGAACATGACGAACTCCCCGAAAGCAACAAGCCTTCATGCTCTACCCACCACTACCGAATAGTTCGCTACAGAACCTGACGGCCTGGCCGAGATGAATCCGAAGCCGCCCGAGGTTTCGTCATGTTCACCGTGTTCCAGATTTCGAATCGTGGCCTGGCGGCGAAGCATAATGGACTGGAGGTTCTGAACCGGCGTCAAATGATCAACAGGTATTGACGCCGCCGGTCAAAATTACTGTCACAACGTCTTTTGTCTCCCCGGTTGGCCTCGGGCCTCAGATATTGCAACGAGAATAGCGTGACGATCCAACGCGCCGTAGTGGATCTTCGTGTTGAACAAGAATGCCGGCGTTCCTTTAAAGCCGAATGCATTGGCCTGATCCATGTTGCGGGAGAGAATCCCTTCAATGCGTTGGCGGTCTTTTCTGAAGTTGGACAGGAGTTTTTCAGGATCGTGGCCGGCGGTGGAAAGCGTTTCGTCGACCTCGTCTTTCGTCAGGCGGCCTGGCGTGACCATCAACGCGTTGTGGACGGCTTCATAGTCGGGACCGGCTGCCAAAACGAGGCTTGCCGCATGGACGGACGGTTCGCCGAAAATGGGCCAATCCTTCATCACCAGCCGGACATTGCCGTCCTCGCGCACCACGTCTAGGAGGTCGGGGTGACCGCGCTTGCAATAGGGGCACTGGTAATCGAAAAACTCGGCGATGGTGACGTCGCCTTTCGGATTGCCGATGACAGGAATTTCAGGGTCGAACAGCACCTCTTCCACGGTTGGATAAAGCTGGGCGCGGGCCGCGCCGGCGGTGACGAGCGTCGCGGCGCCGGCGACGAGCAGGATACGGCGGTTCATCATGGCCTTGTGTCTCCTGATGGGTTGATGCTGGTTCTGAGATTCTCGATCTTCCCGATGAGCACCTCGCGTGAGATTTCGCCCAGATGCGCATGTTGCAGGACGCCATCGGCATCGATGAACAGCGTGGCGGGTAGCCCGGGGGCGCTGTAGAAGCGCGAAAGGTCGCTGAACTGGTCCACCAGTATCGTGTCGAGCGAGAGGCCGGAGGCGGCGAGATAGCGCTGGATGGCCGTGCGGCCTTCGCCCTGATTGGCAAAGACGAAGGTGACGTCGTCCGACGAGGCGGCGATGTCGGCCATCATCGGCATTTCGCGCCGGCAGGGTGGGCACCATGTCGCCCACAGATTGACCACTTGCGGCGTGCCTTTCTGCGCTTCGAGGCGGTAGCCGTTGCCTTCAAGCGTTTCAAACGCCTGGTTCGGGACGGCGATCGGGTTGGTGCCGCCGGTGAGCTGCCAGGTCGTGTTCCAGACGATGAGGGAGAGGGCCAGCGGCATAAGCGCCCAGAGGCGCTGGCGGCCAGCTGGCAGCATGACGAGCAGGCTGACGACGATGGCGGCCGCGCCCGTCGGCCAGTAGAAACCACCTTGCCAGAGCGCGAAAATGCGCAGGGGCTCGGCCATGAAGCTTTGCATGTTCATGAGCACATGGCCGAGGCGCGCGCCCAGGATGCCACCCAGAAAGGCCCACCAGGACCAAGCGTTGAAGCGCTCATCGACCTTTTGGGCCATGACGCCGGTGACGATCAGGAACACAAAGATGGCAAGCACGGCGGCGAAACGGTCTGCCGCGAGCACGAGTGGACCGAGAGAAACGGCGTTCATGGTCAAAGCGCCTTGGCGGTTTTGGCGGAGTGGGCGAGGTTTTCCATGGTGATGGAGCCGACAAGACGGGTGCCGGTCGCTTCGCGGCCTGCGGGATCGAAGAAGAGCATGGTGGGCGGGCCTGCGACTTGAAGCGCCTTCATGAGAGCGGCGTTCTCATCGTTGAAATCAGACAGGTCGGCCTTGATGAGCTGAAAGCTGTCGAGACTGTCGATCACGCCGGCATCCGGCAGGACGGAGCGCTCGATGACTCGGCAGGTGACGCACCAGTCGGCGGTGAAGTAGACGAGGGTGGGGGTGCCGTCGGCGTCGGCCAACTGCGCCTTGAGTTCGGGAATGGAGCCGGTCTGGCCGAAAGCGAGTTCGCGGGCGGGTGCCGCTGTTTCGCCGCGCTGGGCGATCCGGGCAAGCGGTTTGAGCGGATCGGTGCCGCCGGAGGCTGCTCCGAGCATCAGGATGATGCCGTAGATGAGCGATAGCGCACCAACAGAGCGGATGGCGGCGAGCGGCGTCGTTTCGGCGATCCTTGCGCTGAAGGCGAAGCTTGCGATGGCGATCAGCAAGGCGGACCAGAGCGCCAGATCGACACCGGCGGGGAGCAGGGGCGTAACCGTCCAGATGGCGGTGGCGAGGAAGCCGAAGCCGAACACCCGCTTGACGCTTTCCATCCATGCGCCGGCGCGCGGCAGGGCCTTGCCGCCGAGCGTGCCGATGACGATGAGGGGGATGCCCTTGCCTATGCCAAGCCCGAAAAGGGCTGCCGCGCCCAGCGCCACATCGGCGGTCTGGGCGATGTAGAGGAGTGCGCCGGCCAGCGGAACGGTGACGCAGGGACCGACAATGAGGGCGGATGAGAAACCGAGAATGGCGGCGGAGCGGCGCGAACCACTGAGACCGCCCGTGCGGTTTGCCACCCAGCTTGTCCACGCGGTCGGCAATTGCAGTTCGAACAGGCCGAACATGGAAAGCGCCAGAACGGCGAAAAGCGCGGACAATATGCCGATTGTGACGGGCGATTGCAGAACAAGCTGCAGGTTCTGCCCGGACCAGCCGGCGGCGGCACCCAGAAGCGCGAAGGCCAGGGCGAGCGCGATCACATAGATCGAGGAAAGCTCGAAGCCGCGCCACGCGGTGAGCCTGTCACCCTCGCGCGCCAGTGCGCCGGCCATGATGGGATACATGGGGAAAACGCATGGAGTGAAGGCCAGAAGCAGACCGAAGAGCGGGAAGCTGACCAGCACGAGAAGAATGCCGCCACGGCCGAGCAGGGACGGGATGAGGCCGTCATCCTCGGCGAGCGCGAAGCCGGAGTCTTCGCTCGCCGCGGGTGCTGCGGCGGTCGGCGCTTCTTCCGTGATCCATTCTACGGGCGCGGGGGCCTGAGATGCTTCGGGCCTGGTGACGGCGAGCGAAAGGGCGTTTACCTGCCGGCTCTCCGGTGCGAAGCAGATGCCGCCGTCCTGACAGCCCTGAAAGGTGACGTCGAACGTGCCGAAGACCTGTTCGGCAAGATGTGCGCTTGCCTCTTTGTAATAAATCTCGGAGAGGCCGAATGTGGGATCGTCCTTACGGATGCCGGGGCTGGTTTCGAGCGGCAGTTCCGCGCCATCCTGCGATGCGCCGATGTGATCGCGATAGAGATAGTAGCCTTCGGCGATCTGCCAGTTGAGGGCCAGCGTACCGTCTTGCGCGCGCGTCACCTCAAGGGTGAAGGCTTCGTCGACCGGCAGCGGCTTGGCGATCTGGGCCGATGCGGGGGCGGGTGCGAGGCTGACGGACAGGAAAGCTGCAAGCGCGATCAGGAAGGTCTTCATTCTGTCACTTCTATCGTGTGAACTGCCGGGTTCGTATCCTCATGGCGGTATGCTGGAGCGTGAATTGAACGCCTCAACTTAAGGCAGCCTTAAGGTGGGTGTTGTTTTGGGCGGGCGATGAAGCAGTAAGGAGTTTTCAGCATGGCGCATTTTCGCACGGGCATGAGCGCCCGGATGCGGGCGTCCGACCGACCGGACGAGGGACATATGGGCGTTGGACATTCTATCGGTTCAGGGCGGTTGGGACGGCGTGGCTTTCTGGCCGGGCTGAGCGCGCTGGCGGTTTCAGGCTGCGTTGCGACGCCGAAATCCGAAGCTCCGAAGGTGGTGGAGCCGCCGAAACCCAAGCGCGTCGTTCCACCCATGTATTACGCCATGCCGAATGAGCGTTTTCCCATTCCCGAAGTCGATATAAGTCATCTGGAAGAACGCTGGTGGCGCAAGGAGGTGGATTATCCCACCAGCGAGCGCAAGGGCACGCTGATCGTGGATACGCCGAACAGGTATCTCTACCATGTGACCGGGCCGAACCGGGCGACGCGCTATGGCATCGGTGTCGGGCGCGACGGCTTCTCGTGGGCTGGACGGGCGATCATGGCCTATCGCCGCGAATGGCCGCGCTGGACGCCGCCGGACGAGATGGTGGCGCGGCGACCGGAACTGGAGCCCTACAGCATCGCCAATGGCGGCATGCCTCCGGGCCTGCGCAACCCTCTTGGCGCACGCTCGCACTATATCCATCTGAACGGCAAAGACACGCTTTACCGCATTCATGGCACGCCGGAGCCGTGGAGCATCGGCAAGGCCGTTTCGTCCGGCTGTATCCGTCTCATCAATCAGGATATCATTCACCTGTACGACAATGTGAGGGACGGCAGCCCGATTGTCGTCATTCCAGACCCGAAGATGCACCATCTGCTGGTTTCCTGACAGGCCTGTTCCTTGCCGATGTGAACGAGACGCGTGCGATGCGACTTTTGGTGGTTGAAGACGATCCGCTGCTTTTGGACGGTCTGACCGTGGGGCTGGGGCTTGCCGGCTTCACGGTCGATGCCGTGACCACCTGTGAGGACGCCTTCGCCGCGCTCAGTGCACAGGCTTATGAAGGTGTCGTTCTCGACCTGATGCTGCCGGACGGCTCCGGTCTCGATGTGCTTTCGGATTTGCGCCGGCGAGGCGATGCCACGCCGGCGGTGCTTCTGACGGCGCGCGATCAGGTTCCCGACCGGATTGCCGGATTGGACGCCGGTGCCGACGACTATCTGGGAAAGCCCTTCGATCTCGACGAACTGGCGGCGCGTGTGCGTGCCGCGGTGCGCCGGGGCAAGGGACGCTCCAGCGCAACGCTCGCCTGGGGCGGGGTAACGCTCGATCCGGCAAACCGGTCCGTTACCCGCGACGGTGACCTGGTAATCCTGACGCGGCGCGAATTTGCGCTTCTGGCGGCGCTGATGGAACGGCCGGAAAGCATCCTTTCCAAACCGGCACTCGAAGAAACGATCTATGGCTGGCAGGAAGAGGTGGAGAGTAACGCCGTGGAGGTGCACATCCACAAGCTGCGCTCCAAACTCGGCTCCGACTTTATACGCACCGTGCGGGGAGTGGGATATCGGCTTCGGGAGGTGCGCGCATGAAGTCCATACGGGCGCGACTGATTCTGATCCTCATGGGCTCGACGGGGCTGGTGTGGCTGCTTGCCGTCGGCTGGATCTATCTCAGTACGCAGGCCGAGGTGGAGCGGGTGCTGGATGCGCGGCTGATGGAGGCGGCGCGGATGGTCAATTCGCTCCTGTCCGATCATCGTATCGACGTGGGGCTGGAGGAAGGGGCAGCCAGCCACGTGGTGGGCGAGTTCGAGCACAGCCACCGTCCCTACGAGCGTCAACTTTCGTGTCAGATCTGGACGCTGGAAGGCAGTCTTGTAGGACGCTCGGAGAACGCGCCGGCAACGCCGTTGAGCGAGGTCGTGGACGGGTTTTCAGAAACCGAGGTGGGGGGCGAGCGCTGGCGTGTTTTCTCCGTGGAGAACCAGCGGCTCAATGTGCGTGTGATGGTGGGCGACAGCCTGAAAATCCGCGAAAGCCTGGTGAGCGACGTGATCACGGGACTGGTGGTGCCCGCACTTCTGATCCTGCCGTTTCTGGTGGGCGTCATCCTCGTTTCCGTCGGGCGGGGCCTTGCGCCTCTGAGCGATATGGCCGAAACGCTTACAACACGCCCGGCAAACGATCTGCGGCCGCTCAAGGCTGACAAACTGCCGAAGGAAATCGCGCCGGCGGTCAATGCGCTCAACGGACTTTTCAAGCGGGTGGAAGACGCGCGCGACCGCGAGCGCAGTTTTACCGCATTCGCCGCCCATGAACTGAAGACCCCGCTGGCGGGCGTGAAGACGCAGGCGCAGATTGCGTTGGCGAGCGACGACCCGGCCGTGCATGCCAATGCGTTGCGGCAGATCACCATGGGCGTGGACCGGACCAGCCGACTCGTGAAGCAATTGCTCGACCTGGCCGCCCTCGAGGCGAACGACGCTGAGTCGAATCTTCAGGCTGTGAGTGCACATGCGCTTCTCAACCGGAGTGTGGCGGAGCTGCCTTTGCCAGCGGACGGGGCACGCCTTGTCGTTGAGGGTGGAGAAGCGCGTGCACCCGTCATGATCTTTGCCGAACCGCATTTTCTCTCGCTTGCGCTGCGCAATCTGGTCGAAAACGCGCTCAACCATTCGCCGGAAACCTCCGTGGTTGAGTGCCGGGTAGAGCGGGAGACCGAAGGGGTGAGACTTGTCGTACAGGATAACGGCCCGGGCATCCCGGAAGACGAGATTCTCAAGGTGGTGGGAAAATTCGTGCGCGGGCGAAACCGCTCGGCCACCGGCAGCGGTCTGGGGCTCGCCATCGCACAGGCGGCCATTGGGCGCATGGACGGCACGCTTGCACTTGAAAACCGGGATGGCGGCGGATTGAGAGCGGTTCTGACAGTGCGCGCGGCGGGGGCAGGCACGTGATTTCCCGGCGTGACTTACTGGCTGGAGCTTCCGGCACGCTGGCGCTTGTGCCTTTGTCCGCGGGTGCGGCGCCCGGCCTTGACGACATGGTGTGCGACCCTGGCTTGAAGGTGCTGGGCAATCCGGCGGGTGATGTGACCATTGCCGAGTTCTTCGATTATCTCTGCCCGTCCTGCAAGGCGATCCACGCAGCGCTGAAGGAGAGCGTGCGTGCCGATGGCAGACTGAGGCTGGTGATGAAGGACTGGCCGATCAACGGTGGTATGGCCTGGTATGCCTCACGCATGGTGCACGCATCGGCGGGGCTCGGTGTTTATGAACCTGCGCACAATGCCGTGATGACTATCGAAGGCGAACTGACGCATGGAGAGGTGGACGATGCGCTGCGCAGCGTCGGTGCCGATGCCGGAGATGTGCGCGACATGCTGGATGTACATCTGACTACGATCGATGCATTGATCGCTCGCAACCAGGCGCACGCCAGGGCGCTCAGGCTTGACGGAACGCCGGGTTTCCTCATTGGAGACAGGCTCTACAGGCGGCCGCTTGCCGTGCGTGAAATAGTGGAAGCAGTTGCGCTGATGCGAGCGAAGTGGGAGTCCGAATCGGCTCACGAGTGCTGAGTCGACTCGTTGGCGAGTGACCACTTTGCGCCGTCTGATACCCGCCATCAACCCGTCTCGGCATTTCTCGAAAGCTGCCGTTACCAACGGACGATATTTGCATGCGACATCATGCATAATTTTCGCATTCAGACGGCTGTTCAGCCGACGAAATCGTATGACCAGAATATGCAAGCTAACTTGCAAGACATATTACTATTGCAAGTTTATATGCGTTACGCTATAGCTTGAGCAAGGAGGAGTGATGTCGATACTCGAACGCGTTCAGGCAGTGGCGGAAAGTCTCACACGAGCGGAACATTTGCTGGTGCGAGAAGTCATCGCCAAACCCCGGGATGTCGCTTTGGGAACGGCTTCCAGTCTGGCCCAGCGCACTGGCGTGCACGAGGCTACTGCATCGCGTCTCGCAAAGAAACTGGGTTTTGAGAGCTACGCCAACTTTCGCGATGCCATTCGCCAGGAATTTATCGTCAAGGCAGGCCCAGCCACACGCGTTCGCAACACGTTGGAAGCGGCAGCGCAAAACGGCGATATTCTCAACGAGCTGATCGCACGTGAAGTCGAAGCGCTGACGGCACTTCCTGATTATGTTGATTCCTCTCGAATTTCTGACGCGGTTAAAGCGCTGACTGCCGCCCGTCGCGTCTTTATTTTCGCGCGCGGCAATGCCGTAACACTCTCCACAATGTTGGCCCGCAGGCTATTGCGTATGGGAGTGGAGGTGGAGGTTCTGTCGGGAGATGGGCGCGATTTGGCCGAACAAATGCTGGGCATTGGCGCAGACGATGTGATGGTATTGTTTGTTTTCCGCCGCCAGCCTCGTCATTTCGCGCCCCTTGTCGAACGAGCGCATCACGTGGGTGCTGGCACTCTTGCCATTTCGGGTTCGATCGGACCTGCCTTGACGCCTGCACCAAAACTTTTGTTGTCCGCACCAAGATCAGGGTCAAATGACAGCTTTCAGACTTTGACGGTACCCATGGCCATAACCAATGCCCTGGTGCTCATGATGGCGCAAATGAATCAGGATGCAACACTCGAGCGGTTGGAAACGCTGGGCGAACTTATCAGCAATTTCGAGTCTCGATAGGAGGAGGCGGTGTTGGGAGGACACCGAAATTCTGCGCGTCATATTTATGCAAGCTATTTTGCGTGTCATCACAATGTTGCAAAGAAATGTGCAGGAAGAGGGGCCGGTGAAGCCGGTTCATAACCAACTGGAGGACAGGGATATGACCCTCAAGCAAGTATTACTTTCGACGGCTGCCGCCGGTCTCCTCGCGATGCCCGCTGTGGCACAGGATCTTGATGCGATGAGTGCGCAGGAGTTGTTGCCGCTGGCGCAAGAGGAGGGAACCGTAACGGTGTATTCCTTCACCAGTCGCATCGCGGCTGTCGAAGCTGCCTTTGAAGCACGATACCCCGGCATCGACCTCGTAGGTTATGATGCCAGCTCGACCGAGCAAATCGCGCGATTGCGCGCCGAATCCGCAGCCGGCATTGCGTCTGCAGACGTCGTTTACATTTCTGATGCACCCGTTGTTCTCAGCGAACTGCTGGAGACAGGGTTGATCGAGGCTTATGTACCGCCGCGCATGAGTGATCTTTTGCCCAAAGAGTTCAAATCGCCATTGCTTGCGCAGCGGCTCTCTACAAAGGTTTTGATGTATAATGAAGAGGCGAATCCGGACGGCGCTCCGGTCGATAATCTGTGGGACCTGACCCGCGATGAGTGGAGCGGTCGCGTCGTCATGGTCGATCCGCTGCAGCGTGGCGACTACCTCGATCTTATGGTCGAGTTCGTCCTGCGCTCTGAGGAAATGGCGGCCGCCTACGAAGCCGAGTTCGGTGTGCCAGTCACGCTTGACCCCGGCGTCGAGAAAGCCGGCATCCAGTTCATCACAGATCTTTTTGCAAACGATATCGTGCTGGTATCATCCACCGACGACGTCAATGCGGCGATCGGTTCGATGGGGCAGTCCAACCCTCCGGTCGGGTTTACATCCTATTCCGATCGCCGGGATAATGAAGATGAAGGCTGGGCACTTCAGGTTGCCAACGATGTCACGCCGTCAAATGGCATCATCTTCCCAGCACTCCTGGCCCTTGCTGCCGATGCCGGGCATCCTGCAGCGGCTAGGCTCGCCATCGATTTTCTGATGGGTGATGACAGTGAAACGGGTGGAGACGGTTTTGCTCCGTTTTATGTCGCGGGCGACTATGCAACGCGCACCGACATTGTCAGTCACCCCGATGCTGTTCCGCTCAAAGACTTTTCCGCATGGCGCATCGTTCCGGCCGCTACAGCAGAAATCCGACAGGATGTCGCCGACACGATTCTGATCCTGCAATAATTGACCTGACATTGACCCTGGCGACCCGTCGCCAGGGCACTTGAACGGACATCTTCCATGGCCAACATGACCCCTCTGGCAGAGCGCTTGCGCTATGCCATTCCGCAAGGTCTCTCCTTGAAGATCGGCGTACTGCTGGCGGTCGGCGCGCTGATCGCCGGGCCATTGCTGCGCATCCTCTCTGAAACCTTGGCACCGCAGACCATCGCCGCATGGAGCGACGTTGTCCTCAGTCCACTCTCGCGCAATCTTTTGTGGGTGCCGCTGTCCAACACACTTGTCCTTGGCATTGGGGTGGCGGGTGGATGCGTCCTGATCGGGGGCTTCCTCGCATGGTTGGTGGTCATGACCGACGTGCCGTTCCGGCGTACCATCGGATTGCTGGCAACGCTTCCCTTCATGATCCCCAGTTTCGCTACCGCTCTTGCGTGGAGCTCGTTGTTTCGCAATAGCCGGGTCGGCGGTCAGACCGGGTTTCTTGAAGCGTTGGGGCTGGCCGTGCCTGATTGGCTGAGCTGGGGAATGGTCCCCACCTTCATCGTGCTCACGGCTCATTATTATTCGCTGGCATTCACGGTCATCGCGGCAGCACTTGCCACTGTGAACTCCGACCTAGTTGAAGCGGCACAAATGACCGGCGCAAAACGCGGTCGCATTTTTGCCGGCATCATATTGCCGGTGGCGCTTCCCGCGATCGTGTCGGGCGCCTCGCTCAGCTTTGCTGGAGCTGTCTCCAATTTCGCAGCGCCGGCGCTTCTGGGGTTGCCTGTGCGAATGCAGACCATGGCGACGAGACTGTTTGGCATGATCGAGATCGGTCAGACTGCGCGCGGCTACGTCATCGCGATCCTTTTGATTGTCGTGTCGGCTTTCTTCCTCTGGTTTGGCAATAAGGTCATCTCGGGACGTCAATCCTACGCAACAATTACCGGCAAGGGTGGACGGGCCAAACGGTTTGAACTCGGCCCGGTTCGATTGCCGTTGCTGGCCATTGGAATGACCATCTGCGCCCTGACCACCATCGTTCCTGTGGTCGTGCTCATAGCCTCGTCGCTGGCACCAAGCTCATCGGCCTTGTTCTCGAACTGGACGTTGCATTATTGGCTCGGCACCTCCAATCCTTCGATCGCTCACGGCCAGGCAGGTGTGCTTCATAACCCCTTTATCGTTTCGGCAACTGCAACAACAGTCAGCCTCGGACTGGTAGTCGCGATCACAGGGTCGATCCTCGGGTTGATGGTGGCCTTTACCTTGGCGCGCTATCGCACCGGCCTTGTGTCAGGCGTTATCAATCAGATTGCGTTCTTGCCTTTGCTGGTTCCAGGTATTGCGTTTGGAGCCGCCTATATCGCGCTGTTTGGAGCGCCTATTGGTCCCTTCCCGGCACTTTACGGCACCTTTACCCTGTTGGTTATCGCGGGCACTGCCTACCTGGTCCCATTCTCGGTCCAGACAGGGAGGGCGGTCATTCAGCAGGTCTCGGGTGATCTTGAGGAAAGTGCGCGGCTGACAGGGGCGGGGTTTTTCCGCAGGCTTTCTGCCATCACCATGCCCCTGGCCAGCCGCGGGCTGGCAGCAGGCGCAATCATCATCTTTGTCAAGATCATGCGCGATCTTTCACTTGTGGTGCTCTTGTTCACACCAACCACACCGGTGCTCTCCGTCCTTGCTTATCGCTATGCATCCGAAGGCTTTACCCAGTTCGCCAACGCTATCACCGTTGTCATTCTTGTAATCTCCATAGCAGCAACATTGCTGGCCAACCGGTTGCAGACCAAGTCGCAGCCATGGCTCAAGAACTAGGCCGTTTGCCATGATCAGTCTTTCCAATCTCACAAAATCCTTCGGCAATTTCGATGCGGTCAAATCGATCAGTCTTGCGGTGCCGGAAGGAGCGTTTCTGGTTCTCGTCGGGCCATCGGGATGCGGCAAGTCCACGATGTTGCGTATGCTGGCAGGCCTTGAGAAGCCAAGTCGTGGCACAATTTCCTTTGGCGACAAGACGGTGTCTGACGGGGAGCGCGGCTGGACAATCGAACCGGCCAAGCGCGACACGGGCCTGGTCTTCCAGTCCTATGCGCTCTGGCCGCACATGACTGTTGCCGGAAACGTCGAGTGGCCACTCACAGTGGCCAGGATGGCGGCCTTTGAGCGCAAGGCACGCGTGACCGAAGTGCTATCCCTTCTGGGCATCGATGCGCTCGCTGATCGCTATCCCAACGAAATCTCGGGTGGTCAGCAACAGCGCGTGGCCATTGCGCGCATGATAGCGCCCAAACCGAAAGTTCTGCTTTTTGACGAGCCTCTGTCCAACCTCGATGCCAAGCTTCGGGTTGAAATGCGCACCGAACTCCTGCGTGTTCATCGCGCGACGGGTGCCACATCAATCTATGTCACCCACGATCAGGTTGAAGCGATGACCATGGCCAGCCACGTTGCCGTGCTCAAGGACGGCGAAGTGGAGCAATTCGGCGCGCCTGGAGATCTGGTCGCCCAGCCAAGAACCGCTTTTGTGGCCACCTTCGTCGGCACGCCACCAGCCAATCTGATTCCAGCCTCACCACACGGTTCGAAGATGATACTGGCGGGCGAGCCGATGGTCGCAACGTTCTCACTCGAAGGTCCCGCATTGGCCATGTTCCGGCCTGAAGACCTCACAGTGTACGATAAGCCGGGCCCCCGCAGCATTGCGATGGAGTTCGCGGAGGCCAGCCCGGTTGCCGGACGCATGATGGTGACAGGAACGCGCGACGACCTGCGCTTGACGGCGGTCGTGGACGAGGCACCCAAATTTTACCCTGGCGATCCGGTTTATTTCTCATTGCCCGAAGCTCCGGCGGCTCTCTTTTCACTCAAGGGGGAGCGCCTGGCATGAAGCGGCTGATGATCGTCCGACATGGGGAATCGGAGTGGAACGCGAGCCGAAAGCTGCAAGGCCAAGCCGATATCGACCTTTCCGAAAGAGGGCGCCAGCAGGCGCGCGCGCTTCGAACCACAGTGGAAGCGCTCAACCCGGATGCGTCGATAACGTCGGATCTCAAGCGGGCGGTGGAAACGGCCAAGCTCCTCGGGATCAAAACCCCGTTGCCGAACCCTGCGCTTCGAGAGATCGATGTCGGTGCCTGGACCGGTCGTCCGATCGCCGATATTCGAGATGAGAATGCTGTCGGGTATCAGGGTTGGCGCTCGGGAACTTTCACGCCTGACGGAGGAGAGCATTGGAACGACTTTGTCAGCCGCACGAGTGCTTGTGTCATGGACGCCCTCAACACGAGCGAGCGTTTGCTGGTGGTGTGCCATGGTGGCGTAATTCGGGCGCTACTCGAAAGACTCGTGGACCTGTCCCCCAGGTGCATCATCCCGGTTGGGCCTGCGAGTCTCACCGTCCTCGCCGAACGACCTGCGGACTCGGGATCTATGCGGTTGGAATTGTTCAACTATTCTCCTCTAGGGCCGGTGTTGGATGCGCCGGACTGAGGCACACTCTTTATCCGTCGCGGTGTGAGATTCCGCACGTTGGCTTTCGCCTCTTCTATTTCAAAACCGGGTGGCCCGGAAGCGGCCTCAACGCCGACGACAAACTCAATGTGGGCTAGGAAAACGCTAGGCGGTGTGGACGGATTGTGTCTGGACCGCCGATCCGATTGAGACCAAACCGCTCTCGACTTTCCACTACCTCATACCACCACGCCAGGGCCGATGCGTTCGACCTCTGGAACACCTATGCTGCCGAGATCGCGGCCTGACCGGTGCCGGGCTTGCCTTTCTCAACCAAACCAGAACAACATTGGCAATGTCCGCTCGATGTATAATCCTTGGCGCGATTGCGACAAAGCCTTTGCGTTTACGGTGTTTCTGAGAATTTCAGTTCAACCAACGCAAACACTGAGCGTTGTTTTTTTCTGATCTTGTCGTCGCTCACAAGGAAAAAGAGCGACGGTGCAACTGCGACAAGGCCTTCGAAATCCGCATCGTCTATGCCGGGCACATCGACCCGTGTAGCATGGGTTTTGCAAGCGAATTCGGTCGTGCAGGCCTCCAGATCGACCAGGCGCAGATAGGGGATGAGGGCCTTGCCTTGCTTGACGCGCTCGAGCACTAGGAGCTTGCCATCCGTCAGGGTCGTCATCGCCTTTACCCGTGAAGCGCCAATGTCATCACTCGACCAGGAAAACGTTTGGCCATTCTCCGCGTAAAGCGTGTGGGCAGTGCGCGGCGCTGGCTCGAAGGGTTCCTCTGGGAGCGTCACAAGTCCGAGTGCGGGGTCGCGTGCAATGGATTCCAAACCGCGGTTCTTGCCTGCCTGCCGTGAGCTGTCGCGCACAGCCGGTGGCAAGTCGATGTCTTCCAGCCACCCGCCGTTATGATCGAAAAGGGCGGCCCGTGGGCCGCTTTCGCTCAGGATCGCGAAGTTCAATTCGCCCGTTTCATCGTGTTGAAGCATCAGTGCTTCCGGACCAAACCCCTGATCGACGAGCGCATTGCCGTGTACGTCGGTCAGTTTGAACGCGGCCTTTGGCTCAAGAGCGGTTATCACCCTGCCATCGGTGGAAAAGGCCAAGCTGAAGAGCGTTGCCCGGTCGGAAACCGCGTAAATGCTGCGGTTTTTCGCGTCATAGGCGAGGCCGGAAAGTTCGGCCATCGTTTCGCCGTTCACGTCGATGCCGTGTATAATCCGATGATCGAGAACGCGGGCTGTCATTGGCTCGGCATTGCCCGTCAGCGTCGTGGCAAGGGCGAGGAGGGATGTCAAAAGAATGGTTCGCATGGTTCTAACCTTGTTTCTGGCAGCGATGCTTCCGCCTCAGAGCATGATGCCGCGAAGGGTGAAGTAGATCACGGCCGAGATGAGCGCCGTCAGTGGAACGGTGATGATCCACGCCGACAGAACCTTGGTCATCAAGGTTCTGTTCACGAGAGCGTCTCCCCGTCCGCGTGTCGCAGTGCTGCTGCACATGCCGGAGTCAGGCAGATTCTTTGCATGCACCGTTCGCAGTCGCTCGATCATGGCCTTGCGTTGCGCGAAGGGGGTTGCTTGAAGGCGGGCGATGAAGGCTATGCATTCCGCCTCGTCGCGACCGGCATGCAGGGTGCGGATGTCGCTCACGATCCGCGCATAGCGCCGCTTGAGCATTTCCCGCAGAAAGCCCACGCCAAGCACGGCTCCCACCGTCACATGGGTGGTGGAGACCGGCAGGCCGAGCTGGCTGGCCGCGATTACGGTGATCGTGGCGGCCATTGCGATGCAGTAGGCGCGCATCGCGTCCAGCCGCGTCAGCTCCGCACCCACCGTCCGGATGACGCGGGGACCGAACAGCAGGAGACCGATGGCAAGCCCGGCAGCGCCCAGCCCCATGACCCAGAGCGGGATGACGGCCTTTTCCTGCATGGCGGTATTGGTCAGCACGTCATAGATGCCGGCCAGCGGTCCGATGGCGTTGGCCACGTCGTTGGAGCCGTGCGCGAAGCTCAGCAGCGCTGCGGAAAAGATGAGCGGCAGGGCGAGAAGCTGGTTCACGGCCGATTTGTCGTTTTGAAGTTTCGGCACGCGGCGTGCGATCAGCGCGCGGGCCGCGCCCCATGCGACAAGGGCGATGAGCGCGCTCGCCATGGTCGCTTCCAGGAGGCTTGCGGCCCAGACCTTCTTGAACCCCTTGAGGATCAGATAGGTGCCGAACGACCAGCTCATGGCAGCCACAAGAAGCGGGACCACTCTCTGCGCGGCTTTCAGCACCTGCGGCTCATAGGTCACGAAGCGCTTGATGGCATAGAGAAAGAGGGCTGCAAACAGGCCGCCCAGAAGCGGAGAGATGATCCAGCTTGCGGCGATGTTGGCCATCACCGACCAGTCTACGGCGGAGAGGCCGGCCGCCGCTATGCCGCCGCCCATTACGCCACCGACGATGGAATGGGTCGTGGAAACGGGTGCGCCGAAAACCGTGGCGAGGTTCAGCCACAGGGCGGCGGCCAGAAGCGCTGCCATCATGACCCAGACATAGACGTTCCGGTCTGCGAGCGCCTCCGGTATCACGATGCCGCCGCGCACGGTACTGATGACCGACCCGCCGGCGATGAGCGCGCCGCCGAATTCGAACACCGCCGCCATAACCAGCGCCCCGGTAAGCGGAATCACGCGGGCGCCGACCACCGGCCCGATGTTGTTGGCAACGTCGTTTGCACCGATGTTGAGCGCCATGTATGCGCCGAAACCGGCGGCCGTGGCGATCCAGAGGGCGAATTCCGGATTGCCGCCATTCTGGGTTCGGATCAGCGCGTAGGCCATCGCCGCAACGACGAAGGACAGGGCGATGAAAAGGCGTCCGAGAAACGGTGCGAGGCTCCTGATGTCCGACCCGGCTCTGGCGAAGTTCGCCACATAGCCGGTTTCAGGCAAAGCGGGGCTGACATGCGTACGCATGGTCCTCTCCTTTCGATGGCAGAGATGAGGCTCAGGCGGGGCTCAGGGCCCGGCCTTCCAAAAGTTGCAGGCGGCGCAGTGCGGGCAGGAAACGGTTGTGCCGTCTCACCTGGCCTGTCGCGGCCATGCCCACGCAATATTTCGAGCAGCGTTTTGTGGGGTGGACATGCAACTCTCGGAAAATCGTGTCGGCGATGCCGTTGCCGCGTGCCGATTTCGTTTCCACGATGGAGATGTCGGGGCGCACGAGGCGGCTCACATCGCCTGCTCGGAACGAGAGTTGCGTGTCGATCGTCATGCGCTCGCCGCCCTCCTTGGCAACCAGCGTGATGCGCATGTACTGCAGCTCGATCACCGGAGCCAAAGGCCGTTCGAAGGGGCTGTCATAGATTTCGCGATGGCATGTATCGATGAACGCCTCGCCGGAGCGATCGAGGCCGGCGCCGGGCTCTGGGAGCTTCAGGCGTTTCTTGACCGTGATCTGCCTTTTGCTCTTGAGTTTCACCTCCAGATAGCTGAGGCCCGTATCCACATAGTCGCGCACCCGAACCTTGCAGCGTTTGCGCCGTCCCTGATGGTGGTCGTAATAGCTGCGCAGGTCGTCATCGTCATAATAACGCGTGGCATAGGTGAAGGCGCGAATGCCATCGATTTCAAGCACGTCGAACAGGTCCGAGAAGGCATGCAGTGCCGGGCGGAGCCGGTTGGCCGGAACGATGTACTTGTTGTCCAGCCGCTCCAGCATGGCGGCCTTGCCGTTCAGTCCCTCAAGCGAGATCGGGCGGAAGCCGGTCAGTTCGTTTGCGATGGAGTGATCCATTGGAGTGTCTCCTTCCCGGCAGATCAGTGCCGGGGCTTGCGGAAGAACACGTTCATCCGGGCCATGTCGTTGATGTAGTCGAGTGCGGTGATCTGATAGGACATCACGTCCACGCCAAGGCGTTCGGAGAGGTCGCGGCGCATCTTCTCGGGCTGTGAAAGCGCTTCGTGATCGATCTTGTCGAGCGTGATCTTCACACCGTCGGACGAGCGCAGGATGGCCGGGTGATCGAGGATGTAGGCGCCCAGAAGCACGAGAGCGACGACGGCCAGCACGATGGTCAGCGGGGTGCCCGGAATGGCGCAGATTACGGCGATGGCAACGGAGCCGAAGAAATAGGTGATTTCCACCTTCGAGATCTGCTCCGAACGCAGGGTGAAGAGCGCCAGGATCGCGAAGAGTCCGAAGCCGGCGGCCAGTGAGAATTCAACCGCTGAAAGAATGGAAAGAACGCCGAAAGCGAAAATGTTGAAGAGCGATGCCGCCGTCACCAGCTCCTTGTCGTGGTAGCGCCGGTAGTAAAGACCGAAGACGAGCAGCGTCATCGCCACGACGTCGATACCAAAGCGGATTGGGGTGTCACCGAATGCGAACGTTTCCAGCATTGTTTTCCTCATTTTTTGGGCACGGCGACTGTCAGAAAACTGTCGTAAAACTGTCAGAAAGCCGTCTCTTGTGTCGGAAAACGTGAGGGAAATGGATCTATTCCATCGGCCGCGATTTTATTTTGTGCCGGGGCGCGCATCCCTTGCCCCATATGAAAAACTCCCCCCGGATTCTCTCTGAAGGGAGTTTTTCATTGTCGTTTCAGTCTGGCGCGGGAGCCCGTATAAAGCTTCACTTTGCCGCGTGACGTGCTACCGCTCCGGGTTGAGACGGCCACGGCTTAGTCCGCCAGGCTGGATCAGCGCAGGCTGGAAAGAGCGTTGCGCTCTTCTTCAGCCGTGAGCGGCTCCCCGGCCTTCGTGGCCGCCAGAAAGGCGTCCAGCGCTTCGAGCGACGAGGCGGGGACGAAGTCGCCACCGGCATCCGTCTGCGCGGTGGCGAACCGGAGTTGCCAGTTCTCCTCGTTGCGGCATGCGACCGCCACATGCGATGCGCCACCTGTGCGAACCTCGAACTCCCGGCACAGGGCGTTCGTGCCGTCGCGATAGGTCGCGATCGCCTCGAAACGGCCATCTGCGCCAAACTCTCTGGTTTCTCCGGAGACCGAGGCATTCAAGGCCTCAACGATCTGGTGATTGGCCAGGCCAGCGACATCCATGCCCGAAGGCTGGCCCGCCGCCATGTAGCCGAGCAGACCACCTGCAACCAGCGCCAGCGACGCGGCGATGGGCAAGGCGAAGCTTTGTGCAAATCCCGTTTTCGGCGGGGTGGACCGGGGAGCGAAGGGGACAACGGTGTCGTCATCCCCGCCTTGCGCGCCCGCCATCTGCCGCACGCGCGCCTCAAGGTTGTCCGGCACGGAAACCTTCGCCGTTCCGAACGTTCCCGCCAGCAGGGCGCGTGTCTTCATGAAAGTCTCGACGCGGCTTGCGAGCGCGCTGTCTTTACCGATGGCGTCCTCCACCTGACGGCGCGTCTTCGCATCGAGCTCGCCATCCGCGTAGGCCATCAGAACTTCGTCGGTGAATTTTTCTTCATGCATCGTATTGGGTCCTGTCGCGCAAGGTCGTGGCGCCCTTGTCAGTTTAGATCGAGTTTGCCGGCGAGGCTGGTTCGCGCACGGGCGAGCCGGCTCATGACAGTGCCTATCGGAATGCCCAGTGTGGAAGCGGCCTCCTTGTAGGAAAGCTCTTCAACGCAGATCATCATGATGATCTCTCGTTGATCCTCGGGAAGCTCCTGAAGCGCATTCGCAACGTTTCCAAGCAACAAATGGTTCTCGGTGTCGTGTGCGCCATCCGTGAAGATCGCATCCGGCCGGTCGACAATGTCCACACTTTCTCCGCGTGTCTTGTCGCGTCGCACGCGGTCGATCCAGGCGTTGCGCATGATACGAAGCAGCCATGCGGAGAGATTGGTGCCCTGCGCATAGCTGCCACGGCTGGCGAAGGCCTTCTCGCAGGTCTGCTGCACCAGGTCGTCGGCCAGATCGAGCGAACGGCACAGCACAAACGCATAACGGCGCAGATTGGGCAGCAGGTCGACGATATCATCCGCAAAGCTGGATTTCATGCTCAGTTCCGGGTGCCTTCTTGGTGAACTGTGGGGAATAAACGTTCGGTTCGCCCGTTTATTCGCTCACACTCAAAAAAATGCTAATGAGGCGTCGAATGGAAGGCTTCATGAACACAAATCACGCCTGTCGTTTCTTTCTGCATCTCCTCTTCGTCGTAGGGCTTGGCTTTTCGGTCGTTGTTGCGCCGGTTCTTGCCGACGCTCCAGCAAGCCACGCCTTCGCGGATGACGACGACGATGATGATGACGACGACGACGATGGTCGAGGTGGCGGCTTTGGCGGCGGATCGATCTCGTCGGGTGGCTCTTCCGGCTCCTCTCAGCGGTTGACGCCCGGTCGGACGCCATTGTTCGATGCTTTGAAAAAGCGGTTGAGCCCCAAGAAGCGCGCACCGCGCCGCAGCAGAAAGAAGTCCGTGCGCCGTGTGGTGCCACCCGCGCCGCCTCCCGCCATTCATGCGGACTTGGAAGTCATAGCCATCGATCTGGATGCAGACGATATCCAGGCACTTGTCGACGATGGTTTCGCCGTTCTGGAACAGGTCGATCTGATATCGTTCGCCACGACGCTTTACCGCTTGCGGATACCCGCCAGCCAGACGCTTGAAACCGCGCGAGATGCAGTTCGCGCCCTGAAGCCGGATGCGTTGCTGGATTTCAATCATTACTACCGCCCATCCTCGCGCGGCAATTCGGAACCCGAAGAGGCCTTCGCGTGTGCGGGGCCGCATTGTGCCGACCGTGCGCTGGTCGGCTGGTCCATGCCGGAGCAGGGGCATGCGGCGTGCCTCGCGCCCGTGCGCGTCGGCATCGTCGATACGGGCATCAACCCGGATCACACCACTTTCGACGGTGGGGACATCGAGTTTGTCGATCTGGCCACGCCCGACCGGACGCGGTCGGGGAGGCAGCACGGCACCGCCGTGGCCGCGATCCTGATCGGCTCTGGTGAAAGCCGGTCGCCGGGGCTTCTTCACGACACGAAGCTTGTCGCCGCAGACCCTTTCTACCGCCAATCGGGAGACGAGCGCGCCGACGCCTATCATCTCATTGCGGCCATCGATGCCGTACTGCGCCGGGAGGTCTCCGTTCTCAATCTCAGTCTTGGCGGCAGCGCCAATGCGGTGGTGGAGCGGATCGTCAATGAAGCGGCGGAGGTCGGCACCATCATTGTCGCATCTGCCGGCAACAATGGTCCCCGCGCCGCGCCGGTCTATCCGGCCGCCTATGATGCGGTTATCGCCGTGACGGCGGTAGACCGTTCCAAGCGCATCTACAGGCGTGCGGGGCAGGGCGAGCACATCGATTTTGCGGCTCCGGGCGTCAGGGTCTGGACGGCTGCCTCGATTTCGGGCGCCCGGCCCAAGACCGGCACATCCTTTGCGACGCCTTTCGTGACCGCCGCCGCGGCAATGCTGAAACGGCAGTCTCGGGATCTGGACCACAAGGCGGTGCGGGCGATTCTTGCCGAAAGTGCGCTGGACCTTGGTGCGGAAGGCCGGGATCCCGTTTTCGGACACGGCCTGTTGCAAGCCGAAGGCTTGTGTCCCTCGGCGGTGGCCACTGAATAACGCCGAGTTTCGTGTAGCCGTTTGGCCATTCGCCGCTGCGCGCGAGCGCACGGCGAAAAATTCGGCGCCGCAACGCACATGATGTTGGCGCTGCGCTTCAACATCTCACAAAATCATACTGCCAAACGGGCGCAATCCAGACATGACAGAACTCCCCGTTATCTCATCCCGAACAGCGCGTTCTCTGACAACAGAGCCAGAAAGGCGCAGCCATAAGGTATTGCTGTATCGTTGAAGTCGTAAGCTGAGTTATGCAGAGAGGCGGTATCGTCAATCCCGATGAAGATTTAGGCGCCGGGGATCTCATTGAGCATGAACGTGAAGTCCTCGCTTGCGAGAGTCGGTGCACAGTTGGCATCGACGGCTTCCGGTCCAACGATCGACCTTGCGGTGTCTGCCGCCCCTATGGTTCTTCAACACCGGATCGCCACCCAGAAAATCGATCTCGTCCCGTGCTCCATGCATTTTTGCTCCGGCATGGACGATCTCCTCAAGCGGGTTTGTGAAGACATGGCGCCGCCGTACCGCCGTAGGTTGGATTACGCCAGCGACTCGGAGGCATCTTCCACGATGCGAAAGAAATGCCTCAACGCGCGGGAAGACACTCCACCGTGGCACATAAAACTGTGCAGCATGCCCGGCAGGCATTCCGCGCGAGCGTCCACACCGGCTTCAATAAGGCGTGAAGCGAAGGCAAGCCCCATATCGCGCAGCGGATCGCATTCAGCGTTGTAAATCCGTGTGGGCGGCAGCAAATCCAGATCCGACTGGAAAAAGAGCGTATTCTCAGGTAGCTCGCCTTCATCAGGCGCCTTCAAATATGTGTTGCAGAACCATCTCATCTCGTCCGCGTCCAGATTCATTCCTTCCGCATATGTCTCTACAGACGGGTAAATCGGATCCGCCTCCGTAAATGGGCGCATGTCGGTGACGGGATAGATCAATATGAGGCTGCGTGGTGAGATGCAGCCGGATCTGCACGCATGCAATGCCGCATTCACAGTCAGGTTGCCGCCGGCACTTTCCCCCATCAGAACCATTTTTTGTAGATCGAGTCCGAGAGAAGCACCGTGTTCCGCCAGCCAGTCCATAGCACGCGCAGCATCCTCGACAGCTGCCGGAAACCGATGTTCGGGGGCCAATCGATAGCCGATGAAAACCACCGTCGCCTGTGTGAGATATGCCAGCGCGCGTGAATGCGTGTCGTAGGTTTCCGCGTCGCCGAGTACGAAGCCACCGCCGTGAAAATAGACCACCGCCGGCTGCGCTTCCTCGGCGCCTTCCGGTCGGTATAGATGGACATCGAAAGTGCCCAGGCAGTCCGCTGCCGGAACATGGACCACATCGACCTCATGGCAGATCGGATAGCCATTGTTGCGAAACATGGCGCGCATGGCTGAGCGCGCGTCGCCCAAACCCATCTCCTGGAGCGGAGGCCCGCCCGTCGCTTGAGAGCGATCGAGCATGCGGCGGAGTGCCGGATCAAGCGTCATCGTGTTTCTCTTCCTGCCGCTGCTCACCGAAGATATGGGCCTTGATGCGGCGGCGCAGCAGATTCAGATCCCGCTGCTCGATCGCATCGACTATGTCAAAATGATCCTGTGTCGCGCGCTGCAACTGGGCAAGCGTCTGCCATTGCCCCACGGGGGCGGCCGGGCCCTGCTGACGCATATCCAGCATCAATTCACGCAACACTGCATTGCGACAGAAGCTGTAGAGAACTGCGTGAAACGCGTAATTGGCCTCAATCTGCGAAAACGAGGTGCCGTTGAATGCGGCCTGGCGGAAGGCCTCGGCCAGGTCGTGCAGGCGGGCGACATCGCCGTCGCTTGCCTCATCGATCACATCGGCCGCCGCATGAGCTTCAAGCAGGGCGCGAACCTCGCCGATCTCACTTTCGCGGGCTGCGTCCGGCTCTGGTACACGATAGCCACGATTGGGAATGTGTTCCACCAGCCGCTTGGAGTGCAGATAGGCCAGCGCATCGCGGACCTTGATACGTGTGCAGTCGTAGCGGCGCTCAAGATCGATCTGCTTCAGCCATTCTCCCCTGCGCAGAACACCGGCATTGATGTCGACCATAATGCGCTGGGAAATCTCGTCAGGCCGGGTCTTCTCGCCATCTTGGTCTTGTCTTCGCGCCATCGTTTAGCCAGGCCCACGTTTCTTTTGTGGCGAACATAGTCGGGAAAAATCGGTGAAGCAATATCATCTTCAAAATTGGCGCCAATTTATAAAATTATTTTGACACCAAAAACAACGACGGCTAACGTCTCCGCGAATTGAGGTCAGGAGGCTTTCGACATGCTGCCACGGATGCAGGACAGTCCGCAGGAGCGATCCCGCGCGTTGTATTTGACTGGTGAGACGACAATCATCGCATGCCGGCGCGATCCGCGGTTTTCGTTCATGCTTTATGTTCCTGAAAGCGCGTGGAGTGAGCCGGAACGGGAGCTCGATCTTCTCGTGTCCGTGCACGGAACGATGCGCCTGCAATCGCTTTACCGTGGCGCGTTCTCGGGCTTTGGCCGTTTCAACAACTGTATGATTCTTGCCCCGCTGTTTCCCGTTGGCGTGCGCGGCGACATGGAAGCCGGCGGCTACAAATACATGGTCGAGGGCGATATCCGGTATGATGAGGTTCTGCTCGCCATGGTCGAGCAGGCCGGCGAACTCATCAGCCGCCGTTTCGGGAAATTCATGCTGTTCGGCTTTTCCGGCGGTGGCCATTTCACCCACCGCTTCCTCTACCTGCATCCCGAGCGCCTCAAGGCTGTCTCGATTGGTGCACCGGGGTCGGTGACGCTTCTTGATGAAACGATGGACTGGTGGCCGGGTATTCGCAATTTCAGGAGTGTGTTCGGGCGCGAAATCGACCTCGCAGCCCTGAAAGACGTCAAGGTGCATATGTCGGTCGGGGCGCTGGACACCGAGGAATGGGAAATCACCTTTCCGGAAGATTCGCCCAAATACATTCCCGGTGCAAACAGCGCCGGCCGCAATCGCAATCACCGCCTGTACGCCCTGCGCGATAGTCTGGATGCGCGCGGTATTGACGTTTGGTACGACACGGCACCAGGTGTCGCACACGACATGATGGGCGTTTTTCCCTATGTGGAGCGTTTCTTCACCGACGTGCTCAGGGACCGCCTGTCAACGCCGGGTGCACGCTGATGGTGGCCGCTCCCAAGCTTGTCGAGATCGAAGGTCCGGCCTTCGAGCGTGGCCTTTCCTACGGACGACAGGCCGATGTGCAACTGCGCCATGGGCTCGCCGTCTATCAGGATCTGTTCCGGCAGCACGAACTCGGCTGGGACAGTGTCCTTGGCTACTCGGCGCGTCTGTGCGAAGCGCTCGCCGTTCAGGTTCCAGACGCAGTCGAAGAGCTGCGCGGCATAGCCGAGGGCGCGGGAGTGCAACTTGCAGAGGTTCTGGTCATCAATGGCCGGAGCGAGATCATCAATCTCCATGCGCAGGCTCCCAAGGACACCGCTTCACTCGATGATGGATGCACGGCTGCCGTTGTGCTCCCCGGTCTCTCCGAAAACGGTCGCCTTCTGCACGTTCAGAACTGGGACTGGCTGCCGGAATGCGCCGAAAGCACGGTTGTTTTGAAAATCCGTTCAGACCGGCACCCGGACATTCTCACCTATGTCGAAGCCGGAGGCCTCGCGCGGGCCGGGTTCAACGATCAGGGCGTGGCCATAACAGGAAACAATCTCGTCAGCGCGCAGGATGGAACCCGCCCTTATGGGATTCCCCTCTCCGTCATCCGGCGGCGCGTTCTGGAGGCAGGCGGCTATTCCCAGGCCCTGACCGAGCTTTATCGCCTGCCGCGAACGGTTTCCAACAACATGACGATCAGTTGCGCGCGCAGCGGCGACTGCCTGAACTTCGAAACCACTCCGGACGAAATTTACTGGCAGGCCCCCGACGGAGCGTGCCTGACCCACTCCAACCATTTCGTCACGCCTCAAGCACGGATTCGGGAGCGCGACAGGGGCATTGCCCGTGGTGCAGACACTCTCTTTCGTGACCGACGCCTGCGTCAGCTCATTGAGGGGCCGGAGGAACGGCACGATCTGGACACGCTCGCACACGCGCTTGACGACCGCTTTGGTTCACCGCGCGGCATCATTCGCACGCCGGAGGGCAACGAAGGCGAAACCAACGCCTATCTCTCCGCCACTGTGGCAATGATCCTTATGGATGCCGGCGCGGGAGAAATGCGGGTGCGCCAGCTGCCCTACGCTTCCAGGAATACGGAGCACTACCAGCTTCAGTGACAACGAAAACCATAAACAACACAAGAGGGAACGACAGATGAAACAAAGAGCAGGAAAAGCCCGCTTGATTGCCCTTGCAACAGCGGTCGGCCTTGGCGGCATCGCCCCGGCGATGGCCCAGAGCATGGTGAAAACGTCGCTCAACGCAGACATTCGCGGCACCAATCCGGGCGTCACGCGCGACGGCAATACGGACGACGTCCACGGCCACATGATCGAAGGGCTCGTGACCTATGCGAACGACTTCAGCATCATTCCCATGTTGGCCGACAGCTACGAGATTTCCGAAGACGGCCGCACATATACGTTCAAGCTCAGAAAAGGCGTGAAGTTTCACAATGGCGAGGAGATGACCGCCAAGGATGTGGAATGGTCCTGGAACCGGCTCGCGGGGGAAGCTTCGGAGTCCCACTGCAAGAACTTTTTCAATGGTGAGAACAATATCGAGGTGACCTCCGCCAAGGCAGAAGGGGACGACACCTTCGTCATCACGCTTGCCGAACCCTATGCCGTGTTTCTGGCGACCATGGCTCGTTTCGACTGCGGTTCGATGGCCGTGCTCCATCCCGATTCCGTCAACGCCGACGGTACCTGGAACAAGCCGATCGGCACCGGTCCCTACATGATGGGAGATCATGCTCCGGGACGCTATGTCGAACTGAACCGCTTCGAGGACTACGCCAGCCGCGAAGGTGCCTCCGATGGCTATGGTGGTGGCAAGAACGCCACGGTCGACGTTCTGCGCTGGGAAGTCGTCGGTGAAGGCGCGGTATCGAAGACGGCACTGCTCGCAGGCGATCTCGATCTGGTCTCTATCGATGCCATGACGGCGGCAGAACTCAAAGGCAATCCGGACTTCAGCGTCGACGCTGCCGAATCTGCCGTTTGGGACACCTACCTGCTCAACTCCGACGACCCGGTGCTGTCGGATGTTCGCATCCGCCGCGCCATGGCGCATGCGATCGATCCACAACGCATCATGGCAGCCATCACCGAGGGCTTCGGCAAGGCCTCGCCATCGCCGGTGCCCCCAATGTCGGCCAACTACACCGACGTGCAGGCCAAATATCTGACCTATGACGTTGAGAAGGCCAAGGCGCTGCTTGAAGAAGCCGGTTACAGCGGAGAGGAAATCACCATCCTTGCAACCCGCCGCAACGGCGCCTACTACGAGCGGGCATTGATGGCGCAGGCGATGATGATGGATGCCGGCATCAATGCGAAGCTCGAAGTGGTCGAGTGGGGCAGCCAGTTGGAAGCCTATCGCAACGGCTCCGGCTACCAGATGCAGAGCTTCACCTTTTCGCCGCGCCTGCACGCCGGGCTCAGCTTCGAGATGTTCACCGGAGACGCCGACCGCAAGGCATGGAAGAACCCGGAAGCGGTGGCGATGATGAACGAATCCCTGCGGACCGGCGACCCGGAAGAGCTCCAGGCGATCATCGACAGACTGCACCAGGCTTTCATCGAGGAGGTCCCGGCGATCGGGCTTGGACACCGCACCCTTTTCACCGGCATGTCGAGCAAGGTCGAAGGGTATGAAAACTGGGGGGCGGGGCTGCTGCGCGGCTGGATGCTCAGAGTGAAAGACTGACAAGGGGTCAGGGAGAAAACCATGCCCACCTTCGTGCTCAAGCGCGTGCTGATGTCCATCCCCACATTCGTGATCGTGGCGGTAATCATCTTCGCGCTGGTTCGGGCGCTGCCCGGAGACCCGGCATTGATGATGCTGGGCGGCAACATCGATGACGAGGCGACCCTGCGGCAGATGCGCAGCCAGTTGGGGCTCGACAAGCCCGTGCCGGTGCAGTTCGTCGTCTGGCTTCGTGAGGTTTTCTCCGGCAATCTGGGAACCTCCATCATGACGGGACAGGAGGTGGGCAGCCTCCTGTGGCAGCGCTTCGGGGTGACGGCGACAGTCGTTCTTCTGGCGATGGGATCGGCTCTTCTGGTGTCGATCCCTGCCGGCCTTCTCGCGGCGCACCGCCACAACAGCCGGACCGATTACACCATCGTCTTCCTGACCATCCTCAAGCTTTCCATGCCCAGTTTCTGGGTCGGGCTGATGCTTCTTGTGCTGTTCGGGGCGATACTGGGCTGGCTTCCGACCGTCGGCTTCGTTTCAATCAGCGACGA
Organism: uncultured Nitratireductor sp.; assembly: GCF_913053745.1. Classification (GTDB taxonomy): domain Bacteria; phylum Pseudomonadota; class Alphaproteobacteria; order Rhizobiales; family Rhizobiaceae; genus Nitratireductor. Next base: position 33,027 of record NZ_CAJXGF010000028.1, read on the forward strand.
TCTGGGCCGAGGCATGGTCTATCTCATCCTGCCGGTCACATCGCTGGCCCTTTCGGAGATCGCGGTTCTCACCCGCATGATGCGTGCGGGAAGCCTTGAAATCATGGGCAGGGATTACATAACGCATGCCCGCGCCAAGGGTCTGCCTGAGCGCAAGGTCCTGTGGCGTCATGTGTTTCCGAACGCATTCGCGCCGACCCTCACCATGGTCGGCGTGATGCTTGCCGGTCTTCTGGCCGGCGCAGCGGTGACCGAGACGGTGTTCACGCTGCCCGGCCTCGGCAAGCTTCTGGTCGATTCCATCTACGCCCGCGATTATCCGGTGCTGCAGGGAGCACTCCTGTTCATCGCCGCGGTCTATGTGCTGACCAATCTCATCGTCGACATCGCCTATTCCTTCTTTGACCCAAGGGTGCGTCTTTCATGAGCTTCGCGAAACGTATTTTGGGGAAAGCCAACGGACTGGCCGGAACAGTCCTCGTGAGCCTCGTTCTGGCTGTGGCGCTGCTGGGCAGCTTCTATACGCCCCATGACCCGCTCAAGTCCGACCTGCTGAACCGCTTTGCACAAAGCTCCCTCTCACATCCGCTTGGCACCGATATGTTTGGTCGGGATATTCTGTCACGCCTCATGCGTGGCGCGTGGGTTTCCGTTTCCATCGGGTTCTCCACCCTGTTGATCCCGGTGGTGTTGGGGACATTGCTTGGTGCGGCCGCAGGCTATTTTCGCGGTTGGTTCGACCGTTTTCTCATCGTTGTTCTGGATGCCCTCATGGCTTTTCCGGGGCTGCTTATCGCGCTTGGGCTGATGGCAATCATCGGCCCGAATCGCTACGGGGTCATCCTGGCGCTTTCCGTGGCCTATCTCCCCGCCGTCACACGCGTGGTGCGCGGCTCCGTGCTCTCCGTCAGCCAGTCGGAATTCGTCGAGGCTTCGACGACCATGGGAAATTCGCGCTTCTACACACTCCTCGTGCATGTGCTCCCGAACTGCATTGCGCCGCTCATCGTGTTGAGCACGATGATGTTCGGCTGGGTGCTGCTGGCAGAAAGCGCCCTGAGCTTCCTCGGCCTCGGCGTACCGCCACCGGAGCCCAGCTGGGGCAATATTCTCGCGGAAGCAAAGGCGCATCTGATGCGCTACCCGATGCTGGGGCTGCTGCCGGGGCTTTGCATCTCGGTTGCGCTCCTTGGCGTGAATTTCCTCGGCGACGCTCTGCGCGATGAGCTGGATCCGAAGTCCACCACCTCGAAGGAGGTTATCTGAGATGACAGCCAGCACAGAACGCACGCCAGCTCTTGAAGTCGATGATCTGGAGATTTCTTTCGGTGCGCGGCCGGTGGTGAAGGGCGTGAGTTTTCAACTCGCCCCTGGAGAGATCATGGCGCTGGTTGGCGAGAGCGGCTCCGGCAAATCGCTGCTCGCCCATGCCATTGCCGGCATCCTGACCCCGGCGGCGCGTGTTTCGGCCTCGCGCATGGAATTCGGCGGCGTCGACCTTGCCGGCGGCAGTCCGCGTGCCCGGGCGAGCCTGCGCGGGCGCGAAATCGGCGTGGTGTTCCAGAACCCGCGCGCCGCGCTCAATCCCTCGCGCACCATCGGTCGGCAGATCGCCGACGTGCTGCGTGAGCATCGTGGCCTGGCGGGTGCGCGCCTCACGGAAGCCGTCCACGGCGCGCTCGCCGATGTACGCATCCCCGAGCCGGAAATGCGCGCCCGCGCCTATCCCGGCGAGCTTTCCGGCGGCATGTGCCAGCGCGTCATGATCGCCATCGCGCTCGCCGGCAATCCATCGCTGCTGATTGCCGACGAGCCGACCACCGGCCTCGACACCACCACACAGGCCGCGATCCTCGACCTGATGCTCGGCCACGCCCGCGAGCGCCGCATGGCGACGCTGTTCATCACCCACGATCTGGCGCTCGCCCGCGCCTATGCCGAGCGCATCGTGGTCATGCATGCCGGGCAGATCGTGGAGGAGGCGCCGACCGAGTCGCTCTTCGCCGCGCCGCGCCACCCTTACGCCGCTGCCCTGATTGGAGCGACCCCGGCCGATGCGACGGAAGTCAGCGATCTCAAGGGGATAGCAGGAAGTCTTCCGGACCTCGACGGGGTCGTTCCGGCCTGCCGTTTCGCTGGCCGATGCGACCGCGTGATCGCCCGCTGCCGTGATGAAGGTCCGCAAATGGTTTTCGACGCCGGCCGTCACGGCACCGCCTGCTGGGTGCCGCGATGACCCGCCTTCTCGACGCAACGGCGCTGCGCAAGCTCTTTCCGGTGGGCAAGGGGCGCATGCTGCATGCCGTCGATGGCGTGGACGTTCACGTGGACGAAGGTGAAAGTCTCGGCGTCGTCGGCGAGAGCGGATCCGGCAAGTCGACGCTTGCCCGCCTCGTCGTGCGTCTCGTCGATCCGGACGATGGCACGATCCGCTTTCAGGAGCGGGATGTCGGCGCCGTCCCGGCGAACCGGTTTGCCCGTGATCCGGCGCGCCGCGCCATCCAGCTCGTCTTCCAGACTGCCGGCGACGCCATGAACCCGGCCTTTTCGACGGCGCGCAACATCGCGCTCGGCCGTGGCAGCCTGAGCCTCAAGGGCGAGACGATGGCGCGGGTCGAGGCGGTGGCGCGCGAGGTCGGCATCGGGCCGGAGCTTCTCGGCCGCCGCCCGCACCAGCTATCCGGCGGTCAGCAGGCACGGGCAGGGATCGCGCGCGCCCTGATTTCCGATCCGCGCCTGCTCGTGCTCGACGAACCGACGGCCTCGCTCGACGTCTCGGTTCAGGCGAACGTCCTGAAGCTGATTGATGCGCTCCGCCGCAAGCACGGCATTGCGCTGTTCTTCGTCTCGCACGACCTCGACGTCGTGCGGCTGATGTGCGACC
>NZ_CAJXGF010000029.1 GCF_913053745.1 uncultured Nitratireductor sp.
GCGATCTTAGCGACACAAGGGGACGATTCACCTTCGGACCCAGCCTGCTTCACGTCGGCTTTCGCAGCCCGCCCTCAGCTTCCCAGGACACCGGCTGCCCGTTCGAGGGGCAGCCGAAATCAGGCGAACGAAGTGCGCGGCGATGGAAGCCACCCGTACGGCAACGGGTTTGCGGGCTTCAGTTCGCCATGGGAACAGGGCAAGCCATGTCCCCTTCCTCGCAATTCAAATAACCCGCGAAGTCGTCGATGCGGGATTGCGTCAAGCCATCCATGCACTGTGCAACGAGCATGGGCATCACGCTTCCTCCGGCCGCTTGCGCAGTCTGAAAGCTGCATTCCGCATCGCGAAACTTCACCCAGTCGCGCTGCGCCTGAACAAGCAATTTCTTCGTATCGGCGTCGCCTTGCAGGCGACCTTCGATCTGCTTGTAAAGATCATTGAGCTTCTTATCGGACTTTTCGAATGCAGCATTGGCGCATTCGTCCATCGCCGCCTGCGTGTCGGCGTTGTCGTAGCACGCGTCCTGCGCGAGCGCGAACGCCGGCGTGGCCAGAACGATTGCGGCGGTCAGCATTGCACGAATCATCGTGGGCTCCTCCTTGAAAGAAACAGCGGTGTGTCTGGGGCGCATGCAGCGCACCCTTGTTTAAGATGGCCGTAATCGCCACTGCCGGTTCCCGCGAAATCGCTCAAGACCTGCACCAGACCTTCGTGATTTCCCGCCTGGGCCAGGGATCGGGACCGGCTTGACAGACAGCCACCAGAATGGCCGCGCGAGCAAAGCCGATTGCGTTTCGCTCGGGCATTCCCGCACCTTGCGGCTTCGCGCGCCCAACTCCACGCGCAAGTTGAAACACATGAAAGAACAGATTCCAGAAGATGAAGCAAAAAGTGGGATGCATTTTTGATGTTTGGGTGAATTTTTAGCAAACGCTCACCGTACGCCAGGCCGTATTGCATGCAGCACATCCGCCTTTTCAACCACGAAACAAGGGGCGATTTCGTGAAACTCGCGCTCGGTTGCCGAAAAGCGGGGCGCGACGGCGCCATAACGAAACGATTTCGACCGGTTTCGAATTCGAGGACCTGCCGATGGGCTGACGGGAGCGGCGGGGCCCGATCCGATCTTCGCCCCTGTCGCGCCACGTTCCGATCCGGATAGACTGCTAATGCAGATTCGTTTGGGCCCTTACCGGGATTTCCCCGGAGCACTTTGGAGACAAGACGTGACAGCGAACCCATCCCGTGACGTGAACCGGAAGATTGCACGCGCCGCTCTGTTCGGCGCCTGTTTTGCCCTCACACCGGCCATGACGCCCGCATTCGCGGAGATTGTCGATAGCGGGCGTATCGAGACGATCACGCTGTCCTCCGGCGGGCTCGCCGAAATCAGGCGTTCCGCGCGCGTCGACGGAGACGGCACGCTGCACATCGATATTCCGCTCGATCAGGTGGACGATTTCCTGAAAAGCCTCGTGGTGCGGGATCCGGCGGGTACGATCGGCGCGGTGACGCTCGACGGGCTGTCGCCGGTCGAGGAAACGTTTCGGCGTCTGCCCTTCGACGCCGTGGAAATGGGGTCCGTGCCGGCGCTGGCCGCCGCGCTGCAGGGCGTCTCCGTGCGTGCCACTTCCGGCGGGCGCACGGTCGAGGGCATGATCCTCGGTGTGGATACACAGCAGACAGGCGGCGAAACCGCCCCCCGAACCGAACGCGTTCTTTCGGTGATGACAGAAGAAGGCACGGTGGAAATCCTGAAGCTTGGAACCGACACCGAACTCGAGATTCGCGACAAAACCATGCGCGAGAAACTCCGCCAGGCCGCGCAGGTCAGCGGGCGTGGTCGAACGGATGCCATCCGTTCGGTGGCGATCGCGCTGTCGGGAACCGGCGAGCGCGATATCGCCGTTTCCTACGTGGTGCCAGCGCCCGTTTGGAAAACGGCCTATCGTCTCGTTTCGGACAGTGCGAACACGACGCGTCTTCAAGCATGGGCCGTGATCGAAAACGCGACGGGCGAGGACTGGAAAGCCATCGACCTGACGCTGTCTTCCGGCGCACCCGTCACGCTCGCCCAACGGTTACACCAGCGTTACTGGAGCGAGCGCCCGGAAATCCCCGTGACCGCAGGCAATGCGGCACCGCCCCGCCGCGACGACGCGGCCGGCATTGAAACGGCGGAGATGGATGCCGCGCCCCGGCGTGCCCGGGCTTTCGGTCATGCCGCATCGCCCGCGCCCCGGGCGGATCTGGCATTGGCATCGCCCTCGGAACCGACCAACCGGAGCCAGGCGCGCGAAGGCGAGACAAGCGCCACCTATCATCTGCCCAATGCCATCGACCTGGCGGCGGGACAAAGCCTTTCCGTGCCGTTCGTCGATGCCGAAATTCAGGCCGAGCGCGTCTCCGTTTTCCAGCCTGAGCGCAATGAGATTCATCCGGTCGCGGCCGTGTTTCTGCGAAACGATACCGAAGCCAGCCTGCCACCCGGCATCGTCACGGTTTACGAGGCGGTGAGCGGCTATGTGGGCGACGCCCAGCTTTCGGGCATACCCGCCGGCGAAAGCCGCATGGCGAGTTTCGCCAGCGATCGCAAGGTCGAAATCACCATGCAGACGAATCCGCACGAAATCGTCGGCGCGGTTTCCATAGCCGACGGCATCCTACGAACGACCACGGTTTCGCGAAACGCCACCGACTACACAATCAAGGGTGCCACGGACGCCGAACGCACCATCCTGATCGAACATCCGCGCCGCGACGGATGGCAGATGAGCTCGGCCTCGCTCGACAGCGCCACACCGACACATTATCGCCTGCGCGCAACGGTGAACGCTGGCGGCACATCCACCGTGAAAGCCGTGATGGAACGCAGCCGCACGGAGCGCTTCGCTCTTGTCGACGCCAGCGCCGACGCGATATTCGCCTGGGCCGGCTCGGCCGCCGACAGCGAGACAAGGGAGAGGCTGACGGCGCTTGCCGCACTCAAACGCGAGGCGTCGACCGCCGAACGCGCTGTCAGCGAAGTGCAGCAGGCGCTGGAGCGGACCGTGAACGACCAAGCCCGCATCCGCGACAATCTCGGTTCGGTCCCCGGGCAAAGCGCGCTCGGTCAGCGCTACATACGCATGCTCCAGGAACAAGAGAACCGGATCGCCGAGCTCGACGACAAGAGAAGCGGGGCGGAAGCCGAGCTCAAGCGTCTGAATGACGAGGTCCGGGAGTTTGTCGGCAAGCTACGATGAAGCATTGGACCGAAAACCGGCGTCCACTTTTCGGCCCGACGCTCTAGAAATCGTCCACCGAGCCCGCACCCAACGCCGCGCCGGCTCCGAGCGGCGCCAGGCCGCCAACCGCCCCCGTGCGATCGGCAAGCCGCGCGATCAGAAAACGTCGCAGCCCAAAGAGCGCCATGACCGGCAGCGCAACCGTCACAAGCGCGCCCCCGTCGGCGAGAAGGAACGACCACACGATCGCCGCGGCCGATGCAAGCAGAAGCGCCAGTGAATACGGCCAGCGCGCGCCCCGCGCTCCGGCAACCCCGATGAAGCCGCCGCGTGTAAACATAAGCGCGCACCCGGTCAGAAAAACGGTGATCAAGACGCCCTTGTACGCGACCGCGACAATGGCGTCGCTCCAGGCCGCCATACCGAACCGATACAGCCCCACGATCAACGGGGTGATCAACAGGAGATGAACGTTTATGCCGAGAAGCACCGGGTGAAACCGCAGGCGGCAGACCCGGAAGCCAACGAGCACACAGGCAGCGAGTGCCACACCAATCCAGCCGGCGATCTCTTGATCGGTTCCGCTACGCCACAGCGCGACAAAGATCAGGGAAGGAAGGCTTTCCACAATATCCGACAGCCATTCCCGCTGCATCGACGGTTTGCGCATGCGCTTCTCTCGCTCTCTCCTATTTGCGGTCCACCGCGCCGACATCCAGCAGAGGCGCGGCGTCGAGAGCGCCGGCATTGAGCATTGCACCGACACGCTCCAGCGCGGCGACGATCATGCCCTGCTCCCAGTCGGGCAGCGCTTGAAACTGCTCCGAAAAGGTCTTCTGCAAGGGATCGGGCGCGGCGGTGAGCAGGGCCCGGCCGACCTCCGTCGGCGCCACCCATACGACACGCTTGTCGCGCTCGCTGCGCGTACGCGTCACAAGCCCCCGCGCCTCCAGCTTGTCCACAAGGGAGGTGGCAGTGGCCTGCCCGACGCCGGCGTTCCCGGCAATGTCCTTCGGCGTGGCACGCCCGGCGGCGGCAACGATCTCAAGCACAATCAACTGGGGGGTGGTCAGACCCGTGGCACGCGCCAGGGTACGCGCGTTCAGTTCCGTCGCACGCAGGATGCGCCGCAGCGCGATCAGGCTTGTCTCGGTACGATCTTCCATGCCGCGATTCCCCAAATCCGGAGGCCGAAGGGGCGATTCTTCGACGCCGCTCTCCATATCCACATGGATAGCAGAGAAAATATAATTTGATTAGCGAATAAAATTTCGTGCTGAATCTTTTGATTATCAGGCGTTTGGCGCCATAACGGAACCAATTTTGATTCTAGCGGTTGAAATATCCTTCGATAGTCATAATATCCGGCGCGCTATGAGGAGACCAATGGCCAGTACCGACATCAAGCTTGTACGCAAGCGATCGCCTGAAATTGTCTATCGCCCCCCGCGCAAGGAAGACGGCGCGGACGTTTGGCGGCTCATTCAGTCCTGCGAGCCGCTCGACGAGAATTCCCTCTATTGCAACCTGCTGCAATGCGACCATTTCGGCGACACCTGCATCGCCGCCGAAAGGACCAGCGACGGAGCGCTGGTCGGCTGGGTTTCAGCCTATCTTCTGCCGGACGAGGACAACACTTTGTTCGTCTGGCAGGTTGCCGTGGACCAGAGCGTTCAGGGCATGGGCGTGGGCAAGAAACTGCTCGCCGCGCTGCTCGACCGCGAAGCCTGCGAGAACGTGCAGGCACTTAAGACCACCATCACCTCCGACAACAAGGCGAGCTGGGGCCTTTTTTCCTCGCTGGCCCGTTTCAGAGGCGGTGAACTGAGCCACGAGCCTTACTTCCGCAAGGATGCACATTTCGACGGCAAACACGCCACCGAACATATGGTGACGATCGAATTCGCCGAAGGAGCATCCTCGGACATGCGCGGAAACTGGGTTTCCCTGCGCAGTGCCGACGAGGCGAGAAGCGACGATGCCGCCTGACGGCGGCATCCCAATTCGCACGACCGAAAAAAATCCGAAGGAAAAAAGATGACGACCGTTACGACGGACGACAAACAGATTTTCACGCGACGCGAGTCGGAAGCGCGCAGCTATTGCCGCAGCTTCCCCAGCGTGTTCGCCAAGGCCCAGGGCGCGACCCTGACCGATGCCGAGGGGCGCGACTATATCGACTTCCTCGCCGGTTGCTCGACGCTGAACTATGGCCACAACGACCCGGACATGAAAGCCGCGCTGATCGAGCATATCGAGCGCGACGGCGTGACGCACGGCCTCGACATGCACACCGACGCCAAGGCCGCGTTCCTGAAGACGTTCGAGCGCCTTATCCTACGCCCGCGCGACATGGACCATCGCGTCATGTTCACCGGCCCGACCGGGGCCAATGCCATCGAGGCCGCACTGAAGCTCGCCCGCAAGGTGACCGGACGCCAGAACGTCGTCTCCTTCACCAACGGCTTTCATGGCGTGACGCTCGGTGCGCTTGCCGCGACCGGCAACGGCTATCATCGCGGCGGCGCCGGCGTTCCGCTCAACCATGTCACGCGAATGCCTTATGACGGCGCGATGGGCGGCGACATCGACACCGCCGACCTTTTGAACCGCATGCTTTCCGAGCCTTCCAGCGGCGTCGAGAAGCCGGCGGCGATCCTGCTCGAGACCGTGCAGGGCGAAGGTGGGCTGAATGCTGCTTCCCGCGAATGGGTGCGTCGCGTAAGCGAGATCGCCCGTGCCCATGGCGCGTTGCTGATCATCGACGACATCCAGGCGGGCTGCGGCCGCACCGGCAATTTCTTCTCCTTCGAGGAAATGGGGATTTCGCCGGACATCATCACGATGGCGAAGTCGCTTTCGGGCTACGGCCTGCCGTTCGCGGCCGTTCTGGTGAAGCCGAAATACGACGTGTTCGGCCCGGCAGAGCACAACGGCACGTTCCGCGGCAACAACCACGCTTTCGTCACGGCGCGTGTGGCGCTGGAGAAATTCTGGACGGACGACACGTTCCGTTCCACCGTCGCCGAGCGCGGCGCCTATCTGGAAAAGCGCCTCAACGAGATCGCGGCGCTGCTCCCGCAGGCCCGCGTCAAGGGCCGCGGCATGATGATGGGCGTCGACGTCGGTTCCGGCGAAACGGCCAGCGACATCTGCAAGCGCTGTTTTCGCGACGGGCTGATCATCGAGACGTCGGGCGCGCATGACGAGGTGGTGAAGATCCTCTGCCCGCTGAACATCGACCAGGAAACGTTTGCACGCGGGCTGGACATTCTTCAGTCTGCCGTTGCCGAGACAACCCAGAACACAAAAATCGCAGCGGAGTAACGAATATGATCGTGCGCGACCTGAACGAGGCGAAGAACACCGACCGTCACGTCTTCTCGGAAGGATGGGACAGCGTCCGCCTTCTTTTGAAGTCGGACGAGATGGGTTTTTCCTTTCACATAACCACCATCCATGCCGGTGCCGAACTGAACATGCATTACAAGAACCATCTTGAATGCGTTTATTGCGTCGACGGCACGGGGTCCATCGAGGACTGCGCGACCGGCGAAGTTCACAAGATCAGGCCCGGCGTGATGTATGCGCTCGACAAGAACGACAAGCATATCCTGCGCGCCGACGCCGACAAGCCGATGGTCATGGCTTGCACATTCAACCCCCCGGTGACCGGAAAGGAAGTGCATCAGGCCGACGGCTCATATGCGCTGGAGGATGCCTGACACTTAAGGACGAAGCGCCGCGTCTCCATTCGGATGCGCGGCGCCCGGAGCCATGCATCCGCCGGCGAAAACCCTGAAAGAAGAAGGAGAACGACCATGACAGCGATGTCTAAGGAACGTGACCGAAGAAGTCAGGATCCCTACCCCAGCAGGCTGCCCGAAGAACGTTGGCTGCCCCGCCAGGACCGGACCGTATGGAGCCAGTGGCGGCCCGACGCCCCGCTGACAGCACAGCAAGCCGATCAGTTCGATCGTGACGGCTTCCTGATCCTCAAAGATATTTTCACGGCTGAAGAGGTCGAGGCGCTGAAAGCCGAATCCGCGGCATTGCGCGGCGGCGAGCGTGAATTGATGGACGGCAGCGTCGTTACCGAGCCAGGCTCGAACGAAGTGCGCACCATCTTCAAGCTTCCCGAACAGAGCTCCCTCTTCAACCGTCTCGCCAGCGACCGCCGCGTTGCGGGCATCGCCAGCTTCCTGCTCGGAGACGAGGTCTACGTTCATCAGTCGCGGCTCAACTACAAGCCGGGCTTTACAGGCAAGGAATTCTACTGGCATTCGGATTTCGAGACCTGGCACGCCGAAGACGGCATGCCGCGGATGCGCGCCGTTTCCGCCTCGCTGCTCCTCACCGACAACGATGCGTTGAACGGTCCGCTGATGCTGATGCCCGGTTCGCACAAGCATTTCATCGCCTGCGCCGGCGAGACGCCGGACGACAATCACAAATCCTCGCTCAAGAAGCAGGAAGTGGGCGTTCCCTCGCACGAGGCGCTGGGCAAGCTTGCAGGCGAGCACGGCATTACCCCGGCCACCGGCAATGCCGGCACGCTGGTCTTCTTCGATTGCAACACGATGCACGGCTCCAACGGCAACATCACGCCGTTCGCACGCTCCAACGCATTCTTCGTGTTCAATGCCTTGTCGAACGGACTGACAGAACCGTTCGGCGCAAGAAAGGCCCGGCCCGATTTTCTCGCCGAGCGTGGCGAGCCAACCCCCGTCGAAATCAAGACCGGGAAACTGGCGTAAGCCGAAACAAAACTGGATATCATGACTGATCGACAAACCATGGATGCGGCCGAAAACGGCCGCATCGCTCAGCAGCCGCAAGGCCATCATACCGTCGAGAAAATCGGCGGCACCTCCATGAGCCGCGCGCGCGAACTGCTCGACACGATTCTGATCGGCAAGCGAAAGCGCGAGGCGCTCTACAACCGCGTGTTCGTCGTGTCCGCCTTCGGCGGCATCACGGACAAGCTGCTGGAACACAAGAAATCGGGCGAGCCCGGCGTCTATGCGCTTTTCTCCCATGCCGACAACGAGCATGGCTGGATGGAGGCCCTGAGCGCGGTGAACCGCGCCATGCACACCATCAACGAGGAGATGTTCGACGAGGCTGCCGACCGGCACGCCGCCGACGACTTCGTGCGCGAGCGCATCGAGGGCGCACGCGGCTGCCTGATCGACCTGCAACGGCTCTGCTCCTACGGGCACTTCCAGCTCGGCGAGCACATGCAGACCATCCGTGAGCTTCTGTCGGCACTGGGCGAAGCGCACTCGGCCAACAATCTGGCCCTGCTTCTGCGCCGCGAGGGCGTCAACGCGCGCTTTATCGACCTGACCGGCTGGCGCGACGAAACGCAGCCAAGCCTCAACGAACGGATCGAACAGGCTTTCGACGAGATCGATCTTTCACGCGAGCTGCCCATCGTCACCGGCTATTCCCAGTGCCGCGAAGGGCTCATGCGCGAGTTCGACCGTGGCTATTCGGAGGTAACCTTCGCCACGATTGCCGCGCTAACCGGCGCGCGCGAGGCGATCATTCACAAGGAATTCCACCTCTCGAGCGCCGACCCGCGCCTGGTGGGCACGGAGAACGTGCGCAAAATCGGCCGCACCAATTACGATGTCGCCGACCAGCTCTCCAATATGGGCATGGAGGCAATCCACCCGAAGGCGGCCAAAAAGCTTCGCCAGGCAGGCGTGCCGCTGCGCGTCGCCAACGCGTTCGAGCCCGAGGATCCAGGGACGTTGATCGACGCGGAGCCGGCCACCAGTGCCGGCGTGGAGATGGTCACCGGCCTACCGGTTACCTCGCTGGAGCTTTTCGAGCAGGACATGGTGGGTGTTAAGGGCTACGATGCGGCGATCCTCGAAGCGCTGACGCGCCACAAGGTGCGCATCGTCTCCAAGAGCTCCAACGCCAACTCCATCGTGCACCACCTTGAAGCGACGCTGAAATCGGTTCGTCGCGTGGAGCGCGATCTCGCCGAACGTTATCCCGCCGCCCGCATCACCGCGCGGCGTGCCAGCATGGTGTCGGTCATCGGCCGCGACCTGACCGGACTGGGCATTATGCTGAACGGCCTCAAGGCGCTGGACGAAGCCGGTGTCGAGCCGCTCGCCTCGCAGGAGACCGGCCGTGGCGTGGACGTACAATTCCTGGTGCGCAGCGAAGACCTCGAACAGGCCGTCAAAACGCTGCACCGGGCCTTCATAGAAGAGGGGGAGGAAGCGATGAAGGAAGCGGCCTGAGCGCCGTTTCCTTCATCGCAACCCAAACCGGCTCGCAAAAACCGGCTGTACTTGTCGGACATCGCTCGTATCCTTCGTCCTTCGGGGGTGAAACGAAGGAGACGACGATGTCGTATGTCGATGGTTTTGTTCTCGCCGTGCCCAAGGCCAACCTCGAAGCCTACAAGGACATGGCCCGCCTCGCGGGAGATGTCTGGAAGGAATATGGCGCGCTCGCCTATGTGGAAGCCGTGGCCGACGACGTGCCATACGGGGAAACGACTTCATTCCCGCGCGCCGTGCAGGCGAAGGATGACGAAACGGTGATCTTCTCCTGGGTCGTCTATCCCTCGCGCGCCGAACGCGATGCAATCAACAAGGCGGTCATGGCCGATCCGCGCCTCCAGGGAGACGACTGGAAAGACGTCTTCGACGGAAAGCGCATGATCTATGGCGGTTTCGAGACTTTCCTGGAATTGTGAGACGTCGCGCTGCGCTCATCGCGCCAGCACGTCGCTCCATTCGGGGTGCCGGCGAAACTGGGCGGCGGCGAAAGGGCACAGCGGCCGGATCCTGATGCCGTCGCGACGCGCGTTTTCGACGGCGCGCGTCACCAGCGCCAGGCCGACACCCTGCCCGCGAAACGCATCGGGCACGTCTGTGTGGTCGATGATGATCTGGCTCGTGCCAACCTTCGAAAAGGTCATTTCAGCCTCGTGACCGCCGGCGCGGTAGACATACCGGCCCTTGCTGTCGCCGTCTTCGATGGTGATGGGTTCGATCGCGTTCATGCCTTGCCCTTTCAGCTTTCAAGAAACGACGCCAGGAACCGACCTGCCGCCGCGGTTTCGTTCGGACGCAACTCGTGCCCGCCCGTATGCCATTCGATCTGCGCCTTGGCGCCGGCCTCCTCAAGGTAGCTCAGAAGTCGTGTCGTCAGAGGCTCCGGACAGATCGGATCGCGCCGGCCCGCCGTGACGAGAAAGCGCGTCGTCACCGCCCCGTCGGCCCAAACGGGTGCAAAGGGGATCAACGGATGCATAAGCACCGCGGCATGGAAGAGCCGCGGCGCGGAGAAAGCGACGGAAGCCAGAATATTGGCTCCGTTGGAGTAACCGAGACCGAGAACGGAACTCGGCCGCTCACGTTGCACATGGGCGGCGACGAAGTCCCGCATCCGAACGGTTGCACGCGCGAGGTCCTCCATGTCGTAGACGCCCTCGCCGGTGCGGCGGAAGAAACGCGCCGCGCCCTGCTCGTTCACATCGCCGCGCGGCGACACCAATCCGGCTCCGGGCGCCAGCTCCGCACCCAGCTGCAGGAGCTGACGCTCGTCGCCGCCTGTTCCATGAAAAAGGAACAGGAGCGGTTTTCCCGGCCCCGCCGAGGCCAGGTGATGGACATAATTGTCGGTTGCCATGAGCTAGCCTCCGATTTTCGGCAGCGATGCCTCGAGCCGGGAACGCAGATGCGCATGCTGCCTGGGCAGTTTCAGAGCCTCACCCAGATGCGCCATGTCCTCGTCATTGGCAAAGCCCGGCTCGTTGGTGGCGATTTCAAACAGAACGCCCCCCGGAGCACGAAAGTAGATCGAGTGGAAATAATCCCGATCGATCACGGGTGTGATCTGGAAGCCTTCCGCGGTTAGCGCCTCGCGGGCGGCAAGCTGAGCAGCGTCGTCGGCGACGGCAAAAGCGATATGGTGTACGGATCCGGCACCCTGCCGCGCCGATGGCGCATCCGCATGGGTTTCGAGATCGATCAGATCCGCCCCATTGCCGCCGCCACGCCGCATACGCAGGATTCCGTTTTCTTCGGCAAGCGGCCTGTAACCCATCAACGAAAGAAGCGCTTCGGTGCCGCCACGGTCACGCAAAACCAGAGAGGCGGAGTGGAAACCGCGGATCGCCGCATCGTCGGCTATGCCGCCGCCGCTCCAGGGTTCCCGTGCATCAGACTCGGCTTCGACAAGCGCAAAACCGTCGCCGTCCGCACCGTCGAAGCGCAGACGGGCATCGCCGAAACGCGTTTCGCGGACAAGGCCGCCGACACCGCTTTCCTCGAAGCGCCGCGCCCAGAAATCCAGGCTGCCCTTCGGCACGGCATAAACCGTCGCGCCCACTTCGCCCACACCGCGTTTGCCCGCCACGATGTCGGGGAACGGGAAATAGGTCATCACGGTGCCGGGCTGGCCAGTGCCGTTGGCATAGTAGAGATGGTAGACGTCAGGGGCATCGAAATTGACGGTCTTCTTCACACGGCGCAGGCCCAAGGTTTCGGTTATGAACCGGTCCGTTCTCCGTGCGTCCCGCGCCATGGAGGTGATGTGATGAATGCCTTCGATCTGGGTAAGCATGACAATCCTTTCCGATCCGGCCTTTCCGATCCGGCCGGTCCCTTCGCATTTGCCGTCATGTCTCCACGACCGACCTTAGCACCAAGATGGCGGCGAATGCGCGTCAATGAAAGCGCCTACAGTCAAACACATTGTCAACGCTGGATAAACAAAGAGCCCCGCGCATTGCACGGGGCTCTTTTCGATACGGTACGCGCAGATTATTGAATCTGCATCCGCATCTCGTCACGCTGCTCGCCATAGGTGGCCTCATCGTAGGCGGGCTGCTGCTCCAGCTCTTCCTGCGTAAACTCAGTATAGAGATAGAGCGAGTCGTTGCCGTCGGTCATGAAGGCGAGATTGTCCATGCCGATGGCGACCTCTTTCTCGCCAACGCCCAGGAAACCGCCCACATCGACGATAATGGCGTCGACCTGACCGTCCTGAGACACGATCACATCACCGATCTCGCCAATATTCTCTTCATTGGCGCCGAACACCGTGGTGCCGGTCAACTGTTCGGTGCTGACCTGATCGGTCGGCATTTCTTCCAGCGTGGACCGATCAATGGCCGAAGTCTGCGTGTCGTCGGTCATAGGCTCTTCGGTCGCAGGGGCCTCAGCGGTCTCGTCAGAACCCGCCGCCGGAGCTTCCGTGCCGGCCATCTCATCGCCGCCGGCCGCTTCGTCGCCCGTCGCAGGCGCTTCCGTTTCGGGTGCCGGGGCGGCTGCCATGTCGTCGCCGGTTGCGGCGTCACCGCCACCCATCGTGTCGGTGGCCGGGGCCATGGCCGTCTCGCCAGCACCTTCCTCGGTCTCGACCGGGGCATTCGCGAGGTCGTCCTTGGAAGCCGGTTTGGTTTCCTTCACATCGGCATCGGCCGGCATCGGCTGATATGCCGAACGGTCGAACTCTTCCTGTGCTTTCAGGGCATCGGCCGTGGTCTCGACGATCAGCCAACGGTCGCCATCCTGTTCGGCCCATTCGGCGAGATCGTACTCAAGCGCCACTTCTTTCTGGCCGATACCGAGGAAACCGCCAACGCCAACGACGATCGCGTTTACTTCGCCATTTTCGTCGAGCACGAGATCGGTCACCTTGCCGATATTCTCGGCTTCCTCGCCAGTGCCATTGTAAACCGACTTGCCGATCAGATTTGTGGCAAGATTACCCTCGGCGCGCACCACCATTTCGACGGGCTGCTCGGTCGGAGCCGCCGTGGGTGCGCCGGTGGAAGGAGCGGTGGAGGTCTGAGCGACCGCACCGGTCGCGACAAGCGTTGCAATCGCGGTGGTCGCCAAAAGGTTGCGGAACATGATAAGCTCTCCATGTGCAGTGTTTCTGTACAGGCCGCGCATCGAACGAACCTGCCAGGGAAGATCGTTGCGCGGCCATTTGCATCCTTAAAACGCGCCGCCTCGTTTCTAGTTCCGCCGTCATTTCGAAAGCTTCGCCGAACTTCGCAGGGAACCTTTCCGCAGACCGTTCCTTATGAGCGGGATACCGCAAAACGTCGAGGCACACATCAATGCACGTTCTGGCCATCCTCAACCGCAATGGCGGAACGCTCCGCACCCTCGACACCGAAGCTCTCGCAAGCGAAATGAAGGTCATCTTCGAGGCCGCCGGACATTCCATCGACATCAGACTGTGCGAGGGCAAAGACATCGTCCGGGTCATGAAAGAAGCCGCCAACGACGAAACGTCGCAGATGCTTCTCGCCGGTGGCGGCGACGGCACGATCTCGCTCGCTGCCAGCCTGCTGGCGCATTCGGACAAGGCGCTCGCCATCCTGCCTGCCGGTACGATGAACCTGTTCGCGCGCAGCCTGGCTATTCCCCAGGAACTGCGTCCCGCCATGGAAGCCCTGGCCCAGGGCACCGTCCGGAAGGTCGATATCGCCGATGCAGACGGGACATATTTCGTGCATCAGCTCTCCATCGGCATGCATCCCAAGCTCATCCGCTTGCGCGACCGCATGGCGTTTCGTTCACGACTGGGAAAGATCGCCGCTTCGGTCCGTGCGGCGTTCGTCACCATTTTCCGCCCGCCGAAACTCGAGCTCGAACTCGAGATGTCCGGGTCAAAACTGCTGGCCACCACATCGAGCCTGGCAATCACCAACAACCTCTATGGCGAGGGACAACGCCTTCCCTTTTCCGACCGTCCCGACGGCGGTCAGCTCGGCATCTACATCACGCATGCACGCACGCGCGCCCAGATACTTCTCTTCTTCTTGAACATGGGGATCGGCCGTTGGCGGAAGAACGAGCAGGTGGAGATCCACCAGGCAACGGAAGCGACCGTGCGCATCCGTTCGAAACGGCGACGCTTCAAATGCGCCATCGACGGCGAGCTGCGCCCGCTCCAGCACGAAACGCGGATCAGGCTTCACCCCGGAGCGCTGCGCGTGGTGGCCCCTCGGACCGACGACCCACAAGAATAAAAAAGCCCGGCCGGTATGAACCGGCCGGGCTCGTCCCGCCGCGGGATTAGCGTCCTCAGTCGGAGATGATCGCCCTCAGCATCCAGAGCGCCTTCTCGTGGAAGGTCAGCCGGTCGGTGAGCATGTCGGCGGTGACAAGGTCGCCCTTCTCGTCGGCCCGGGTGCCGATCGCGCGCATTTTCCGCACGGCCTCCTCATGGTCATCCACCAGGTCCTGAACCATTTCGAGAGCAGAACGACCGGATGCGCGAAGCTCAATCGACGTATCGACACCCTTGCCGGCCAGAATGGGCGCATGATGGCCCAGCGCGCGCACCCGTTCGGCGATAATGTCGGTGGCCTCGAACAACGCGTTGTACTGTTCCTCGGTCAGCACATGGATCGAGTGGAAAAGCGGGCCGACCACATTCCAGTGATAGATATGCGTCTTGATCAGCAGCCTATAGGTGTCGACGAGTATTTCCGACAGGCCGGCAGCAATGTCCTTGCGATCGGCATCGGACAGTCCGATGTCCATTTTCTCCGCATGCGCTTTCGGCTTGAGAACTTCAGCGGCTTCGCTCATGGGTTTCTCCTTTCTTGAAACGCTCGGGAAATGCTGGCCGGTTCAGCCAGCCGGCTCATCTTCGGAGGCGGGCAGTTCGATCGCCTGCTCGTCGTCGAGGATGATGCCGTAGACTTCGACACCCCACCAGACGAGGGCAGCCAGCAAAAGACCGCACACCAGAACCATCAGAACAGGGAACCCGCGTCGTCCCTGGCGGGCTTCCTCGGGCGTTGTCTTTTTCTCTTGCTCAGGCATGGTCACCGCTCCTGTTCTTTCCCTCGATCAATGCCGGGGACGGAAGAGAGTTCCATGACCGTGTCGGGGACGCCGTTCCGGATCTGCGCTCGGTCAGCCGTCTTCTTCCGGGTCGTGACCAGCGTTTTCCCGGTAGATCGCATAGCCGAGAACCGCCAGAACCGGCAGGGCGACGGTGCCGAGCCGCCCGGTTCGGGCCAGAAGCGTCGGCAGCAGCGTCAAAGCCGCAGTGCCAGCCAGCACACCCGCATCCGACACGCGGCGGCGCCGTGCCCGACGCGACTGGATCCGCCCCCATATTTTGAGGCCGACGAGAACGACAACGGCCATCGCCACGAACGCGATTCCGAAGCCGAGCGCGGCTTCTATGACACCCCATTGTTGCGACGCCGCGACGAAAGCCGCCAGAACCAGAAATCCAAAACCGAACAGGCCCAAAAAAGCGGCCAACGCGTAGAATATGGTCGCGACCCGCAGGCGCCGAACCACGCCGGAAAACTCTCCGGCGGCCAGAGAGGCCAAAAGCCTTGCCATCATGGCGAAAGCCTAACGTCGCGTTGCAAGCGCGATGAGGAAACCGGCCCCCACGGCCAGCGCCAGCGAAGTGAACGGACGCTCGCGCACGGTGCGCGACAATTCCTGCTCCAGTTCGTGTGTGCCATCCCTGACACTGTTCAAGGCGGCCTCGCCCTGTCCGCGCAGGTGCTCGATGCGTTCGCTCGCCGCCTTGCGTGCGGCATCGCCGGACTGGCCACCCATATCCTTGAGATGATTGACCAGCTGCGTCATGTCGGCACGCAGCTGCTGGATGTCTTTTTCCAGATCGCCCGTCGTCACATCATCGCTTTTCTGGGCTCGTGCGGATTTCGCTGCCGTCGCTGCCATTTGTGCATTCTCCGTTGTTTCGATCACAGGCCAACGCGAAACATTCCGTGAAGTTCCCTTTTGCAAGGAACCATTTGCCGGGGCTTGCGCTTTCCATTCAGACCTCGTCGGAAAAGTTGCATGGATCAATCACCCCAGACACGCCCGGGCAAACGCTCGCACATCACAACGCTCGACACCGCGCTGTCCTACAGCGCGCAACTCTCGATCCTGTTTCTGGGCCTACTGGCCTTGTTCATCATGCTGCATTACGGCCGTTTCCTGCTGGCGCCCTTCTCGCTTGCGGTCTTCATCGGACTGATGCTCGGCCCCATCGCAACGCGGCTGGACCGGTTGGGCGTCTGGCCGGCCATTTCGGCAATCGCGGTGGTGTTGCTTTTCATCGCGCTTGTCAGCGGTTTCCTGACGGCCATCGCAGCCCCCCTGGCGGCCTGGGCCGACCGCCTGCCCCAGATATGGAGCAAATTGCAACTGCAGCTTTCGAACCTGCGGCAACCGCTCGAGACGATCAAGGAATTGCAGGGGCAGATTCGCTCCGTCACCGGTGGCTCGAGCGTCACGGTCGCGGTGCAAGAGGACACGACCATGGAGAATGTCGTCGTGCTCGCGCCGTCGCTTCTGGCACAATTGCTGATCTTTTTCGCGAGTCTTTATTTCTTCGTCGCGACCCGTCACGAAACGCGCGCGACCATTCTGCGCCTGTGCTTCAACCGCCGCCTGCGCTGGCGGGTGGCCCATATCTTCCGCGACGTGGAGAACGCAGTTTCGGACTATCTGCTTTCGATCACGATCATCAATGTCGGACTTGGCATCGCCGTCGGCATTGCAATGTGGATTCTCGGCGTGCCATCCCCGGCCCTTTGGGGGGCGATCGCGACGTTGCTCAACTTCGTGATTTACATCGGGCCGGCGGTGATGGCCGTCATTCTCCTGGCCGTGGGCCTGGCAACCTTCGACACACTGACGGCGAGTTTTCTGCCTCCCCTGACCTATCTAGCACTCAACGCGACGGAGGCGCAGTTCGTCACCCCCACCGTGATCGGCCGCAGAATGACGCTCAATCCGTTCATCGTTTTTCTCGCGATTGCATTCTGGCTTTGGATGTGGGGGCCAATCGGCGGCTTCATCGCCATTCCGGCGCTGCTGACCATTTATGCCATCGCCGGCAACATTATCCCCGGCATCGAGCCGCCGGCACCCGCCAAGTCGCGCCCGCGGGAGCGACAACCCGTGCCGCCCACACCTATAGAAAAGGCCGCTTCGCCCCTGAGCCGCCCGTCCAGCCCGCCAATTCGGCCAAGGCCTCCGGATTGAGTATCTTGCAACCCCCGTCTTCCCACTTCAGATATTTCCGGTCGACAAGACGGGCGATTGTCTTGTTCGTGTGAACCAGAGATATGCCCAACGTATCGGCCACATGTTGTTGAGTGATCGCCAGCGTTCCGTTCTTCGTCAGCCCGCTTTGCCGGCTGCGCTCGAGGATGAAAACCAACAGATAGGCGACCTTTTCGAGTGCCTTACGCCGCCCGACCGTGAGCAGATTGTCATCGAGCATGCATTCTTCGCGTGAAGCAATCCACGTGATGTCATAGGCAAGTTCGGGGAATTTCCTGTAGAGCGAGAACAGCTCCGCCTTCTCGAACACGCACAGAACCATGGGCGAAAGCGCCTCGACGGAATGTTCCATTTCGCCCAACAAGCTACCCTGAAGACCGACAAGATCTCCCGGCATCACATAGTTCACGATCTGGCGGCGCCCGTCTTCGAGAAGTTTGTAACGAAAGCCCCAGCCGGAGAGAACCGTATAGAGATGCGGATTGTGCGCGCCCTCGACCAGTACGGTCGCACCCCTCTTTACCGCGAGATCGCCCTTCTTGAAACGGCCCATAAATTCGAGCTCGTCCTCCTCGAAATCGCGGAAACCGTCGCGTTTTCGCAAAGGACATTGTTCACACGGCAGGCTGTTGTGAGCGAGTTCTTGTTCTTTTGTCACGGCTAAACCCCTATCCCCTATAAAGAAGAAAGCCGCCCGGCGCCATCCGGTTCCTGCAAACCAAACGGCCATGTCTTTTTTTAATGACAATTCAGTCAACTAATGAGAATTCAAGAGGAACAGATTCTCTGGCTTCGGAAGGATGCCCATTTGAAGAAAACTCTGGATGGCGCACGCGTCCTTCTGGTCGAAGACGAAGCTCTAATCGCCATGAACATCGAAGAGCTGTGCAAGGAATATGGCGCCGAAGATGTCGTGACCGTCACGACATTCGACGCGCTCGGACCGGAGGTCCTCGACACGAGCCGGATCTCGACGGCCATTCTCGATATCAAGATTTCCGACAACTGGACGGACGAGTTCGCCCGTTTGCTACAGAGCCGGCATATACCTTTCATTTTTGCGACCGGTTACGCCGCAAATCATCAGGTGTTCGAACCCTTCAACGGCGTTGCCATCGTCGAAAAGCCCTATAAGGACAGCGATCTCATCAAGGCGCTCGCGCAGGCGATCGGCTCGCCGCCCGCCGTTGCCGGGGACCGAGCGGATTAAGCGGTAAAGACCGAATTCGTGATCTGGGTCGAGATCGCGTCCGGCCCGAAATCGTTCTCACCCGAAATCTCGAGAATTTCCTGCAGCCGCGCGCGGGCGCGGCTGACGCGGCTTTTGATCGTGCCGACGGCGCAGTCGCAGATTTCGGCCGCCTCCTCATAGGAAAACCCGGAGGCGCCGATAAGGATTATCGCTTCCCGCTGATCTTCGGGCAGCAGCTCGAGCGCGCGACGGAAATCCTTGAGATCGACAGACCCCTCCTGAGCGGGATGAACGGACAGGCGCCCGGTGATCGCGCCATCGCTGTCTTCGACCTCGCGTTTCCGCTTGCGCATCTGCGAATAGAATTCGTTGCGCAGGATCGTGAAAAGCCATGCTTTCAGATTGGTGCCCGGCTGGTAGCTGTTCTGCTTGTCCCATGCCTTGACGAGCGCCTCTTGAACCAGATCGTCCGCCCGGTCGGCATTCTTCGACAACGAAACCGCGAAGGCCCGCAAACTCGGCACGGCAGCCAGAAGGTCATCACGAAAGCCAGGATACACACTCATAGAATTCAATCCTTGTTTCCGGCGGTATCAGCACTGTTCTTCCGCTCCAGCTGATTCAGGAGGTCGCTGAACCGATCCGGAATGTCTTCCGCGATCAAGTCGTCGTAATATTGTCTGAGCTTGCGCCCGATTTCGGAGTTGGCCCCAAGCGGGTCGTTTTCCTTCCCCTGCTTGTCCGCGCTCCGCCGGGTATTGGTTTTGCCGTAGTTCATGCCTTGTCTTTTTCCATATAACCTGCCTCCCATCGGCCCGGCGCCGTCCGAGACGCCGAACCATCACTGTCTCGCTGGAGGCCCAACGCGGCCAATCGGAAATCGTTCCGTCGCCACGGAACATTTTCGCCGGCCCGGCGTTCCAACCAGGATAAATGCACGTTGTTAACATTGCCACGTCACGAGGGAGACTTGAAATCCATGACTTTGTCAGCGCGTATCGCTCCGCATCTTCCATATCTGCGGCGCTTTTCAAGAGCCGTCTCCGGCTCTCAATCGAGCGGTGATGCATTGGTGGCCGCCGCGCTGGAAGCGTTGATCGCCGATACGAGCATCTTTCCCGAAGCGTCGACCGACAAAATTGCGCTCTTCAGGCTGTTCACGTCACTTTTCGAAACGCTGGATATTCCCGTACCGGAAACCGCTCCCACATCCGCATGGGAACAGCACGCTTCGAACAATCTTTCCTCACTCGCACCGCGGCCACGTCAGGCGTTCCTTCTGGTTGCCGTGGAGAGTTTCCGCCCGGAAGAAGCCGCCGAGATCCTCGAAACCGACATTCAAGGCATCAACGCGATGCTGAAGGAGGCAAGCGAGGAAATCTCCCGCCAGGTCGCAACGGATATCCTGATCATCGAGGACGAACCCCTCATCGCCATGGATATTGAGGAAATGGTCGAAAGTCTGGGTCATCGGGTTGTCGGAAACGCCCGCACGCACAAGCAGGCAGTGGAGATGTTCTCCAAGACCCAGCCGAAAATGGTGCTTGCCGATATCCAACTCGCCGACGGCAGTTCCGGCCTCGACGCTGTGAACGAGATTCTCGAAGGCGCGACCGTTCCCGTGATCTTCATCACCGCGTTCCCGGAAAGGCTGCTGACGGGCGAGCGCCCGGAACCGACCTTCCTGGTCACCAAACCGTTCAGCCCGGAAATGGTGAAAGCGCTTATAAGCCAGGCGCTGTTCTTCGACCATCAGGCACGCGCGGCGGCCTGACCCGAAAAGCAGCGCCCATGTCTCAAAAGCCGCCTCCGGGCGGCTTTTTTTGTAGTCCCGCATCTTCGGCAGGGAACCAAATCCAGAAAGGGCACGTTTAAACAGCATAGCTAAACGGAGAGACAGAATGCTTTACTGGGCCCTTATATTCCTCGTCGTGGCGCTTATTGCCGGCGCACTGGGTTTCGGCGGAATTGCCGGCGCTTCGGCAGGCATCGCACAGATCCTCTTTTATATTTTCCTCGCCCTGCTCGCGATCTCCCTCATCATGGGACTGCTGAGAGGACGCGGGTAAACGCGAACGCGCTCGTAAACGAAAGCGGCACCCGGAGAAACGGACCATCCATGGCTACCGTTTCGCGGAGATGATGAAAGGAGAAAGCCATGGAACACATTGCTGCGCTTCTTCTGATTGTCGGTTGCTCCGGCGACACGGCCGAGTGCCGCGAGTTGCCCGCCCCCACACCGGTCTACGAAACCTTCGAGGAATGCGAGGCGGAAAGGCCCGTATCGTTGCGCGAGCTGGAAACGGAAGCGCCACGTGTGATGGCGACCTGCGTGTATGTCGACCCGGCGCTCGTCTATGACGATGCAGTTCTGGAATGGGACGTCACAACGGACGGCAAGCTGACCGCCTCCATCGAGCCGGTGACAAGCTTCGAAGTGGCGCGAAACGAGCACGCGCGGCACGACCGTACCGCCACCGAATAACGAATGGCGGTGTCCAACGAAAAGCCCCGGTCGAACCGGGGCTTTTTTCATTCAAACGTTCAGGCAACAGCTCAGACTTCGCGGATCGCGTAACCGGCACCGCGAATGGTGCGGATAACATCGGGCAGACGTCCCTGATTCACGGCCTTGCGCAACCGCCCCACATGGACGTCGACCGTGCGCTCATCGATGTAGATCGTCTCGCCCCAGACATTGTCGAGCAACTGGCTGCGCGAGAACACGCGGCCCGGGTGTTGCATCATGAATTCCAGAAGGCGGAACTCGGTCGGCCCCAGACGGATCTCGCTCTTGCGGCGGTAGACGCGATGCGATTCGCGATCGAGCACAATGTCGCCGACCGACAAGACCGTCGACAGCACTTCAGGCTTCGCGCGCCGCAAAAGCGCGCGGACGCGCGCCACGAATTCCGGCGTCGAGAACGGTTTGACCAGATAATCGTCGGCACCGGTGGAAAGGCCGCGCACGCGGTCGCTTTCCTCGCCGCGCGCGGTGAGCATGATGATCGGCAGGCGCTCGGTCTCGGGACGCATGCGCAGCCGGCGGCAAAGCTCGATGCCGGAGACCGCTGGAACCATCCAGTCCAGGACCAGAAGATCAGGCACGTTTTCCTGCAGGCGTACCTCGGCTTCATCGCCGCGCGAGATCATCTCGACATGGTAGCCTTCGGCTTCCAGATTGTACTTCAGCAACACGCAAAGCGGTTCGTCGTCTTCAACGACCATGACCTTGGGGGCAATCATGGCAGGCATTCTCCTCGGGCAGTGCTACGGCCGTTCATGCATCGGAATCGACCGTCATCTGTGTTTCGTCGAGCTTCGGTCGCTGAACCGGAAGCTGGGACCCCGTCACCACATAATAGGCATTCTCGGCGATGTTCGTCACATGATCGCCGATGCGTTCAAGATTCTTGGCGCAAAAGAGGAGATGCGTGCACGATGTGATGTTGCGCGGATCTTCCATCATATAGGTCAGCAATTCGCGGAAAACCGACGTGTACTGGATGTCGATCTTCTCATCCTCGTCGCGCAGCCGGATTAAGGCTTCGGCATCGCGCTTCACATAATGTTCGACAACGGCGTCGACCTGGTGCAGCACCAGACCGGCCATGGCATCGATGGAATGCGCGAGCGTGCGCGGCGTGGCGCTTTGCCCGACCGCGCCGACGCGTTTGGCGATGTTCTTGGCGAGGTCGCCGATGCGTTCGAGATCGGCGGCCATGCGGATCGCGCCGACAACGCTGCGCAAATCCTGCGCCATCGGCTGGCGCTTGGCGATCAGCGTGATGGAGCGCTCGTCGAGATCGCGCTGCTTGGCATCCATGATCGTGTCGTCAGAAATGACGCGTTGCGCCAATGCCGTGTCGGAGTTGAGCAACGCATTGGTCGAAGCGCGCGTCATCGCCCCGGAGAGATCGCCCATGTCGCGGATGAGACGGTCGATTTCACCGAGTTCCTCATCGAAGGAGCTGACTGTGTGCTCGCCCATGGTCTGTTTCCTTATCTATGCGGTTGCCGCGCCGTCAGCCGAAGCGTCCAGTGATGTAATCCTGGGTGCGCTTGTCATCCGGATTGGTGAACATCTTGTCGGTCGGACCTTCCTCGACGAGGTTGCCGAGATGGAACATGGCCGTGCGCTGCGAAACACGCGCCGCCTGCTGCATGGAGTGCGTCACAATCACGATCGTGTAGTTCTCGCGCAATTCGTCGATCAGTTCCTCGACCTTGGCCGTGGCAATGGGATCGAGGGCCGAGCAGGGCTCGTCCATGAGGATAACCTCGGGCGAAACCGCGATGGCCCGCGCTATGCATAAGCGCTGCTGCTGGCCGCCGGAGAGCCCGGTGCCGGGTTCATGCAGCCGGTCCTTCACCTCGTTGAAGAGGCCCGCCTTCTGCAGGCTTGCCTCGACGATCTCGTCGAACTCCGACTTCTTCGCGGCCAGGCCGTGAATGCGCGGGCCGTAGGCGATGTTCTCGTAGATCGACTTGGGGAAAGGGTTCGGCTTCTGGAACACCATGCCGACACGGGCACGCAACTCCACCACGTCGATCCTGGGATCGTAAACATCCTCGTCGTCGAGCGTGATCCTGCCGGTTATCCGGGCTATATCGATCGTATCGTTCATGCGGTTCAGGCAACGCAGAAAGGTGGATTTGCCACAGCCCGAGGGTCCGATCAGGGCCGTCACCTGGTTTTCGCGAACGTTCAGATTGACATCGAAGAGCGCCTGTTTCTCGCCATAGAAGACACAAACGTCTTCGCCGCGCATCTTGAGCGCATCAGGCTTTCGGCTCGCATCCAGTGCGTCTTCGACAGCAGCATCCGTGAGCATATTCATGTCCTTCCACTCCGTTACCAGCGACGCTCGACGCGCCGCCGCAGAATAATGGCGGTGATGTTCATCACGGCGAGGAACAGCAACAGCACGATGATAGCGCCCGAGGTGCGTTCGACAAACGCGCGTTCGGCCTCGTTCGCCCACATGTAGATCTGAACCGGCAGCGCCGTGGCGGGATCGAGCGGCGTGGTCGGGTAATCGGCCACGAAGGCCACCATGCCGATGAGAAGCAGGGGAGCCGTTTCGCCAAGCGCCTGCGCCAGACCGATAATCGTGCCCGTCAGAATGCCGGGCGCGGCCAGCGGCAACACATGGTGGAACACCGTCTGGGTGCGCGAGGCGCCAAGACCGAGTGCGGCCGAGCGGATCGACGGCGGCACGGCGCGCAGCGCGGCGCGCGTTGCGATGATGATCGTCGGCAGCGTCATAAGCGTCAGCACCAGACCGCCCACCAGCGAGGCGGAACGCGGCAGGTGCATGAAGTTGATGAACACGGCCAGGCCGAGAAGACCGAAGACGATGGACGGAACGGCCGCCAGATTGTTGATGTTGACCTCGATCAGATCGGTCAGCTTGTTCTGCGGCGCGAACTCCTCGAGATAGATCGAGGCGGCCACGCCGATAGGCAGGGCCAGAAGCAGAACGATCAGCATCATGTAGAGCGACCCGACGATGGCGACGCCCATGCCTGCCGTTTCGGGACGGCTCGACGCGCCGCGGGTGAAGAGACCGGTGTTGAAGCGTTGCTCCAGAACGCCATCGGCCTCCATGGTGCGGATCCATTCGAGCTGCTGGTCAGACACCTTGCGGCGGCTTTCATCCACCTCGAGATTGACCTGCCCCTTGATGGCCGAATCGACATCGCCGCTCGCCAGCACCCACACATTCCGCGTCGTGCCGATGATCGACGGATCCGCCACCACCATATCGCGCAACTGCGTGCGTACGCCGTTTGAGATCAAACCGCCCGCCTCGCGAACGAGCCTGCGGTTCTCCGGATCGATGCCGAGCCTGGCAACGAGCGCGTCGGCCGCAAGCTTCGGATAATTCGCGGTCAGAAGCGTGTTCGGATCGGTCGCGCGCTCATTGTCCGGGTCGATCACGCTTTCGGCGAAGGTCACGTCCAGATTGATCGAGCTCTGCCAGAAAGCGGTATAGCCGTTGGAGAAGACCGACCACAAAAGCGCGGCCAGGAAGAAGATACCGACGGCGATGGCGATGATGCCGTAGATCCGGAAGCGCTGCTCCGCTGCATAGCGCTTCTTGATGCCGATGTCGCGCCGCGCGGTTGCCCGGGGGGCATCGCCCCCTTTGTAAACAGCGTCGCTCATTCGTATTGCTCCCGGTATTTGCGCACGATGTAGAGCGCGAAGACATTCATGCCGAGGGTGAGCACGAACAGCGTCATGCCCAATGCGAAGGCCACCAGTGTTTGCGGGGACGTGAACTCCAGGTCGCCGGTGAGCTGGTTGACGATCTTGACCGTGATCGTCGTCATCGCCTCGAACGGGTTGAGCGTGAGATTTGCGGCAACGCCGGCGGCCAGAACCACGATCATGGTTTCACCGATGGCGCGCGAGGCCGTGAGAAGCAGGGCGCCGACAATACCTGGCAGGGCCGCCGGCAGAATGACCCGTTTGATCGTTTCGGATCGCGTCGCACCCAGCCCCAGCGAACCGTCGCGCATGGTGCGCGGCACGGCGGTGATGATGTCGTCGGAGAGCGAGGAGACGAACGGTATGAGCATGATGCCCATTACGAGCCCTGCCGTCAGAACGCTCTGCGCCTGGATGAAGCCCGGCCCGCCGGCGATCGCCCCGCTCATATCACGCAGAAACGGACCCACCGTGACCAAGGCGAAGAACCCGTAGACGATGGTCGGGATGCCGGCCAGAACCTCAAGCAGCGGCTTGACCACCGAACGGACCCGCTTGGACGCATATTCGGCCATGTAGATCGCCGCCATAAGACCGACCGGAACGGCAAACAGCATCGCCACGAAAGCGATGTAGACCGTGCCCGCCAGAAGCGGAATGAGGCCGAACTGCCCCTCCTGCGCTTCGGCGCCGGCGGCGGCGAAGCGTGGATCCCACACAGTTCCGAAAAAGAAGTTGCTCAGCGACACCGAGCGGAAAAAGTGAATCGTTTCGAAGAGCATCGAGAAAACGATGCCGACCGTCGTCAAAATGGCAATGGTGGAAGCGGCCAGAAGACCCCAGGTGATAACGCGCTCGACATTGTTTCTGGCGCGGCCACGCGGACGAACGCTTCTCAAACCGAGATAGGCGCCTCCCAGCGACATCAGGATCGCGATCACCGTGCCGATCATCGCTGCATTGTCCTGCATGGCGTTGAGATCGGTCGCGATGGGGATCATGTAGTCCTGTGTGTCGGAGGCCAGGGCCACGCCACGTTCCGCAAGAATCGGGCGCAGATCCTCGAAGCGTGTCGGAAGCTCAGCAAAGGCGGGATCGCCTTCGATCCGGCGCAGCCCCTCGGCGAGATTGCGCACCATGCCCAACGCCAGTGAGCGGCTCGCAATGGCGCTGTCTTCCGCCTGCGTGGGCATGCGTTCGCTGATGGCGCGATCCACATAGGCATAGCTGCCAGCCGACCAGGCCACCAGGAAAAGCAGTGCCGGCAAAACCGCAAGCAGGAACACCCACCAGCCGTGATAATGTGCCCGCGAATGCGGCTTCTCGGTCGCAGCGGCGCTCTGCTTTCTGGCACGCGCATTGCCAAGCACGTAACCGACGACGCCGATGAACACGATGATGGTAAGGAGAAGTCCCCAGGCCACGAAGCCCCCTCTCCGGCATAGGCCGGCCGTTCAGTTCAGAACATTTCCACCAAGAGCGAATGCAGGCGACTTCTGTCGCCTGCATCGTCATGCGAAAACCGGATTACATGGTCTCGCCGGCTTCAAAAGCCTTGCGCTGAGCGTCACGCTCCGCATCCGGAGCCGGTACCAGACCATAGTCGGCGAGCGGGCTCTCCGGGCCGACCATCTGATCGTCGAGGAAGAACTCGACATATTCCTTGAGGCCCGGAACGACACCGATATGCGCCTTCTTCACATAGAACTGAAGCGGACGCGATACAGGGTATTCGCCAGCGGAGATCGTCTCGACCGTAGGCGTGATCTCGTTGATCGTGGCAACCTTCAGCTTGTCGGCATTGTTTTCGTAGAAGGAGAGGCCGAACACGCCGACGCCGGTCTTGTTGGCATCGATGCGGGCGAGCGTCTCGGTATAGTCGCCGTCGATGTCAACCGCGCCACCGTCCTTGCGGACCGCAATGCAGGCGCTTTCGGCAGCATCTTCGTCGAGACCGGCAGCCTCGGCCGCCTTCAGGCCCTCGGCGACTTCACAACCGGCGGCAAGAACCTTTTCTTCGAACACTTCGCGGGTGCCGTGCTTTTCACCCGGGATGTAGGCGACGATGTCCCAGTCCGGCAGGTCCGGGTTCACCTCGTTCCATTTCTTGTAGGGATTGTCGACGAGCTCGCCGTCGACAGCGACCTTGGCGGCGAGTGCCTTGTAAACGTCGACCGGCTCGAGCGCCCAATCCGGACCCTGGATATCCGTAGCGAAGACGATGCCGTCGTAACCGAACTGGACTTCCTGAATTTCCGTTACGCCGGCTTCGGCGCAGGCGGCAACTTCCTTTTCGCGGATCTTGCGCGAAGCGTTTGCAATGTCGATCGTGGCTTCGCCGACGCCCTTGCAGAACTCTTTAAGGCCCGCGGACGAACCACCGGACTCGACGACCGGAGTCTTGAAGTTCGGGAAGGTTTCGCCAAAGTTCTCGGCGACGATCTTGGCATAGGGGAGAACGGTCGACGAACCGGCGATCTGAAGCTGATCGCGGGCCGCAGCCGCACCGACCGCACCGGCAAGGGCGATCGTGGCCGCCGAAGCGGAAAGAAGGAATTTGTTCATTGGAGACAGCTCCCTGTTCGGAATTCGGTCAGACGCCCTCTCGGCGTCGGGGAGCGGAATAACAACTCTGTGTAACAGTTCCATGACAGTTACGTGTCAGCCCGATTACGAACGAAAACTCCAGACATTTTCGGCAGAGCAATGCCAATCCGCGCGCCTTCGATCGACCGTTATATTGGCCGTCATACCCATACGGATGACGAAATGCATGTCGACCACAATATGGTGGAACAGCGGAGACCGTCGCGAAAAGCCGGGCGGGGGAACGCCATATAAAATGGCAAATCACACTTGGCTGGGTCTAAAACCCGGATGAATCCTGTTGGGGCTCGTTTGGATCACCCATGGCCCGCGAGATCTCCACCCGCCCGGAAAAAATCGGCCGATGTCGACCAATTATCTCAACTTTAGTGAGAGCCTTGTTTTCTCTAAATGGTGCGATCACGCCAGTGGATGAGAATGTTGAATATGAACGGGAAAATCGATTTTCTTCAGGTTCTTAATAATGGCACCGGGATCATTTTGCGGACGACAATGCAGGTGAAAATTTCACCCAGGAGTTGATCTTTTCCAAAAGCGCCCGCGGACTGATCGGCTTGGAAAGATAATCGTCCATCCCCGCCTCCAGACAAAGCTCCCTGTCCCCTTTCAGAGCATGCGCGGTTACCCCGATAATCGGCACCCGCGCAGAAGAACCTTGCTCAAGCCGGCGAATTTCCCGCGTCGCTTCCACACCGCTCATCCCCGGCATCGAGACATCCATGAGGATCACGCCAGGGTTGCAGCGCTGCCGCGCGGTCACGGCGAGCCTGCCATTCTCGACGATTTCGAAACGCAGATCCGCCTCGCTCAGAATCTGGCGGAAAACGAGTTGATTCACCTCATTGTCTTCCGCGACGAGTACATCGATGCCCGCGGAGGCCTGCGCCTCGGGCTCAGACGCAATCAGATCTTCCTCGGCTACATCGCCCGGCTCTTCGCCGGTGTGTGCGGGATCGCGATGCGCCACCGTGCCGTCCTGGGCGTCGGCGGCCGGCACCTCAGCCTTCTGTATGGCGCCGATGACCGCTTCCAGAAGCGCCGAAGAACGCGCGGGCTTGATCAAGTGGGACGCGATCGACAATTCGCGCGCGCCGAAGCCGGAAAGCGACTGGTCGACCGATGTGAGCAACACCACCGGAATATGGGCGATCGGAGCCTCGGCCCGCATCGCTTCCACCATGTCCAGCCCATTCATGCCCGGCATCTGATAGTCGACCACCACACAATCGACGCGCAGGCCCAGCTCCGCCGCGACGCGCAGCACATCCAGCCCTTCCCGCGCATCGCGTGCAACACAGGCATCGAACCCCCAATGCGCCATCTGCTCTCCAAGAATCATCCGATTGACGGCATTGTCGTCAACGACGAGAACCCGAGCGTTCGAGACTTCCCTCGGCGCAAGCGGCTGGGGCGCGGCGCCGGCGGCCTTGGGCAATGTCAGCGTGAACCAGAAGGTCGAGCCGCGTCCCTCGACGCTCTCGACGCCGATCTCGCCCCCCATCAGATCGACCAGACGCGACGTGATCGCAAGGCCGAGGCCCGTTCCCTCGTGGCGACGTGTCGACGACGCGTCGACCTGGCTGAATTTGTCGAAGATCAGATGCCGTTTTTCCTGCGGAATACCGATGCCGGTATCGGTGACGCTGAACTGGAGTGCGAGCGCGCCGTCCGGCGTATTGCTGCCGCTGACATTGACCAGAACATGCCCTTTTTCGGTGAACTTGACACCATTTCCCACGAGATTCGTCAGAATCTGCCGCACCCGGCCGACATCGCCGACAACGGCCCGCGTGATTCCGGGATCCACGCGGACAATCAGTTCGAGATCCTTCTCCTTCGCGCGTGAGGACATGAGTGTGACCACATCGCCCACCGCCTCGCCGAGGTAGAAGGTCTCGGCTTCAAGAACGATATGTCCTGCGTCGATCTTGGAGAAGTCCAGGATATCGTTGATGATGGTAAGAAGGGCGTTGCCCGACTTCAGGATGATATCCGCGAAGGTTTTCTGCTTGGCCGTCAACTCGGTCTTGGCCAGCAACTCGGTCATGCCGAGCACCCCGTTCATCGGCGTGCGAATCTCATGGCTCATATTGGCCAGGAACTCCGACTTTGCCCGGTCGGCGAGAATCGCCTCCTCGCGCGCGGCGTGCAATTCTTCCTCGCGCTGCTTGAGTTCGGTGATGTCGACGCGCACTCCCACGAAAGTGCCGTCTTCCGTACGCGTGTCGATCGCCTTGAACCAGCGCCCATTGGCATGGCTGCGCTCGAATATTCGATGGCGCACATGATAGGACCGCAGATAGCCTTCGATCCAAGCTTCGGGGTCCGTGTCGTAGAGCGCGTCCAGATCCGGGTCGCCGCTCTGCCGGAAATAACCGGCATCGTGCGCCAGTTCGACCGCATCGCGCAGGGACTTGCCGGGCTGCATGGCCGGCACCATGGCCGGCAGCGCCTCGTGCAGTTTCCGATTGGCCAGCACATACTGATCGTCGCGATCGTAGATGACGACGCCGGCGGGAAGCGATTCCAGAACTTCGGCGAGCTGCCGGCGCGCATCTTCAGCATCGTTTTCGCGCTTGCGGATATCGGAGATGTCGAACAAGGCGCCGACCACGTAAGGTGTCCCGCTCTCGGTCTCCACGCGATGCTTGCGCACGATCCGGTATTTGCCGATGCCCGGCTGCTCGAAATCCTCCTCAACCTCGAAATCCTCATGGGTATCGAGCACCTGCCGTTCGCTGGCCTCGAAACTCCGGGCCAATTCCGGCGACGTGTAGTCGGCGGCACGGCGGCCGAGAATATTATCGGCGTCCACGCCGAGCGTGCGCTTGAAGGCACGATTGACGAGCACGAAGCGGAGATCCTGGTCCTTGGCAAAAACCGGATTGGGCAGTTCATCCAGAATGGCCTCGGCAAGCTTGGCGGTCTCGAGCGCCGCTGCCAGCTCGTCCTCATGGCGCTTGAGCTTGGTGATGTCCGTGCAGATGCCGATCGTCCCGCCATCGGCAATCCGTTTTTCGCGGTGCATGATCGAGCGCCCGTCATTGAAGCGGATCACGCTTTCGAAAGTGTCTTCGTTTCGGCGCAGTTCCAGCACCTGTTGAAGCCAGTCTTCCGGCTCGAGCCCATCCCGGAACCAGATGTCGCGCTCATTTCCCGCGCGCAGCAAATCCTCGAACGAAACGCCGGGTCGAATAACGTCTTCCAGCCCCGTATACATATCGATCATCGCCTGGTTGCTCAGCACCAGCCGATCGTCCGTATCGTAGTAGCAGAATGCGTCGCGAGTGACGTCGAGCGCCGCCATCAACCTTGCGAGGTGGCCGTCACTGCCGGAAAAACGGTCGGGGTGAAAGGCGTCATCCGTGTCGCCCTGTCCGTCATGGCGCAGATGCTCCATCATGGGGGTGACGTTCTGAGCGACGCCGCGATACCCCAGAAACCGGTTCCGATCTCCGAAAACCGGGAACCCCGAAACGGAAACCCAGCGGCATTCCTCGGGTCCGCCTTCGAGATCGTAGATAAACTGCTGAAACGGCGCGCGCGCGGCCAAGAGTGCCTCATGCGCCTGCACGTCGCCGACCGGATGAAACGCATTGCGAACCAGCGTGATGCGCGATCGGCCTATGAACCGCTGCGGATCCAGGCCCGTGACGTTTCTGAATTCCTCGGAGATCCAGGTAAGCCGGTGTTCGGCGTCGGTTTCCCACACCCAGCCGGACGCGGAACGCAACAAGTCGACCAGTTCGTTCCCGCGAAACCGCTGTTCAACGTCTGAGCCCCAGCCGGTACCCAAATTTTACGCTCCCTTGCAAGGCACACTACGAGCCTTCCCGCGACTTCAACGCATCGGTGCCAGTGTGATGATCAAGGCTTAACGATTTGCAAAGCATAAGAAGGGATCGCGGAAGCATCTTCGCAAACGGAGCTTGCCTGTCGCTGGAATAGCGGACGGACCACCAAAGAATGCCAAGGAAGCGCGTAAGGAGAAATGGCACTCCCAAGGGGACTCGAACCCCTGTTTCCGCCGTGAGAGGGCGGCGTCCTAGACCGCTAGACGATGGGAGCGCAGCGATTGCGGCGATATAGTCGCCTTCGCCGGCAAATGCAACAGCGCTTTTGCGGTCTCTATAAATTTGGCTGCAAAAGATCCCAGAGATTGCCGTAGAGATCGGCGAAGACGGCCACGGTGCCGTAGGTTTCCACACGCGGTTCCTCGCGAAACATTACGTTTGACGCCCGCATCGCGCGATAGTCGCGCCAGAAATCATCCGTATGCAGAAACAGGAACACGCGCCCGCCAGCCTGGTTGCCAACACGCGCCGATTGCGCGGCATCGGCAGCCCTGGCCAGCAGCAACGCGCCGGGAGCGCCGGCTTCGGGCGCCATCACGACCCAACGCTTCATCTCGGTAAGAACCGTGTCCTCCAGTACCTGAAAGCCCAGCTTTTCCCGATACCAGGCAATCGCCTCGTCATAGTCGCGAACGACAAGCGTGGTGAGTGCGATGCGACGGCTGGCCATCACCGAGGCCGAAGTTCAAACCGCGCGCCCATTTTGCCACTCGCAAGATCGTAGAGGCGCAGTTCCTCGCGGCCATCCGGCAGGCGCAGATGCAGCGAGACGCGTGTGCCATTCAGCGAATGCGACACCACACGCGCCCCTTCCGGCAAGGCGATCGATTCTTCTACCGTTTCGCCCGGCAAGGCGACGGCTGCAGCCGGCTCTTCCGGCCGCTCGTTCAGCGTCTTGTAGACAAAGGCGAGCACGACAGCCATAACCGCT
This sequence comes from uncultured Nitratireductor sp., assembly GCF_913053745.1. Lineage (GTDB taxonomy): Bacteria > Pseudomonadota > Alphaproteobacteria > Rhizobiales > Rhizobiaceae > Nitratireductor. The sequence continues at coordinate 32,077 of NZ_CAJXGF010000029.1, forward strand.
GCGAAAAGGATGGCCAGATTGATGCCCATGAAGCGGACCATCTTGCGGCGCACGCGCTCGGCCGCCGGATCGAGCGCTTCCTGCTCCATGTCTTCCTGTTCTTCTGGCCTGGCCATGTCTCACCGTTTCGAAAGCAATTCCAATGGGCGATCCTGATACCGAAGAGCACAACGAATGGGAAGACGCCGACGCACGCAAAACGTTTAGCGTCGGTCCCGAAGAAGCCGGAGAAAGGCTGGACCGGTGGCTTTCCGGACGATTGGGCGTGGCGGTCTCACGCAGCCGTGTACAGGCGCTCATCCGCGCCGGCGCCGTGACGCTGGACGAAAAGCCGATCACCGGCACGAAGCAGAAAGTGGCGGAAGGCGAAACCTACGCGCTGACGGTTCCCGAAGCGGAACCGGCCGCGCCCGAGCCGGAGGCGATACCGCTCGAGATTCTGTACGAAGACGATGCACTGATCGTGATCAACAAGCCGGCGGGACTGGTCGTCCACCCCGCCCCCGGCAATTGGTCCGGCACCCTGGTAAACGCCCTGTTGCACCATTGCGGCGCCTCGCTTTCCGGCATTGGCGGCGTACGCCGGCCGGGCATCGTCCATCGTCTCGACCGCGACACGAGCGGCGTTATGGTGATCGCCAAATCCGACAGGGCCCACCGCATATTGTCGGAGGCATTCGCCGATCATGGCCGCAGCGGCGATCTGGAACGCGCCTATACTGCGCTGGTGTGGGGCGCTCCGGAACGCATGTCGGGCACGATCGACGCGCCGCTGGGACGCCATGCGCAAAGCAGGACGCTGCGCGCCGTGGTGCCGGCGGGCCGCAGCGACGCACGCCATGCCGTCACACGCTATCAGGTGCAGGCGCGCTTCGGATTCGACGGCAACGGAAGCGCGCTGGCGGCAAGGGTGGAATGCAGGCTGGAAACCGGGCGAACACATCAGATTCGCGTTCATATGGCCCATATCGGACACCCGCTGATCGGCGACCGGGATTACGCCCGCGCCTTCCGCACCAAGGTCAACCGCCTGCCCGACCAAATCCGCCCCACAGTCGCCGCTTTTCCGCGCCAAGCTCTACATGCACGCCTTTTGGCGTTCCGCCACCCGGAGAGCGGCGAACTCATGCGTTTCGAGGCCGAGCCTCCCTCCGACATGGTGGCATTGACAAAGGCACTGGATATTTTGTAATCATCGGTACAATAATATTGCGCACCGGATGGTGACGTAATGTTGACAGTAGATTGAAACTTTAACCGTCGGAAATCGTTCCTATATAGGATATGGTGCGTTGCATCAAAGATGGTCGCACTATCTCTCATAACAGCAAGCGCCATTTTCCCAAGGCGCCCCGCATGAGGGCATATCCGGCAAAGGAGGGTGCTTAAATGGCCCAAACATTACCCAGCATCGCTTCGGGCGAAGGCGGGCTGACCCGCTATCTGGAGGAGATTCGCCGCTTCCCCATGCTTCAGCCCGAGGAAGAGTACATGCTCGCCAAGCGCTATTCGGAGCATGACGACACCCAGGCGGCCCATAAGCTCGTGACAAGCCATCTGCGGCTCGTGGCCAAGATCGCCATGGGTTATCGCGGTTACGGCCTGCCTATCGGCGAGGTCATCTCGGAAGGCAATGTCGGCCTGATGCAGGCCGTGAAGAAGTTCGAACCGGAGCGCGGCTTCCGTCTCGCCACCTATGCAATGTGGTGGATCAAGGCCTCGATCCAGGAATATATCCTGCGCTCGTGGAGCCTCGTGAAGATGGGAACCACGGCGAACCAGAAGCGCCTGTTCTTCAATCTGCGCAAGGTGAAAAGCAAGATTCAGGCTCTCGACGACGGCGACCTCAATCCCGAACAGGTTTCCGAGATCGCGACGCGGCTCAATGTCAGCGCGGAAGAGGTGGTGTCGATGAACCGCCGCCTTTCCGGCGACGCTTCGCTCAACGCGCCCATCCGGGCGACGGAAGGCGAATCGGGCGAATGGCAGGATTGGCTGGTCGACGATGGCGAGAGCCAGGAAGACATGCTCGTCGAGCAGGACGAACTGGAAACGCGCCGCCAGATGCTCGGCGATGCGATGTCCGTTCTGAACGACCGCGAGAAGCGTATTTTCCAGGCACGCCGTCTTTCCGAGGACCCGCTGACCCTGGAAGAGCTTTCCGGCGAGTTCGACATCAGCCGCGAACGCGTGCGTCAGATTGAGGTGCGCGCCTTCGAGAAGGTGCAGGAAGCCGTGCAGAACTCGGCGCGCCAGCAGGCGATGGCCGCCAAGGCGCAGGCCGCCGAAGCCCACCGCCAGGCCGGCGCCTGAGCCGAAAACGAACGCATTGTATGAATACAGAAAGCCGGCGGTTTTCCGCCGGCTTTTTTGTTGGGTGACATGTCAAACCCAGTCGTCAGGCGAAAGCATCCGACCAATGGCGCACGGCTGAAGACGTCGAACGCCGGACACTGGCAATCCCGTCAGCCGCTCGAGGCGTTCTGCCAGGCGTTCAGAACGTCGATGAAGACCTTCTCGCCGGGAATACCCTTTTCGATGGTGATCAACGCACGGCGACCGGATTTGTAGACCACCGGAATGTCAATCCAGCGCTGGCGACGCAGCAGGAGCATGTTGGTCTCTGTATCGGCGGTGCTGTCACTGAGCGCCACGAGGAAGAAGCCATCGGCGATCTTGGCTGGAATGCCAAGAAGCGGATTGCCCGTATCCTGCTCGGATCGTTTCAGCGAAACCCGCAGCACATTGTCGATGCCGCCACCGTCGAAATTGTCGGGAGTCAGGAAGATGATCTCGAGGATATGGCTGGCCGGCAGCGATTCATCGGCATTGCGCCTGACGGTCATTTTGAGCTGCAGGTTTTTCTCGGGAATCGTCGCCTCGGCACGGATGGCCGGTTCCGGCGGGAGGTCGTTGCCCGGCGATTCCTGCACGACCGACCAGACCACCGCCCCCAGATCCGCAGATCCCTGCGAAACACTGGTGCGCTCTTCGTAATAGATCGCCTTCTGTCCCACGGGCAGGGCCTCGCTCGCACCGGCATTGTCGGCCGCGCCATTCTGAGCGGGAGCGGGCTGCTGCGATGCCGCAGCGTCTTCACCCTGGGCCGTCGCCTGCGCGACCGAGGTTCCCTC
>NZ_CAJXGF010000030.1 GCF_913053745.1 uncultured Nitratireductor sp.
GAACGTCACGTCATGTCCCTTGAGCCGGATTTGTCGCGTCATCTCGGCCGCCAGTATGCCGTTGACGCACAGCCCCACCAGGGCAACGGTTTTGGGCCTGTCGCCGAGTTGCATGGCATCGACCGCATCGCCGGCGATCCTTTCCAGAGAGAGGTTTTCCGTCTCCGCGTCGATGCGGGCGTTGAACATGTGTAGGTTGACGATCGAGGCGTGGCCGGGAAGGGACTTCGCCATCCGGTAATAGAGGAACGGATGATTGAGCGTGTAGATCGCACAATCGCCGCTGCCCTGCCGGTAAATTGTCGTTTCCCAGTCAATGAGTGCTGACGGCGCTTCCTCCTGCTTCCCGTCATCCGGCGCAAGCGCAGCCGGGACGGCAACCGGGCCTTCCTCCTCCCCGAAGACCGCGCGAGCGAAGCCGGAAAGGGTCGGTTCCTTAAAGAGCACGGCAAGCTCGGGCTGAATGCCGAAAGCATCGCGCATGCCCGAAAACATGCGCAACGCCAGAAGCGAATGGCCGCCAAGCAAAAAGAAGTCGTCATCGCTCCGCACTTGCGGCAGATCGAGAACCCGCGCCCAAATGCGGCCAAGCTCCGCTTCCTTGTCCGCCGGCGCTGCGGTTTTGCGGGCGATGGCGCCGGCGGGGGCGGCGGGTGTCGGTGTAGGCAGGGCGGCGCTGTCGAGTGTGCCGTCCGCCCGGCGCGGCAGCGCGAGCAGAATGCTGATGCCTTCGGGCATCTCCTCCTCGGGCAACCGCTCCGCAAGATAGGCGTTCAGATGTGCCGGAAGGGTTTCGAGCGGCGTTGCAAGCCCGGCTGCGGGAACCGCGTAGGCATGGGAAATGCCGGAAACGCCATGACGGTGGAGGGCTGCATCGGCGACATCGCGATGGGCGAGAAGCAGAGCCTCCAGGCGTGAAACCGGTTGCGCCGTCTTTTTCCCAGGCGATGCGGCAGCGCGCACGGGGCCGGCGACATCGCCGATCCTCGCCTGCGGATCGTCCAGCGCAAAAGCGTAGGTCTTTTGCCATAGATCGAGCAGCTCCTGCGCCGTCGCCTCGTCGAACAGATCGGTGTTGTATTCGACCGACATTCGCCAGCCGGTCGGACGGCCGATCATGATAAAGTTCAAATCGTAAATCACGCCCGGCGATTGCGACGGGGCGCTGATCAATTCGAAATCGCCATAGCGCGTGTCCTCGAGAAACGCCTTCTGTTGGTTGAAGTTCAAGGAAATCAGAGGATTGCGGGAGGGGTCGCGTGCGGGGTTTACCAGCTCCACCAGATTGTTGAACGGCATTTTCTGGTGATTGAGCGCCGCGCCGACCGTGGCGCTCACACGGGCCAGGTGGTCGGCGAAGGTCAGATCGTCGGGGATGTCGAATCGCAACACGAGATTGTTGATGAAGACACCTATAAGATTCTCCAGATCCACGTCATCGCGCCCGGCGATCTGCGTTCCGAAGAGGATTTCACGGTCGCCGGAATAGTGTTGCAGCGTCGCGCTCATCACCGCCGCACCGAAACTGAACAGGGAAACCTTATGCGCGCGCGCCGCCGCCTCGATGCGCTCGCCGAACTCGAGCGGCAGCGCGGTGGAAACGATTTCGCCGCGGCTGGTCTTGACGCGGCCACGCGGCCGGTCGGGCCGGATCTCGAAATAGGGCGCATCGCGAAGTTGCTCGCGCCAGTAGATTTTTTCCGTCTCGAAACCGTAACTGTTACGGTATTCGTTCTGCCAGAGCGCGAAATCGCCATATTGCAGCGCCAGTTCCGGCAGCCTTGCAGGACGCTCGGCGTCGATGGCGGCGGTCAGTTCACCCACTTCGCGACCCAGAACCCGGATCGACCAGCCGTCGAAACAGGATTGATGCGCGGTGATGAGAATGAAGCCGCGTCGATTCTCCACCATCAAAAGCGTGACGCGAAGCAGGCCCGGCCGGCCGAGATCGAAAGCGGCCGCCGCCGTTTCCTTGCTGATCGACTGAATGCGCGCCTCACGTTGATCGGCGGGAACATGGCGCAGGTCGATGACCGGCATGCGAAAGTCGACCGCGCGCACCACCTGCTGCATGGGTTGTCCAGCGGTCTCCACGAAGCGCGTTCTGAGAATTTCATGGCGGGCGATGGTCTGCCGAAAGGCCTCTTCGATGCTTTCGGTGCGGAAATCGCCCCGGATTTCCCAGCGTACAGCCACGTTGAGTGCCGGGTTCCCCGGGCTCAACCGGTTCAGGAACCAGCAACGCAATTGCGTCTGCGTGCAGGGAAATTCGCCCACGATCTCATCCGGACCGCCAGCAATCGGGCGTTGCTCGATGTCGCTCATCCGTAAGCCTCCATGCGGCGGCGTGCGCCATGCCGATAATCCTTGAGCGAAGGCACATGCGGCTTGGCGCCGTTGACGGGCACGTCACCCGCCTCTTCGGCGATCAGCGCCAGCTCCCCAATGGTGGGATGCTGCAGCAGATGACGCGCTTCCAGCGGCAGGCCGGCATCGATCATGCGCGCGGCGATGCGGAAGATGCTGAGCGAGTCCGCCCCCAGTGCATAAAGGTTTTCCTCGACGCCGATCTCCGCGATGTTCAGAACATCGCGCCAGATGGCGCAGAGCCTTTCTTCCATGGGCGTGCGCGGCCCGGTGCGGATAACGGCCGCCTCCTGGCGTGGAATCCCCTCTTTTTCCAAAGACTTGCGGTCGAGCTTGCCATTGGCGGTTTGTGGCAGCGTCTCGGCTTCGATCCAGAAGGCCGGTACCATGTGAGCGGGAAGATGGGCTTTCGCATGTGCGATCAGGGCTTCGGGACGCGGTGAATTTGCCGGATCGTCCGGCACGATGTGGCAGACGAGCTGCCGGTCGCCATTGCGGTTCAGCGGCGCGACGACGGCGCACTGACGCACGCCCTCTGCATTGACCATCACCGCCTCGATATCGCCAAGCTCGATGCGGAAGCCGCGCAGCTTGATCTGGTTGTCGCGCCTGCCGAAAAGCTGGAGAGAGCCGTCGGGCATTCGCCTGCCCACGTCTCCCGTTTTGTAAAGCCTCTGCGGAATGCCGCCGATGGAGACGTTGCGGAACGCTGTGTGGGTTTGCTCGGGGTTCTCGAAATAACCGATGGCGAGCCCGTCGCCGCCGATGTTCAACTCGCCGGTCACGCCCACCGGGGCGAGCCGATTGCGCGCATCGAGTATGTAAAGTTGCGTGTTGGCGATGGGCTGGCCGATGGTTATGGGCGCGTCCGCGTCGTCGATATGGGCGACCGACGACCAGATTGTTGTCTCGGTCGGCCCGTACATGTTCCACAGTTCACGGCCGATCTCGCGCAGCTTGTGTGCAAGCGCGGGCGGCAGCGGTTCGCCGCCGCACAGCATTTTCAGCGCCTTGCGCTCGCCAAGCCCTGCTTCGACCAGCATCTGCCAGAGCGTCGGCGTCGCCTGGAGCACGGTGGCGCCGCACTTGTCGAGAAGCTTCACCAGTTGAAACCCATCCTGCACTTGAATGCGGTCGGCAATGACCACCCGGCCACCGCAAATGAGCGGCAGGTAGAGTTCCAGCGCAGCGATATCGAACGAAATTGTGGTGACGGCGAGCAGCGTATCGTTCGCCGTAAAGCCCGGTTCCGACGCCATTGAGGTCAGGAAGTTCATCAATGCATTGTGGGGAACCTCCACGCCTTTCGGCACACCGGTCGAGCCGGAGGTGAAGATGATATAGGCGGCGGTCGACGTGCCGTGAACACGTTCTTCGAGCGGGGATGCGTCCTGCGCGGCGATCGCTTCCTTTTCCTCGTCGAGCCTGATCGGCAGAACGTCCTTGTCCGCCAGGCCAGCGATCCGTTCGCCATTGCAGATCACGGCGGAGATGTGCGCCGCCTTCATCGTTTGCCGCAAGCGCGCTTCGGGATGGTCGGGGTCGAGTGGCACATAGATGTGATCCGCCTTCATGATCGCCAGGAGCGCGACCAGCATGTCGATGGATCGGTCGAGTGCCACGGCGACGCGCCGGCCGGGGATAAGAAGCTTCTCCTGGATCAGGCGCGCGAGCTGCCAGCTTCGTGCATCGAGTTCGCCATAAGTGATGCTTTCATCGCCGTGAACGGCCGCGATGGCGTCGGGCGTTTCCATGGCGCGATCGCCGAACAGTTCGAAGATGAACCGCTCGTCGTCATAAGGCGTCTGTGTTTGGTTCAATTGGTAGGCGAGCCAATCCGTATCGGCTTGCGAGATGAGCGGCAGCCTCTCGATCCGAGTGCCGATGTCGTCGGCAAGCGCTGCGACGAGCGTGGAGAAATGCCCGAGCCAGCGTTCGACGGTCTGCGGATCGAACACGTCGCCATTGTAGTCGACGTCGATGCGGATGCCTTCGTCGCTCTCGATCATGTTGAGGAACATGTCGAAATTGGAAAACGCCTTGGGGTTGGGGGTCACATCCGCTGAAAGACCGCCGAAATCGAGCGCTTTCGTCATGCGCTCAAGATTGAACTGAATCTCCGTCAGGGGCAGGCGGCTCGGATCGCGCTTCAAATCGAGTTTTCGAACCAGTGTGCCATAGGTGTAATCCTGGTGCTCGAAGGCCTGCAGGACAAGCTTTTGCGTTTCCTTCAAATGATCTGAGAAGGGGCGTTCCTCATCGAGCGTCTGACGCAGCGGTAGGAGGTTCACGCAATGGCCGACCAGCGTTTGCTCGCCGACAAGGCTTTGGCCTGCCGAGGGCACGGCGATCACGATATCGTCGCTTCCTGAAAGCCGTCCGATCATGACCTGCAACGCTGCAAGAAGGGTCGAGAACAGCGTCGCGCCGCTCTTCGCCCCGGCTTTCTTAAGCCGCTTGTAGGTGACCTCGTCGATGTGAGCCGTGCAGGTGCCTCCGGCAAAGCTGCGCCATTGCGGCCTGGGGCGATCGGTCGGTAATTCGGGCAATTCCGGCACGGTCTCGAATTGCGACAACCAGAACCGTTCGGTATCGTCGGCGGCCTCCGGCCGGTTTGCGCGTTCCTGCGCGTAGGCTGAAAAAGCCAGTGCTGGTGGCAGGTTCGGCGCCGCACCTTTCACGAGTGCGGAATAGGTTGCGGCCAGTTCCTCGATCAAAACGTTCACGGACCAGCCGTCGCAGACGATGTGATGCGCGGTGAAGACAAGCACATGCCGCTCCTGTGAAAGCCGCACGAGTTCGGCGCGCGCCAGCGGTCCGTTGACGAGATCGAAGGCGGTGCGGGCCTCACGGTCGACGATTTTCGCAAGTTCCGCCGCACCTGAAACCTCTGTCGACGACAGGTCGATGCGAAAATCGGGCATCACCTCGAAATGCTCGCCGTTGCGTGCGAAGCGGATGTGAAACGCGTTATGCCGCGCGACCACAAGATCGAGCGCCTGGCGGAACGCGGTTTCGTCCAACGCCCCGTCGAGTGTGAGGTTGAAGGATTCGTTGAAGGAGCAGGAGGCTTCGTCGCCGGCCTGGGCGGCGAGCCAGATTTCCTTCTGCGCTTCGGTCAACGGCGCCTTCTGCGGCGATTCCGGCAAGGTTTCGTTGACATGCGCAGTGGTCTCGCCTTCGGCGCGCAGGATTCCCGCTTTCTGCAACGTGTCGAGCGTTTCCCCAAAGACTGCTGCGATGCGTTGAAAATCCTCTTCCGAGTGCGCGGTGGTCAAAAAACACGGATAACCGTCCTGGATATGCAGGCCCTGGGTCCGAGCGTATGGATAGAACAGCGCGCCGAGCGGGCCGGCATTGCTGAAATCGGTCACGAACCAGCTCTTGTAACCGTGGATCGACATGGCGATGCCACGCTCGGAAAGCTGATCGTTCAGTTCAGCGACAAGCTCTTCGGTGCGCCCGGCGACCCGGTCGTAAAGCGCGCGGCCTTCGCCCTTGATGTGCTGCAACACGGCACGCGTGGCCGCAAGCACCACAGGATGGCGCACAAAGGTGCCGGCAAAAAATGTCGGCGCGACCGTGGGCACGCTGTCGTCGCCATAATCCCAGTGCCCGCCGTCGAGCGCGTCCATATAGCGGCTGTCGCCCGCCAGAACCCCGATCGGCATCCCGCCGCCCAGCACTTTGCCGTAAGTCGCCAGGTCGCCGCGAATGCCCCACACGGCTTGCATCCCGCCGGGGTCGACGCGGAAACCCGTCACCACCTCGTCGAAGACGAGCGCAAAGTCGCGTTCCGTCGCCACTGTGCGCAGCTGGCGCACGAAATCGACGGGCTGCAATTCGGGATGCCGGCTCTGCACCGGCTCGATGATGACGGCGGCGATCTCGCCTGCATTGGCCCGGATCCATTCGAGGCTCTCAGGCGCATCGTAGGGCAGGACCGTTACGTTGGTGAGCGAATCCGGGGGTATGCCGGCGGCGATCGGCAGCGTCCGGTGCGTTCCGGCACGGCTGCGTCCCTTGACCAGAACCTCGTCGAACTGGCCGTGATAATCATTGCCGAAGACGACGATGCGGTCGCGGCCCGTTACCGTGCGTGCGACCCGCATGGCGGCCATCACCGCTTCGGAGCCGGTGTTGCAGAAGGTGACGCGCTTATGGCCGGTCAATTCGCCGATCAGTTCCGCCACTTCGCCGGCCAGCGGCGTTTGCGGTCCAATGGCAAACCCCTTTTCGGTCTGCTCACGGATCGCTTCGGTCACGAAGTCGGGCGCGTGGCCGAAGGCGGTCTGCCCCATGCCGTTCACGAGATCGATATACTCGTTGCCGTCGATGTCCCATATGCGCGAACCCTTCGAGCGGTCGGAGACGACCGGAAAGACCAGTTCCTTCCATTCGGCGCGGAAGCCCGAGGCTGCGCGCGGATCGGCCAGATGCGGCCGGTGCGCTTCCGTAAACGCCTTCGACTTGGCTTTCTTCTCGCAATAGCGCTCGGCCAGATCGTCGATGAAGGCGCGCTTCTCGGGCGAGAATGCCTGTTCGCCGGCCTGTGCACCGGGTTTGTAGACACGGATGCGGCCGCCGCCGATTTCATTTTCGTCGCCGGTTGCCTCAGGAGCCGGGACAGGCATTGGCGCAGCGGCGACCGCCACCTGTCCGGAAGGGGCTGGCGTCGCCATCGCCGCCGTTCCGCCAAGCGACTGAAACGTCTGCATCTGTTGCGCGAAAAGTTGCTGCGCCATCTGCAATTGGGACTGGAAAAGCGCCTCGAGCCCATGAGGTGCCTTTAGGGTTCCATTCGCCGATGAAGATGGCGCAGCAGGCGCGACGTCCGGCGTGGGGGGGACCTGAGCCACCGGAGAGAGAGAGGCCGTCTGCAAGGCGTCTGCCGGCAGTTCGGCATCAAGATGTCGCGCTAAGTCGTGAACGGTCGGTATGTTGCCGAGCAATTCGCGGAAGGAAAGCTTGACTCTGTATTCCTTCTCCACCTTCTGCGCGAACTGGCCGATGAAGAGAGAATCGAAACCCAGTTCCAGAAAGGTCGCGCCGGCCGCGTCGTCTGGCAGATCTTCGCCCGAAAGGTCGGCGAGAAGGGCGATCAGGGCGCGTTCGAGCATCGCTGGCCGGTCGGTGGTGGAAAATGTGGTGTTCATCGGGCTCAATCCGTCTGTCATGGTTGTCTGCGCCGGGATTTGGGTGTTCGGGGCGGTTACCGCCGCGTTTGCCCGGCCTTTCGGTTTCGGTGCGTCGATCCAGTGCATCTGGCGCTGGAAGGGATAGGTCGGCAGCGGTATCCTTCGCCGCGCTGCTTCTGGCAGGCTTGGCCAGTCCAGTGCGCAACCGGCGATCCACGACCGCGCATGCGCCTCGGCGAAAGCTTCCTCGCCAAAGGGTGCGCGGTCGTGCTCGGGCAGGGACTGGATGATGGCGGCGACGGACTCGCGCTTCAGCGTTTGCGCGGTGAAGACCGAAAGGGTGCGGCCGGGGCCGACCTCGAGGAAAACCGGCTTTCGGTCGCGCGCGACTGTCTGAATGCCATCTGCAAAGCGCACGGCGTCGCGGCAGTGGCGTGCCCAGTAGGTCGGCGATGCGCCCTGCGCATCGGTCTGCCAGTCGCCGCTAACGCAGGAAATGTAGGGAATGGCGGTGGTACCGTATTCGATCTTGGCCGTTTCTTCCGCCAGAGCCGTCGCCGCCTCGTCCATCATCGCCGAGTGGAAGGCGTGCGAGGTGTGCAGCCGGCTATAGGCAATGCCCGCCGCATCGAATGCCGCGCACGTCTCGTCCACGGCCTCGAACGTGCCGGAAATGACACTGAGCTTCGGCGCGTTGACGGCGGCAATCTCCACCCCGTCGCGAAGATGCGCGGCAGCGGCTTCGGCATCCGCCCGGACAGAAACCATGGTGCCTTTGGGTTGATGCTGCATCAACCGGCCACGCGCGGCCACCAGGCTCAGCGCATCCTCGAACCGCATCGTCCCCGAGAGCGTTGCCGCAACGAATTCGCCGACGCTGTGTCCGATCATGGCGTCCGGCATCAGGCCGCGATTCATCCAGAGTTGCGCCGTTGCATATTCCACGAGAAAGAGCGCGGGTTGTGCGAACTGCGTTTCGCGCAGTGCCTCGGAAAGTTTCTCCGGGGCACGGCCCTTTGGCAGGCGAATGAAATCGCGGATATCGCGCCCGATAAGCGGCTTTAGAAACTTTGCGCCCTTGTCGATCCATTCGGCGAAAACGGACTCGCTCTTATAGAGCGCGCCACCCATGCCCACATGCTGCGCACCCTGGCCCGGAAACATGAAGACCACAGGCGGCGTTTGCGAAGCTTCGCCGCAGATCGGGCGCTCGGCCTCGAGCCCGGCAATCGCTTCGTCATGGGTGCGGGCGATCACAGTCATGCGATGGGAAAAAGCGTGCCGCCCTTGCTGAAGCGTGTGCGCGACGGTGGCCAACGGTTCGGCACTTTCGCGCAAAGCGCTGGCCAGGTTTCCGCGCATTGCGGTAAGGACCGCTTCATTGCGCGCCGAAAGCGGCAGGATAAGCGGGCGCGGAGTTTCGTCATCTTGCACGACAATCGTTTCCGGCGCCTGTTCCAGAACCACGTGGGCATTGGTGCCGCCAACTCCAAAGGAGCTGACACCGGCGCGGCGTGTCGTACCGTCCGCATTCCATGGTGAAAGCTCTGTCGGAACGCGAAACGGACTGCCGTCGAGCGCCATATGCGGATTGGGCGAGACGAAATTCGCCACTGGCGGGATCACGCCATCGCGCAGCACCAGTGTCGCCTTGATGAGCCCGGCCACGCCGGCAGCCGCATCCAGGTGGCCGATATTGCCCTTCACGGAGCCTAGCGCGCAGTGCCCTTCGGCGCCCGCGCCGCCAAAGGCGTTCATCAGGCCGTTGAACTCGATGGGGTCGCCAAGCGGCGTGGCGGTGCCGTGGCACTCGACATAGCCCACGCTCGCCGGATCGACGCCCGCGCTTGCAAGAGCTGTCGCAATGGCCTCCGCCTGGCCGGAAACGCTGGGCGCGGTGTAGCCCACCTTGTCCGCGCCGTCATTGTTGACGCCATAGCCGCGAATGACGGCGTGGATCGTGTCGCCCGCCGCGACGGCGTCTTCCAGCCGTTTCAGAAGCACCACGCCGCCGCCGCTGCCGAACACCGTACCGCCGGCCTGCGCGTCGAACGGTCGGCAGAAGCCGTCCGGCGAAACCATGCCGCCTTCCATGTGGATATAGCCGCGTTTCTGCGGCATCGAGATCGAGACACCGCCGGCCAGCGCCATGTCGCAGCCGTAAGTCAGAAGATTCTGACACGCCTGAGTCACGGCGAGAAGCGATGTGGAACAGGCCGACTGTATGGTGAAAGCCGGACCGCGAAGGTTCAGCTTGTAGGCCACCCGTGTCGCCAGCGTGTCGTTGATTGCGCCGATCAACTCGTTGAACATATCCACCTGGTATCCGGAGGTGAACGCTTCGGCCTTCTGCCGGTCGGACAGGATGTTGTTGATGAGATAGGTGCTCATCGCCGAGCCGGCGAAGACGCCAACAGACTCATCCGTGCAGAAAGGGTCATGGCCCGCACTTTCAAGCGCCTCCCAGCAGATTTCCAGAAACAGCCGAAACTGCGGATCGAGCATCGCCGCCTCGCGCGGATACATGCCGAAGAACTCCGCGTCGAACATGCCGACATCGTCCAGATACGGTCTCGAGGGCACATAGTCGGGCGCGGCGCGTGTGGCGTCGTCATAAGCATCCTCTATCTCGTGTGGCGCGAAGGTGCGGAAGGCGTGACGCCCCTCGCGCACCATCCGCCAAAGCGCATCGACCGAGGATGCGCCGGGAAAGCGCCCGGCCATGCCGACAATGGCGATGCTGCCGATGCCTGCGTCCGTGGCGTCTTCTTCCACCGTGGGGACCCGTCCGTCCGGTGTGGCGTGCTCGTTCATGTCCTGCTCCGGCGAAATTGCGACATCATCTGCTTCTGCCTTGCTGCTCTGTTTTGCGCTGCGGCAATCTGACGGCCGTCCGCCGCCGGTTCCTCGAGAAAGCGTGCAAGGCTGCGGATTTTCGGATGTTCGAACACGGTCACCACGTCGATGGCGCGGCCAAGCTCCCGTTCGAGCGCGGCATGAACGCGCATGAGTTGCATCGAGGTGCCGCCGAGGTCGAAGAAGTTCTGGTCCGGGCCGACAGCGTTTGTGCCGAGCACCTTGCGCCAGTGTCGCGCCACGATCGCCTCCATCCCCTTGGACGGAAGGTCCGGGACCGTCGCTGGGACGGGCGTTTCGGCCGGATTCGGAAGGCGCGCGCGATCCACCTTGCCGGCGCGGTTCAGCGGGAATTCCTGCAGCACAATAGCCCGGCCCGGCACCATATGAGCCGGCAATATGCCCTTCAGACGACCGAGAACCGCGGCGGCGAAGGTCATTTCGTCGAGTCCCGTCATGGTGCGAGGACGCAGATAGGCAACCAGGCGTTTGGCCGATCCGGCCTGATGACACTGCACCACCGCATCGGCCAGGCTCCTGTCGCGGCGCAGCGCGGTTTCGATTTCATCGAGTTCGATGCGTTTGCCGTCGATCTTGACCTGGCGATCGCGGCGGCCGCGGAAATGCAGGAGGCCGTCCGTGTCCATTGCCGCCATATCGCCCGTTAGATAGGCGCGCAGGGGCTCACCGGCGGTGGCCGCGTCCGTTGTGGTCGAGATCGTCACGAAACGCTGTTGCGTCAATTCCGGCCGGTTCAGATAGCCGATGGCGAGACCGTCGCCGGAAACCGCAAGCTGCCCTTCTGCGCCGGGCGGAAGCGCATTCAGGTTTTCATCGAGTATGTGCACGCGGCCATGAGCGATGGAATGGCCAATCGGCAATGCATCTCCCTGGAAGCTGGCCGGAATGTCGAAGGTTGACGCGATGACGGTCACTTCGGTCGGCCCATACGCATTGCTCAGACGGCACGCGGGATAGGCGGCCAGGAAACGCCGCGCATGATCGGCGGACGCCACTTCGCCACCGAACAGCGCATGACGCAGCGAATGGAGCCGTCCGCCGTGATGATCGACCAGAAGATTGAACAGACCAGTGGTGAGCAAGATCACCGAGACCCGTTTTTCGTCGATCGCGTCGACGATGCGCTGCATGGAGAGAGTGCGGTCGCCGATGCCGACCAGATGAGATCCGTTGAGCAAGGCCCCCCAGATTTCGAAGGTGGCGGCGTCGAAGGAAATGGTGGCCGCGTGCAGCACGACGTCGTCTGGGCGGAACGCGACAAAATTCTGCGCGCGCACCAGTCGCAGGACGCCACGATGCGGGATAACGACACCCTTCGGGCGCCCGGTCGAGCCGGAGGTGTACATCACATAGGCCGCATCCGCGCCCGAGACGGCGGCGACATCGCCCGTCGGTGCATCGTCCTCCGCCAGCTTGGTCATGGTGGTGTCGATGTCTACGAGACGGTCTGCGGCGATGGGAAGCTTGGCGGCCAGTGTTGCGCTTTCGCGGTCGATTATCAGGGCGCGCGGTGTGCAGTCCTGCGTCATGTAGCCCAGGTGCTCAAGCGGATAAGCCGGGTCGAACGGCGCATAGGCCGCGCCTGTCTTGAGGATCGCCAGTTTTGCGACCAGCGTTTTAAGCGCGCGCGGCAAAAGCAGGCCGACCACATCGCCCTTCCTTACCCCCATCGCCGCCAGCCGTGCCGCGAGCTTCGCGGAAAGCCGGTCGAGTTCGCCGTAAGTCAAGCTCTCGTCGTCGAAGGAAATTGCAACGGCGTCGGGTTGCTCGCGCGCCAGAGCGGCGACGGTTTCATGAAGTGTCGCGTCGCGATCGTAAGCGCGCTCGTGTGATTGATGGTTTGAAGCGTTGACCGGCCGAACGCCGGATAACTGTCCGTATTGCTGGTTCCGATGCATGTAGACGCCCCGCCCGAAAAAGCCCGCGCCTATATTTCAAGCATCTGAAAATGCTTATTGTTTATAGTTGAGGCGCGGGAGAAAATGGTTCTCATGCCTTCGAGAGAAAGAATTCCACGCACGCCCGCAAAGGAACAGATGGCCATCCGGATGACACCTGAATCGACCGGAGGTCTTAGGTTTTCCCGTAATTAGGCCATTCGGCGATGTGGTCGGTGACAGGAGGGGAATGCCTATCCCAAAGCATTAGCCTTGGAACTGTCATCGCCATCAATCGAGACGGTAGGCACGCACGTAATCGACGATCATGTGGGAGGGATCGGGAGCCGCGTCCTTCGTCGGTCCGTCGACAAGCGCGAGATTGAGCAGAATGTAGAGCGGCTGGCGATGCTCTTCCTGGGTTTCGGTTTTCCATATGAACGCGCGATCGAAGTAGAAGCGGATCCAGTCCCGGTCGATCTTGACGCCGTAGGTATGGAAATCGCCGGGGCTGGCCTCCTTGAAGACGGGGTTGCGGTTGAAGCGCGAATAGTGGCGCCCGTCGCGATGCCAGACATGGACGACCGAGGAATAGCCGTCCGGCTTGTCGCCGTAAAACTCGATCACATCGATCTCGGCGGTGAATTTCGACCGGTCCTTACCGATCAGCCAGAATGCCGGCCAGACGCCCGGACCCTCCGGCAGGCGTGCGCGCATTTCGAAATAGCCGTATTGCTGGGCGAATCCGTCGCCTTTTGGATCCACCGAGGCAAGCAGTCCCGATTGCCAGTCGCCCTCTGCGTCCCGTTTCGCTTCGATGCGCAAATTGCCGTCCTCGATGCGGAAAGGAGAGCGCTCGCCGGGGTCGGCGAAGCGCGCGCCGCCGAAATCGCCCGACCATGGCGTGTGCGCGATCCAGCGGGTGTCCGGTCCCCAGGCCGAAACGTCAAGGCTGGAAAAGTCCTCGTTGAAAGAGAGGCGCATCGCGTCCATCGTCAACCGGTCGGCTTCCGTTTCAAGGCGTTCCTGAGAAGAGACAGAAGCGATGGCGAAAGACATCGCCAACGCAATGCCGATGGCCAGTGTGCAACAGTGCGATGTGCTTGAAGCGAATGGCAACAGAGTGACCTCCCGGCAGCCAGAATATCATCGCGAGGCTGTGTCCCGGAACTCAACCAATTGCCGCTCCACTGGCCATAAGTGGTATCCCGTGGAACGGGACGCTCCATCGCTTGCATGGTATTCTCAACCGGGTTTGCGCCGCTTGTGCGGCTATAGGGTGAGGCGCGCGATGCGCATAGAATTGTTGGGTTTTCTGTCGCTTGTGCTGGGGGGCGTGCTGTTGTTGGCACCGCCGCGAATGGCCTTTTACGTCATCGTTCTGTCGACCCTTTTCGGCGCTGCAGCAGCCTTTTATGTGCCCGGATTGGGCGGTGCCTCTGTTCTCGTCCCCAGCCTGCTGCTCGCCTTTTACTGCCTGCGTTTGTTCATGGCTCACGGCGAGCGTTCGGCCTTGGCCGCTGTCTCATCGTCCTCACCGGGCATCTGGCTTCTCCTGCTTACGGTTTACGGCGTCTTTTCGGCCCTTTTCTTTCCCCGCATTCTGGACGGCGTCACGGAAACGATGATCGTTCTGCGCTCCTCGGCAGGCCATCGCATCATCGATCTCGTGCCCTTGTCTTTCTCCAGCAACAACATCACCCAAACGGTTTATGCGCTGGGCGGGCTTTTTTGCTTTGCCTTCACTTTCGCGTATCTGAAATGCGGTGGCACGGCACGAAATGTGGTGAATGCAATGCTCGTTCTGGCCATGGTCAATCTTGCTTTCGCCTTGCTGGACGTCATCACTTATCGCACCGGCACAGCCTATCTTTTCGATTCCATCCGCACCGCCAACTATGCGCTTCTAACCGGTTCGGAAAAGGCGGGCTTCAAGCGCATTTCGGGTACATTTCCCGAAGCATCGGCATTTGCGGGCTTCACCGTCGTTCTCTTTGCATTCACCGCCAGCCTGTGGCTCGATCGGATGCGCTCGTTGACGACGGGCATCGTAGCGGGGCTGCTTCTGCTTGCGCTGCTGCTGTCGACCTCGACGACCGCGTTGGTCAGCCTGGCGATGGCGATGATCTTCCTTTCCTGGCGCGCGTTGCCAATCTCGCGAGGGGGGCGTGCGACGGGGCGGCCGAGTGCCATTGCGCTCGCGCTGTTCTGTCTTCCGCTGGGCTTCATGCTGGTTCTGGTCTTGGCGCCCGATTTTGCAAGGGGCGTGCAGACGTTTCTGGACGAGACGCTTTACTCGAAGCTCGACAGTCAGTCCGCCCGCGAGCGTATGCAATGGAATGCGGTGGCGTTTCAGGTTTTTCTCGACACGTGGGGTTGGGGTGCGGGGCTAGGCAGCGCGCGGGCCTCCAGCTACGCGCTCGTGCTTCTTTCCAATGTCGGTCTTCTGGGCACGATCCTGTTCGCTCTTTTCGTCGGCAACACGCTCATGATGAGGAGCGGTTCGGAACGATACGAATACGCAACGATGCGCGCTGCAAAGGCCGGGATCTTCGCCGGGCTCTGCGAGGCGATGATTTCCGGTACGGTCTACGACCTCGGTCTTCTGTTCTTCATTCTGGCCGGCGCGGCGGCGGCAATGCGCAGCGTGCCGGTGGGCGTGCAAGCCTTTCGGCCCGGCATTGCGGAGATCGTGCGATGAGGATCGTCGTCTTCAACGTCCGCTTCAGCCCAAACCTCGGCGATGGCATACTGGCGGAGTGTCTGGAACGGCAGCTTGGCACCGCTTTGCCCGGTGCCCAGGTCGAAACCGTGGATCTGGCGGGACGCACCGCATATGGGGGCCAAGCCCGCCGGCGCTCAGGCGCTCTGCGCCTCTTGAGCGCGATGCCGCCGCCGGTTCGCCGGGCAATGGTCGAGCGTGTCCTTGGCAGGCGGCTTGCGGCTTTGAGAACTGTTTGGCGAGAAAGGATCGCGAACGCCGATGCCGTGATTATCGGTGGCGGCAATCTCTTCCAGGACGACGATCTGAATTTTCCGTTGAAAATCGGGCAGGTGCTGGAACTCTGCCGTGAGGAAAAATGCCCGGTGGGGATATACGCCGTCGGCGTCGGCTCACAATGGTCGCCGCGTGCCGCTACACTGTTCGAAAAGCTTCGTGCATGCGATGTCTTTCATGTATCGGTGCGCGACGAGGGAGCCTTGCAAAACTGGAAGGGTCATTTCGGCGCCGGGCCGGCGGCGGTTCTCGCGCCCGATCCCGCATTGACCTTGGAACAGGTCACAGTGGGTCGGAAACCCCGTACACGGCCTTTGGTCGGTTTGTGTGTGACCCATCCGCTCGTTCTGCGACGGCATGCGAGTGTTGCAGCCGAGCACATACTTTTGGGATCGGACCAGGAATATCGCACACTGGCCGCCTGGTTGCTGCAGGCGGGTTGCGACGTGCTCTTCTTCACCAATGGCGCACTGGAAGATCAATCGTCTTTGGAGCGGATACGGGCTTTGTTCTCCAGAACGGGCGGGACCGATCCGCAACGCTGCGACTTCGCGAAAAGACCGGCGTCCCCGGAAGAGCTGGTTTCGCTGCTCGGTCGTTTCGATGCGGTGGTGGCGCACCGCCTGCATGCGTGCATAACGGCCTATGCGCTCGGTGTGCCTCCCATTGGGCTTGGATGGGATCAGAAGGTGGAGGCCTTTTTCGATCTGATCGACCGTGAACCGTTCTTCATTTCGGCGCACAAAGGGTCCGTGACAAGCATTGGAGAACGCATTCTGACGACCTTGAATGAGGGTGTCGATCCTGGAAAACAGCGCCGATGCGTCCAGAATGCGCGGATGGCGGTCGCAGGCTTGGCGAACGATCTTGAAAGCCTGCGGCACAGTCGAGTGTGTGAACCGGCATGATGGCCGCTCGAAGAGGGAGTGCATCGTCGCCGCGAAGCGGTATGATGGACGACGCGTTTTCCGCGAAGCGGCGCACGCCAGTATGGGCGAAGTCCATATCAGCTAACGCATTTGTGATTTGGGCGTAAGGTTTTGTTGTCAAATATTTTTATCGCCTTATGGCAGAGTTCGGGGAGCTTTGAAGGGGGCTGGAAACCGCTTCGCGGAACCCGAGTGGTGGATAAGGCGTTTAAACCTTGGGTTCATGCCCCATGACTGCGTCAGATCGCCAAAAAGGTGCGTCTGCCAGCGGAGAAGGGCACAACAAGCGGGGTGGCATGTCGGTTCGGGGCACCGAAAACTATCGAGAGATTCTCCACTATCTGGAAGCTGAGACAGCGCGTGGAGTGTTTGGCCTTGGCGCGAACAAGGCCAACCATTCGGGCTTGCGTAAACGCATCTATTCCACCGGAGACACCATCGCCGACATGGACGGTCAGAAACGGGCTGTGCTTCTCGTCGTTTCCGGCTGGGTCTCCAACGGAAAGGAACTGGAAGACGGTTCGCGGACGGTGGTCGACTTCTCCCTGATGGGCGACGTGATTACGGTGGGCAGCACGGAATGGGCCCGCGAGGAGGTCCGGGCGCTGACGTCGGTGACGTTGTTCGAATTTCCCGGAGCCATCTATGAGAACCTGTCGACCTATCCCCGGCACGTACGCGAGTTCATTCTCAAGGGGATGGCGCGGCGGTATGCGCGTGCCGCCGAACACTTCGTCAATATCAGCCGTCGTGGCGCCGTTGAGCGGGTTTCTCATCTTCTGCTCGAACTGTCGTTGCGTGTTGGCATGTATGAAGGGCAGGGAGCAAGTTCCTTTGCTTGTCCGTTGACCCAGATCGATCTCGGTGACGCGCTCGGCCTCTCGGTCGTACACGTCAATCGCGTTCTCAGGAAATTGCGCGAAAACGGCTATGTTTCGTTTCGCGGTGGCGTGGTGACCTTTCAGAACCGTGCCGGACTGATCGAAGCCACGGGCTTTGACGGAGCCTATCTGGCGCTTGCGGCACCGGCCGATTCCTGAGCTTCATCCGAAGCTGCAACCAAAAAACTGAAAATGACTGTGGTTAACATCCGGAAGGTGCTTGCCTGACCGGGCGGTTCATCGGGTATAATACCCAAGATCGGTTGCCGGGTTGCAACTCAAAAGCGCTCGGCGCGCTGGCTTCCCTGGATCGAGTTTCAGGTCCGATGCTGGCGAAGCCATCGTCGAGATTGTGCAATTTTAACGAGATTTTTGTTTCAATTGCAACTCGCAATAATCATTTCCGATTTATACTCATATTGAATGATTCTTGCGCCAAGTTGATCCATGTTAATGCAAATTATCCTCAACTGTGAGGATAATAAATCTCCAAGTGATAATCCTGTTGGGGGCCTCGTACCGGGGCACTCCGCCGATAGTTACGTCGGCGGACGGGTTGGTGCGTAAACAAAAGACTATCGCAAGAACAATATTGCGTATTTCCAATATCACTGGGGTTTGTTTGGGTGAGTGTTGGGGAGCATGTGTCATGGAACACGCAAAAATAGGACAGGGAAGCAACTTACATGGAATAGTAAATGCCTCAAGCAGCGCTTTGGCGGCGTCAGCTCAAAAAGACTGGGACGAGACAGGCGTCGACACCGACCGTGAGCTTGTCCTGTTGATCGATCCGCGAGTGCTCGACAGGGAATGCCTGGCTCGCAGCCTCGAGACGCGGAATTCTTCACTGGATATTGTCGCGGTCGGTTCTTCGGAGGAATGGCGTAAGGTTTCCGAAGGGCGTTATCCAAAAGCCGTGCTTCTCATCGTGGGAAGCCGCAAGATAACCGAACAGGGCATCTGCGGTGAAATCCACGATCTCGCGGAAGAGTTCGAGAACCAGCCGGTTATCGTCATCGCCGATACCGATGATCTCGGGCAAATCCTCAAGGCGCTGGAGGCCGGCGCCAAGGGATACATTCCCAGCAATGTGGGCGTCGACGTCGCGGCGGAAGCCATTCTTCTGGCAAGGGCCGGCGGTGTGTTCGTACCGGCCAGCGGCGTTCTGGCCATGCGCGATGTGATCAATTCCAACAGCAGCCGCGTGGTTGGGCTGGGAAATCTCTTTACCGCCCGCGAGGCTGAAGTCGCCGAAGCGCTCCGGCGCGGCAAGGCCAACAAGATCATCGCCTATGAGTTGCAGCTTTGCGAAAGCACGGTGAAGGTGCACATTCGCAACATCATGAAGAAACTGAACGCGACCAACAGAACCGAGGTCGCTTACAAGATACGCGAAATGCAGTCCTGACAGTCTTTGCGGATGCAAGGCCTCCCGCAAGAATGCTTGCCGGAACTTTATCTGGAATTATGGCCCGGTCGAAAGGCCGGCCTTTTTTTGAGCGATTGCAGCCGAACGAGGGCGTCATGGCCGATTGAGCAATGGCCTAGCGCAATTCCCGGAAAAGTGGACACGGGTTCTCCGTTCGGAATTGCGCAAGAACAACAAGACAGAGCGTTTTGGCGATTCAACGAAAAGCGGAAACGCTCTAGGTTTCGAGATTTACATAGGTCTCGGGTCTGAAACGCGGCGTGCAGAGGCAGTAGAACTCAAGGTCGCCGGCTCCGGTGTTGGTGATGCGCTGGGCCGCTCCTGCCGGAATGACGGCCTGATCGCCGATCGCGAGCGCCTGGCGAACCCCGTCGATTTCGACAATTCCCTCACCCTTGCGCACCACATAGCGCTCGCAAATGCCCTCAAGCCGGTGAAGCTGTGTCGTCACGCCGGCCTCTACGCGGGCGACCGCCAGCGAGGTGTCGGGCGAGGCGGGCGTGTTCATCAACTCGGTGATGAAACAGCGCTCCTCGGTCCAGAACTCCGCCTGGCCGGCATTTTCGACAAACCATGAAGGGGACATAAATAACCTCGAATTAAAGCGCCTTCCACAATGATCAGCTCGCCTGACAATTGTCAAAGTCCGGCCCGTGCTTCACTATGGCGCCGAAATCGGTTCAAACAGGGAGTAGCGTTCATGACGGGTTGGAGGAACTGGCTGGCGGCGGGACTTTTGGGCACAACGGCCTTGGCGATGCCGGCTTCGGCAGCGGACAAGTTCTTTGTCTACGTCTCTCCCGATCAGATCGGCGTCAATGCCTTCCTGAAGCTCGGCAAGGCCGGCATCGAGGAGGCCGGGGAGAAATACGGCGCCGATGTCGAGACCTATGAAAGCCGCACCGCCGCCGACCGGCTGGAAAATGTCAACGCGGCCGTGAACGAGGGTGCCGACATCGTTGTCCTTCTGGGCTTCGAGTTCAACGATATCGTCAAGCAGGTCGCGCCCACCGCGCCCGAGACGCAGTTTCTCATCGTCGACCAGTGCATCGATGACCGGCCGGACAACGTGCATTGCGCCGTCTTCCGCGAATATGAGGCGAGCTATGTGGTCGGCGTGGCCGCCGGCATGCTCACCGAAAGCGACAAGGTCGGCGTGGTCGGCGCGCTCGATATTCCCTTCCTGCACCGCTACACGGATGCCTATGCCGACGGCGTCAGGTCGGTCAATTCCGATGCGTCGGTCGACATTCGCTGGGTCGGCGGCGAAAATCCCTTCGCCGATCCGGTGCGCGCCAAGGAGCAGGCGGTGGCGATGAACGCCGCCGGCGCCGATATGATCTTCACGGCCACGTCCGGTGGCGACTTCGGTGTCTTCGAGGCGGCCAAGGAGAACGATTTCGACGTGTTCTCCGTCGATGTGAACCAGTGCCCCAATGCGCCGGGCCATGTGGTCGATGTCACGCTCAAGCGGGTCGACAACGCCATGGTCCAGGCCATCGGGGCGATTCTCGATGGCGAGAAGCAGCTCACCATGGCGCTCGGGCTGAAGGAGGGCGGTGTTTCCACCATCGCGCTCGAAGAGGATGAGGTGGCCGACAGCGGATGCCTTATTGCCGATCATCCGGAGGTGGCGGCGAAAATGCGCGAGGTCGCGGGCCAGATCGAAGACGGTTCGCTCAAGCTCGAAGATCCGATGTTCGCCAAATAGGGCACCGGTAGAGCCACACGCGCAATGCAGGTCGCCCTCAACAACGTCACCGTCCGTTTCGGTCCGGTCACGGCGGTGGACAATGTCTCGCTCGGCATCGCGCCGGGCGAGATTCATGCGCTGGTCGGCGAAAATGGCGCCGGCAAGTCGACGCTCATGAATGCGCTGTTCGGCCTTGTCTCCTTGGCATCCGGGAGCATTTCGGTGGATGGCGCACCATGTCGCTGGACGTTGCCGCAGGAGGCCATCGCGCGTGGCCTCGGAATGGTGCACCAGCATTTCATGTTGCAGGAGCACATGACGGTGCTGGAGAACATCGTCCTGTGCGCGGAGCCTTTGGGCCGCTTCGGCTTCGTCGATTTCGCCCGTGCCCGCGCCCGGCTCGACGAGATCGCCAGAACCCATGGCGTGAAGGTCGATCACGACCGGCTGGTCGGGCGTCTTTCCGTGGGCGAGCGGCAGGCCGTGGAAATCCTCAAAGTGCTCTATCGTGAGGCCGAGCTTCTCATCCTCGAT
This sequence comes from uncultured Nitratireductor sp., assembly GCF_913053745.1. GTDB lineage: Bacteria > Pseudomonadota > Alphaproteobacteria > Rhizobiales > Rhizobiaceae > Nitratireductor. Next base: position 20,724 of record NZ_CAJXGF010000030.1, read on the forward strand.
GAACCGACCGCCGTTCTCACTCCCCAGGAAAAGGACAGGCTCTTCGCCACGCTCCGCAGCTTCCGCGCGGCGGGCAAAGCGATTGTGCTGATTACGCATAAACTCGACGAGGTCATGGAGATTGCCGACCGCGTGAGCGTCATGCGGGCCGGGCATCTCGTGGCGTCGTCCTCGCTGGAAGACACATCGAAGGAAGAGATCGCCCGCGGCATCGTCGGTGGAGAATTGCCTGCGCCGCGGACGCGCAGGGTTCAAGAGCCCGGTGCGGTCGTGCTGGCTGTGGATGAGATCGTGGTCGCGCGGCGCGGCCGCGATGTCGGTCCGCTCTCGTTCCAATTGCGCGCTGGCGAAATCGTCGGCATCGCCGGGGTCAGCGGAAACGGACAGTCCGAGCTCGTGCGCGCGCTTACCGGGTTGGCGCCGGCGGTCTCCGGGTCCATCGCCCTGTGCGGGAAAGACATCGTGGCCTTCGATGTCGAAGCCCGCCGCCGACAGGGCATGAGTTATATTCCCGAGGACAGGCAGCGCATGGGGCTGGCGCTGGGGGCTTCGGTCAGCGAGAACGCTGGTGCCGGACACGACGATCGAAACGCCTTCGCCGCCGGGCCGTTCCTCAAGCACGGTGCCATGGCCGATTTTGCAAGATCGCTCATCGAGCGTTATCGGATAAGGGTCGCGGGGCCGCGCGCAGCGGCGGCCACCATGTCCGGCGGCAACAAGCAGAAGCTCGTGGTGGGTCGGGAGTTGTCGCGCAACAGTCCGCTGGTGATCGCCGAAAACCCCACCTGGGGCGTGGATATCGGCGCGATCGATTTCATCCACGGTGAGCTGATGCGTATGCGCGACGAGGGGCACGCGATCCTGCTGGTCTCCACCGAACTCGATGAGGTGATCGCGTTGTCCGACCGCATTCTGGTCATGTACGACGGAGCCATCGCGGGTGACGTTTCGGGCGGCGAGGCCAGTCGCGACCGGGTGGGGGCGTTGATGACGTCCAAATCCGCCGACGCGCTCGGAAAGGTCGCTTGATGTCGAACGCGAAAACGATATCGCGCGAAGCGTTGCCGTGGATATTCACGATCCTGTGGATCGCGGCAATCATCCTGGCACTGCTGCTTTTCGTGGGCGCCCCGGTCGGCGAGGCGTTGTCCGGCTTCTGGAATGGGGCCTTCGGCGGCCGTCGCCACGCCTATTTGATGGCGACTCTCAGCCGTTCCGCTCTCATCGTCGGCATGGCCGTTTCCGTCATGCTCAGCTTTCGCGCCGGCCTTTTCAACATTGGCGGCGAGGGACAATTGGTCGCCGGCGGTCTCACTGCGGCGCTAGTGGCCGTGCTGTTGCCAGGTCCGCCCATGCTGGTGCTTGCCGTTGCCATCGCTTCGGCCATGCTGGCGGGCGCTCTCTGGGCCCTGCTTGCCGGCATTCTGCAGCTCTTCATGGGGGTGCCGCTGCTGGTCGGGTCGCTGTTGCTCAATTATCCGATCCGCTACATCGCATCCTATCTGGTGGCGCATCCATTCCGCGACGTGCAGTCGGGCATGGTGCAGTCGCATCTGGTCCCCCAGGAAACCTGGCTTGCCTATTTTCCCGGCACACGGCTCGACATGGGCATCCTGTTTACGGCGGTCGCCGCCGCCTTCGCGCTCGTCTACAGCTATTGGACCGTCCACGGTTATCACACGCGACTGAACGGCCTGTCTCCCGATTTCGCCCGTACGGTGGGCCTGCCGGTGCGCAAGCTTACCCTGCAGACGCTGGCGCTCAGCGGTGCCATCGCCGGTCTGGTCGGCGCCATTGCCGTGTTCGGCATTCACCATCGCTACATCGACGGAATGCTCGTGCAGCCGCTTTATGCATGGACCGGCATCATCGCCGTTCTTCTGGTCGGTATGGTGCCCTGGGCGGTGCCGATCTCCGGCTTCTTCTTCGCCGCGGTGCAGACGGGCGCCGCCGGCATGGAGCGCGCCGCCGGCGTGCCCAAGGAGATCGCCCTCGTCGTGCAGGCGGTCATAATCCTGTTCGTGGCAAGCCGCGTTTCCGGCGCGCTATCGTCGTCCAGGGGCGATGGAGACGGCCATGCTTGAGCTCATCGCCGATCCCTCTTTCGCCGCTTCCATACCGCGCTTCGTCACACCCATCCTCCTGGCTGCCCTCGGCGGTGCCCTGTGCGAGCGTGCCGGCGTGTTCAACATTGCACTGGAAGGCTTTCTGCTGGTCGGCGCTTTTGCGGCGGTTCTCGGGGCCTATTTCTCAGGCACGCCCTATATCGGGGCGCTGGCGGCCGTGGCGGCGGGCATGGCGCTCGGCCTGATCTTCGCCGAGTTCAATCTGCGTCGCGGCGGCGATTCCATTGTCGTTTCCATTGCCATCAACCTTCTGGCCGCTGGGCTCACCACCTTCTTTCTGCGCGCCATTTTCGACGTCACCGGCGCGTTCAGCGATCCGGCGATTGCCGGCTTCGCGCCGGTGCGCCTGCCCTTGATCGAGGACATTCCGTGGCTGGGTCCGATCCTGAGCGGGCAGTCGCCGCTTTTTTATCTGGCACTTGCCTGCGTTCCGTTTCTTCATATCTTTCTTGCGCGCCATCGGCTGGGTCTGCGTATTCGCGCTGCCGGTGAAAACCCGCAGGCGCTGCGTGCCGGCGGTGTCAGCCCGCGCCGGGTCCAGCTTCTCGCTCTCGTTGCCTGCGGCGCGCTTTGCGGGCTGGGCGGAGCGCAGCTTTCCATCGCCAATGTCAATCTCTTCGTTGAAAACATGAGCGCCGGACGCGGCTGGATTGCCGTGGTCGCGGTGCTTCTGACACGCGGCCGTCCCTGGCCACTGTTCTTCATCGCGCTTCTGTTCGGTGCGGTCGACAGTCTCTCTTTCCGGGTGCAGGGTCTGGGGCTCGCCCAGCAATTTACCGACATGATGCCGTATCTGGCGACCCTTATCGTGCTGGTTGCCCTGTCATGGTGGCGGGCAAAACGCACCAAAGGAGATGCTTCATGACCGTCGATCTGGTTGTTCGGAATGCCATCGTCGTTTCCTGCGACGACAATGGCACGGTGCTGAGGGATGGCGGTGTCGCGGTCACGAATGGCCGGATTACAAGGGTTGCAGCCAGTGCGGACCTCGAGGACGCGGCAGCTCAGGCCCGCACCGTCATCGATGGCAGCGGGCACATTCTTATGCCGGGTCTCGTCAACAGCCATTGCCATGCCGCCGACAGCCTGTTTCGCGGACTGGTCGAGGATCTGCCGCTCGAACCATGGCTGCAAAAGGTCTGGACGGCCGAGGGCGCCATACTCAATCCGCAGACATCGTATCTGGGCAGCGTTCTCGGATTCTCCGAATTGCTCCTGTCGGGCGTTACCAGTGTCATGGACATGTTCTGGTATCCGGCGGAAACCGTGCGCGCCGCTCGCAAGGTGGGCATGCGGGTTTCCACCGGCGGTATTTTTTTCGATGGTCCGGGCGTGACCGGCGGCGATCTCGATGCCCGCATTGCGGCGGCCGAGGCCTTCTTCGAAACGTTCTCCGGCGTGGACGACGTGTTTCCGGCGACCATGCCCCACGGTGCATACACCGTCGGTCCGGAAAACCTCAAAACCGCCAGGGCCATTGCCGACCGGCATGGTGGGCTGTTCAGCACGCATGCGGCCGAAACCAAAGCGGAGCAGGCGGATGTGGAGGGACGTTACGGCAGCTCGGTCATTCGCCATCTGGACTATCTGGACCTGCTCGACGATAAGGTCACGCTCGCCCATTGCGTTCACCTCGACGACGAAGAGATCGCCATTCTGGCGCGCACGGGCACGACCGTCTCTCACAATCCCGTATCGAATCTGAAACTGGCGTCCGGGATCGCCCGCATTCCAGACATGCTGGCAGCCGGCGTCCATGTGGCGCTTGGCACCGATGGTGCCATCAGCGGTAACGATCTCGACATGTGGATGGCGCTTCGTCTGGCTGCGACCCTGCACAAGGGAGCAAGCCAGCGTGCCGACGCCGTGGCGACAACCAAGGCGCTGGCCATGGCGACCACCGCCGGAGCGCGCGCGCTCGGCGCGGCCGACAGGCTGGGCAGTCTGGAGCCGGGAAAGCTGGCCGACATGATCCTGATCGACGTGAAACGCCCGCACGCAGTGCCGATGTTCGATCCCGTTACGCATCTCGTCTACTCCACCGCGAATTCCGACATACGACACGTGTTTGTCGGTGGCGAACAGGTGGTGCGCGATGGGGTGCTCACTCGCCATGCAATCGAGGACACGATGGAGGAGGTGGCGCAGCTCGCGCCGCGCATCGCCGCCACCGTGGCCTGATCGAAACACCGTTTTTAGGAGAACCGGAATGAGCGAAAGTCAGCTCGCACGCCTTGATCGCGCCCATGCCTCTATCGTCGGGCGCGTGGGGACTCCCGCGCCCGTCGCCATCATGCTGGGGTCGGGGCTGGGGCAATTGGCCGACCGCGTCGAAGACGCGGTGACAATCCTCTATGCGCAAGTCGAAGGCTTTCCGGTCTCGACAGCGCCCGGCCACAAGGGTGCGTTCGTGATCGGCGATCTGGATGGCCGGCGTGTGATTATTATGCAGGGCAGGCTCCACCTTTACGAAGGCTGGTCGCCGCGCGACATCGCGCTGGCCGTCTACCTGCTCAAGCGTCTCGGTGCCGAGTCTTTGATCGTCACCAACGCGGCCGGTTCTCTCAACCCCGACTATGAACCGGGCGACGTGATGTTGATCGAGGATCACATGAACTTCACCGGTTTGAACCCCCTGGTGGGACCGAACGACGATGCCATCGGTCTGCGCTTTCCAGACATGTCGCGGGCCTATGCGCCCGAACTGCTTGAGTGCGCGCGCGTGGCGGCGGACGCGGCCGGTATTGCCGTGCGGCAAGGCATTTACGCTGGCGTTCTGGGCCCGTCGCTCGAAACCTCGGCCGAGCGCCGCTACTACCGCGCGTCGGGCTCCGATGCGGTCGGCATGTCGACGGTGACCGAGGTCATCGCCGCCGCCCATGCGGATCTGCCGGTCATCGGTCTGTCGGCGATCACGAACAAGGCGACCGGCGGGCCGGACCAGCAGCCCGACACGATTGAAGAGGTCTTTGCCAACGCCGAGATCGCGGGACGCAAGATCGAAGCGATCCTTGGACGTCTCCTGCCAGCGCTGAAAGGAGCCTGATCATGGTTGCAACGATTCCACCCGTAAGCGGGCTGCTCGATCTTTCGGGCCGCACGATCATCGTAACCGGTGCAAGCGGCGGCATCGGTGGCGGCATTGCGCGGCGGCTCCATGAGGCGGGCGCGAACGTCGTCTGCCATTATCACGGCAATCGCGAGACAGCCGAAACGCTCGCCGGGCAGCTTGGGGACAGAGCTCTTGCAGCAGGCGGCGATCTGTCTAAGACCGGCGAGGTGGCGGCGCTCATGACATCGGCGCTGGAGCGCTTCGAGGCCGTTCACGGCGTGGTCAACAATGCCGGGTTCCAGCCCGTCGAGCCGTTGAGACAGATCGACGAAGAAGGTTGGGCGCGGATGATGGCGATCAACACCGGCGCGCCGTTTTTGCTGACGCGCGCCTTTTCCGACCATGTCGAGGCGCGGGGTGGCGGTGGCGCGGTCGTCAACATCGCCTCCATCGAAGGCCACCAGCCGGCGCCCGGCCATTCCCATTACGCTGCCTCAAAGGCCGCGCTTTTGATGTTCACCAAGGCGGCGGCGCTGGAGCTTGGCGGGCTTGGCATCCGCGTCAATTCCATCTCGCCCGGCCTGATCCACCGCGATGGCATCGAGGAGGGATGGCCCGAAGGGGTGGCCCGCTGGAAGGAGGCCGCGCCGCTTGGCCGGCTTGGCCAGCCCGAGGACATCGGCGACGCCGCGCTCTTCCTTCTCTCCGAGGCTTCGCGTTGGGTGAGCGGTGCCAACATCACCGTCGATGGCGGCGTCAGCGCCCGGTCGACCTGGTAAAAAACAAAACTGAAACAAACAATTACAACAAGAATCGGACTCAACCTGTGAGGTGTGCTCCGAGGAAAGACAGGGGCTTGGAATGAAAACATTTGAAGGCAAGGTCATTGCGGTGACCGGGGCAGCCGGCGGTATAGGCCGGGGCATCGCTCAAGCGATCATCGAGGCAGGCGGGCGCGTTGCGCTGCTCGATCTGCCGGGGCCGAAACTCGAAACGGCGGCAAAAGATCTCGGCGGTGAGCCCAATGTCATGGCGGCTGCAAGCGATGTGACCGACAGCGCCAGTATGGACGCGGCCTTCAACGAGGTGGTCGCCCGCATGGGCCGGCTCGACGGGCTGGTCAACAATGCCGGCGTCGTGCGGCTCGGGCCGGCAGACAAGCTCACCGGTGACGACATCGATCTTGAGATGGCGGTCAATGTGAAGGGCGTACTTCTCGCTTCTCAGGCCGCCGCGCGCCAGATGGGTAAGGGTGGGGCCATCGTCAACATCGCGTCAAACGCCGGCAAGGTCGGCTATCCCAACATGGCCGGCTACAACGCCTCGAAGGCCGCGGTGATCAATCTCACCCGCTCGCTTTCGCTCGAATGGGCGGCGCGCGGGATCAACGTCAATGCGGTCTGTCCTGGCGGTGTTGCGACCGACATGCTGAAGAGCGTGGCGGATTTCATTGTCGGCGGAGACGGTGAGAAATCCGAAGAGATGATGAAACAGATGGTGCCGCAGCAGCTCGGCCGTCACATCCAACCGGTCGAGGTGGGGCGTGTGATCGTCTTCCTGCTTTCCGACGCGGCAACGATCATACGCGGTCAATCCATCACGATAGATGGCGGCGACACGCCCTATTGATGTGAAAACCGCCGTTCTGGATGGGGCCAAAACGGCGGCGATTCAGTTTTCGGGAAAACGCCTGGTTTTTTCCGAAAACGATTCAAAACCAGCGCATTTGCCCCGATTCCTGAATCGTTTTCTGAAATTCACGCAGCGTCCGAATTGGCCCGGTCGGGGAAGAGTTTGGCAAGCCCTTCAGGCGATGCTTCCGCGATGCCGCGCTCGGTGATGAGGCCGGTGACAAGCCGTGCCGGCGTCACGTCGAAGGCGGGATTTCCGGCTGGCGATGTCTCCGGTGAAATCCGCACCTGCCGCACCTTGCCGTCCTCATCCTTGCCCCAGACCAGCGAGACCTCGTCGCCCGAACGTTCCTCGATCGGAATTTCCTTCACGCCGTCATGCACCGTCCAGTCGATGGTGGGCGAGGGCAGCGCGACATAGAAGGGGACATTGTTGTCCTTCGCCGCAAGCGCTTTGAGATAGGTGCCGATCTTGTTGCACACATCGCCATCGGCGGTGGTGCGGTCGGTGCCGACGATCACCATGTCCACCATGCCATGCTGCATCAGGTGCCCGCCGGCATTGTCCACCACCAGCGTGTGCGGCACGCCGTGACCGGCCATCTCCCATGCGGTGAGCTGCGCGCCCTGATTGCGCGGGCGGGTTTCGTCCACATAGACATGAACGGCAATGCCCTCTTCCATCGCATGATAGATGGGCGAGGTGGCGGTGCCGAAATCGACGGTGGCAAGCCAGCCGGCATTGCAGTGGGTGAGGATGTTCACCGGCTCGCCGGGTTTCTTGCGGGCGGCGATCCCGCGAATGATCTCCAGTCCGTGAAGGCCGATGCCGCGGTTCAATTCCACATCCTCATCGGCGATTTCGCCCGCGCGCTTATAGGCCGCCGCGGCGCGGTCCGCTTCCGGCAGCTTGCGCAGAAGGCCGCGCATTTCATCGAGCGCCCAACGCAGGTTGATCGCGGTCGGGCGCGTTTCGTGCAGCGTCTCCCACACGGCGTCGAGAGCCGCGTCGGAAGCGCCTTCGCGCATGCGCATGGCAACGCCATAGGCGGCGGTGACGCCGATCAGCGGCGCGCCGCGCACCCACATATCGCGAATGGCCGTGGCGATGCCGTCGACGGTGCGCACATTTTCGATGCGCAGCTCGTGCGGCAGCCAGCGCTGGTCGATGAGATCGACAGACCAGCCATCCTCATTCACCCAAATGGTGCGGTAGTGCCTGTCTCCAACCTTCATGACAATTTCCCCTGATCGAGTGCTTCCGCCAGCCGGTCGAGCTCGGCGAGCGATTGAATCTTGTTGCGATTGACGACGATGTGGCGGCCGAATTTCAGCGCCGGTGCTTCACACGAAGCGCGCAGGCTCTCATCGGCGATGTCCTCGAAATCCGCATTGTGAGCAAGCCCCAGAATGCGGCGGTGCATCTCGATGCCGGCAAAGCCAAGCATGTCCGTCCACAGATCGTGGATTACATGGTTGAGCGCCTGTTCGGCGGCAAGCCCGTCATCCTGATCTTCATATAGGGCGGCCTGATAGAGAATCCCGCTGCGCTCGGTGCGCCACAGATGGGCGAACTCGTCGCGGAACGTGTTCCATGTCTCGTCGATGACGCGCAGGAGGTAGGCGCGCATGGAAGCGCGGCTGCCATTCTCTTCATGGCCGCGCTGCGAGAAGTAGGCCATCCAGTAATTGGCGATGAGCATGCCGACATCGAAGGCCATGGGACCGTAGAAGGCGAATTCGGGGTCGATGATGCGCGTGTCGTCCGGCGTGACCATGACGGAGCCCGAATGCAGGTCGCCATGCACCATGGTCTCGGCTTTCGATGCGAAGAGGTGCTTCATGCGCTGCGCTTCGACCTTCAGATCGCGGTCTGAACGCAGTTCCTTCACCAGCGCGTCGAGACCCGGCGTGTGCCGGTTCATCGGCGCTTTGTAGTAGGGATCCGAGAAAACGAGGTTCTCGGTGATGTCGCACAGGTCGACATTGTCCGAGAAAAGCCCGAGATCGGCCTTGCGGTCGGCGGTATTCATGGAAAGGTCGGAGCCGCGGAAGAGGGTGCGCGCCATGAACAGGCCGAGGTCGCGGCCAATCTTCGGCAGTTCCTGCCCTTCGATGAGGGCGCGGCGGAGAATGATGTGCGGTGAAAGAAACTCCATCGCAATCAGCGCCTGCGTTTCATCGAAATAATGCACGGCAGGCACGGTTCCCGGCGCGCGCTCTTCCTGGCGGGTCAGCGCGTGATATTCGAAGAAGGAGCGCTTCAGCGGAAGCGGCCAGCTATCGCCGACCAAGCGGACATAGGGCAGAGCCTGCTTGATGATGAGCGTTTCGCTGCCGCCCTCGACGATGAAGACGAGATTGAGATTGCCGTCTCCCACCTCGCGGACTTTCCAGTCCGCCGGTGCGCCGCCGAGGCGGCCGGCAATCTCCGGAATGTTGCCAAGGCGCTCCGGCAGGGTCTCCACCGTCAGGGCCTCGAAGGCGTTCTCTTTCATCTCTCCATCTCCTCCCTTTCGCGCCTGAACCGGCGATGGATGGCGCGCGTCCTGTATCTGCCAGTGTTCCCGCACAAATTTTCTCTCCGGAAGGGAGAAGAAGCACGAGCCCAACCTGTTCATCGTGCTCCCCGATCCTGCAGAAAGGGGAAGCGTGAAAGGCGCAGACCGACACTGGTGACCACCACCCTCTCATGCCGTCAGTTCAGGCGATACGCTACCAAGGCTCTGTCATTTGTCAATCATGTTGACAAATGCTTGTTACCTGTTAGCGTCACATTGGGAGGAGAGCATGGGCGACAACGCCATCTTTCGCATTGCCGGCCTGACAAAGGCATTTGGACCCAACGCTGTGTTGCGTGGAGTGGGGCTCGACCTGCGCGCCGGCGAGGTGACGGTTCTGATGGGTGCCAACGGTGCCGGCAAGTCGACGCTGGTCAAGGTCATGAGCGGCGTTCATCGCGCCGACCGTGGCATGATGATGCTGGGCGACAAACCCTTCTCTCCTGCCACTCCCGCAGAAGCGATGCGCGCCGGTGTGGTGACGGTTCACCAGAACATCAATGACGGTGTGGTGGGCGCGCTCGACGTGGCCAGCAATCTGGTGCTCGACCGGCTGAATGGCGCAGGCAGCGGCTTTTTCTTCAATCCACGAAAGGTGCGGCGCGAGGCGCGCGAGGTGGCCGAGCGCATGGGGCTCGGGATCGACCTCAGCGCCGAGGTGACCGACCTGCCGCTGGCCGACCGGCAGATGGTGGCCATCGCGCGCGCCATGGCGCATGAGCCGCAGGTGATGATCCTCGACGAGCCGACCTCTTCGCTTTCGAGCAATGAGGCCGAACGGCTTTTTGCGCTGATCGAGCGGCTTCGGGCGCGCGGCGTCGCCATTCTCTATATTTCGCATCGCATGTCGGACATTCGCCGTCTGGCCGACCGCATCGTCAGCCTGCGCGACGGGGCCATCGTCGGACAGTTCGACGAGAAGCCGCTCGACTATGAAGGCGCGGTGAACGCCATGCTGGGCCAGAATCTCGGCCTTCACAGCATCGATGCGCGGGCTGCCGGCGCGCCGGTTTTCTCGGTCCGCGATCTGCGCATCGCACCGGGCGCGAAACCGCTTTCCATGGAACTCGGCGCGGGCGAGGTTGTGGCGGTGACGGGGCTTGTGGGCGTAGGCAAGACGCGGCTTGCCGAAACGCTGTTCGGCATTCATACGCCGCTTGCCGGCTCCATGCGGCTCGATGGCAGGGCCTATGCGCCCAAAACGCCGGCGAGTGCGGTCAGGGACGGCGTTTTCCTTGTCGCCAAGGACCGCGCGTCCACCGGCATCGTGCCGGAGTTCAACATCTATGAGAATATGAGCCTGCCGTTTCTGCCGCGCTTCTCGAACATGAGCGTGACGCGGCGGCGGGCCGAACGGCAGACCGCGCGCGAGCAGATTGCGGACCTCAAGATCGTGTGCCGCTCCGAGCGCGACGATCTGGCGACGCTTTCGGGCGGTAACCAGCAGAAGGTGACCGTGGCGCGCTGGCTGACGCAGCCCTCGCGGCTTTTGATCCTGGACGAACCGTTTCAGGGCGTGGACATTGCCGCGCGCCACGACATCGCGGCCAAGCTGCGCGAAAGTGCGGGCGACCGCGCGACACTGGTCTTTCTGACCGAACTGGACGAGGCGCTGGAGACAGCGGACCGCATCCTCGTCATGTCCGAGAACACGATTGTCGGCGAGCATCGCAATGCCGACGTGGATATGGACCGGCTGCTGGCCGAAGTGGCCGGCCAGCGTCTGGAACCCGCAGGGAGCGTTTAGAGAATGGACAGCCGTACGGCGGACAAGACCCCGGTTGAAACCCCGGCTGAGGCGCTGGCGCAGCCGAAAGACGGCCGCTCGCTGCGCGAGCTGGCAATCCGCTATGGCTTTCTGAGCCTGCTGGTGGGCCTGATCGTCTTCTTCTCGCTTGCCACGCGCGGCTTCACCTCGCCGCAGGCGGCGGTGTTCATTCTGCAATCGGTTTCAATCACCGGCATTCTGGCACTCGGCGTGACGGCGACGCTGGTGGTGGGCGGCTTCGACCTTTCCATCGGCTCCATCGCCACAAGCTCCATGATGGCGGCCGCCTATGTGATGGTGGTGCTGGAGCAGAACGCGCTTGTCGCGGTTCTCGTATGCCTCGCCATCGGCGCTCTGGTCGGGCTGATAAACGGTCTCATCATCTGCTACATGCGCGTGCCCGATCTTTTGGCGACACTCGGCATGATGTTCCTTCTGATCGGGTTGCAGCGCATCCCGACCGAGGGACGTTCCATCGCCACCGGCATGACGCTGCCCGACGGCTCGACCGCCGAGGGCACGTTCAGCCAGGCGTTTCTGGCGCTTGGGCGGCACCGGTTCGATCTCTTCATAGAGAACCTCGTGCCGGCCTCGGTGGTGGTGCTGATCGTGCTGGCGATCCTGATCTGGTTCTTCCTCGAATACACGCGGTTCGGCCGCATGATGTATGCTGTGGGATCCAATGCGCGGGCTGCGGAATTCGCCGGTGCGCCGGTCAAGGCCTATCGCATCTGGGCCTATGTGATCTCGGGCGTGTTTGCTTCCATCGGCGGCATTCTTCTGGCCGCGCGCCTGGGGCGGGGTGACATCGCCTCGGGCAACAATCTGCTTCTGGATGCGGTGGCGGCGGCGCTGATCGGTTTTGCGGTGCTGGGGGCTGCAAAGCCGAACGCATTCGGCACGGCGATCGGGGCGCTGTTCGTCGGTGTGCTCCTGCAGGGGCTCACCATGATGAACGTGCCCTATTACACGCAGGATTTCGTCAAGGGTGCGGTGCTCGTCATCGCGCTGATATTTACCTTTGCGCTTCTGGGAAGGAATGCCCGGTAGCGCCGTTCAAAAGCAACAGGCAGTGGAGGAGTGAGTATGGAAATTTCACGCAGACTTCTTGGCAAGATGGCAGCCGCGCTGGCCGGCGCGACCATGCTTCTGCCGGCAGCCGCCGGCGCACAGGACAAGCCCGCACCGTTCGACAATCCGGGCGATGTGGAGATTGCGCTGGTGCGCTATCTTTCCACGGGCGATTTTTTCCAGGCCTATCTTTCGGGCGTGGAGAAACAGGCCGAGGCGCTGGGCGTGAACCTGCGCGTGCTCGACAGCCGGCAGGATGCCGCCCTTCAGGCCGACATGGTGGATCAGGCGATTGCGCTTGGCGTCGATGGCATCATCATCCAGCACGGTCTCACCGAATCCATGAAGGAAGCGGCCCAGCGCGCCGTCGATGCGGGCATCAAGGTCGTGGCCTTCGACGTGAATGTGGAGAACGAGGCGATCCCGCAGATCGAGCAGTCCGACCGGGATCTGGCGCGTCTGGCGCTGGAACAGGCCATTGCCGACAATGGCGAGGCGTGGACGGCGGGCTATGTCTATGTGGCGGGCATCGCACCGCTCGATCGCCGCGACGAGACCTGGCGCGAATTCAAGGAAAAATATCCGGGCATCGAGGAAGTGGCGCAGTTCGGCACGCTCGACAATCCGATCGCCAACTCGGTGGCCAATCAGGCGCGCTCGGTGGTGACGGCCAATCCGGACATTCAGGTCATGTTCGCGCCGTATGACGAGTTCGCCAAGGGTGTGAAAATCGCCGTTGACGAGGCGGGCCTTTCCGACAGCATCAAGATCTACTCGGCCGACGTTTCGACGGCAGACATTTCGGCCATGCGCGAGCCGGGCAGCGCCTGGGTGGCGACGGCCGCCACGAACCCCGCCGTTGTGGGCGAGGTTTCGGTGCGCGCGCTCGCCATGCTTCTGGCGGGTGAGGAGCCGGGTGCAAGCGTCATCGTTCCGCCGACGCTGATTACGCAGCAGGCGCTCAACGATGGCGACATCAAGAACATGGACGATCTCTCGGCGAAGATGCCGCAGTTCGCCCATGCCGATGTGGCGGTGCCGGACTGGATGCCGCTGCCTGAGCGGGACTGAGGCAGCGCGACTGGGTCAAGGAGGGCGGCTTTCGGGCCGCCCTTTTTGTTTGCGCGGAGAGCGTGGTGCTTGCCCTTTCCCCCGCCCTTGGATGCGGTCAGGATAAGGAAAGGGCAAGAACAAGCTGGTGTGTCTGGAAGGGCCGACGGGCGGCTCCCAATCAGCGCAAGGCAGCAGCGATGTTGCCGCCGTCGACGGTGGTGACGTCGGCGGTTGTGCGTTCGGCGAGGGCGTGGTTGAGGAAAGCCTGCGCCACGTCTTCGGCACGCACTTCTAGGCCCAGAAGATTGCCGCCCATATAGTCTTTTTCCGAGACGCCGCGCGAGGTGGAACGGTTGGCGATCATCTCGTCGGTCAGGAGGCCGGAGCGGATGCGGTCGGCGTTGACGGCGTTGGAGCGCACCCCGATGGAGCCGTAATCGAGCGCATATTGGCGCGAGAGGAACAGCGTTGCCGCCTTGGGCAGACCGTAAGCACCAAAATTCGCACCCGGATTGACCGCCTGTTTGGAGGCGTTGAAGAGAAGAACGCCGCCGGTGCCCTGCTGCTTGAACAGGCGCACCGCGTTCTGCGCGACGCTTTGATGGGCGAAGAAATTGAGCTCGAAGCTCTTGCGCAGCGTGGCGTCTTCCAGTTCGCCGATCTTGCCTTCCCAGGCCGCACCCGCATTGGAGACGACGATGTCGACGCCACCGAACACATCGCGCGCCTTGTCGAAGGCGGCGCGAACGGCGGCCGCGTCGGTCACGTCGGCGCCGATGCCGATGGCGGCGTTGCCGATGTTTTTCGCAATCTCTTCGGCCTTGTCGGCATGCATGTCGACGACGACCACATGGGAGCCCTGCGCGGCGAAGAGTTTTGCCGTGGCGGCACCGATGGCGCCCGCGCCGCCGGTGACCAGTAATTTTTTCACGCTTCACTCCTTCGCCGCCTCGGCCCGCGCTGCATCACGCCCGCCCGCCGGCAGGCCGGCACTATTTCACAGTTTCAGGGCGTATTGAACAGCGCGCGGGTCGTTGCCGGCAATCGC
>NZ_CAJXGF010000031.1 GCF_913053745.1 uncultured Nitratireductor sp.
CTCCAGCCCATGCAGGAGAAAGCTTGGATTCTGCGTCTCTGCGGCATCGCCGAAAAGCGCGCGGAAGGAGGCTCTCACGTGGTTCTCCGCGAAAACATCGTGGATGCCCATCATGGCAAAGCGATGCGCCTTCATGGCGAAGAAGATTTCCAACATCGCTTCGGCTTCTTGCTTGGTGCGGGCGGTGCGGCGCTCATATCCGCCGGCGGCCTCCAGCTTGCGCGCCTGAGAGCGGTGTTGCTTGCGCTTTCGCTTGCCGCTGGCGCGTGCGAGAACCGCATCGAAGCCGCCTTCGAGATCGACGGCGAGTGACAAATTTGGACTGTCGCCATGAGGCCAGGCGAGAAGCGGGTTGGACTGATCCGCGCAGCGGCGCAACTGCCGCTCTAGCGCCAGGAGATCGATCTCGGGTCGCGCCCGATGTATGCCCTCGCGCAGCGCACTGAGGTGGGAAGCGGGCAAGCCGTCGACGCGCCGATCGAGCGCCGGGAAATTTCCGTTCGCGTGACGATCGCCGATAAAGCGGGCGACGCGGAAACGACCCTGCCATGCAATCTCCAGGGCGAGGCTCATCAGGTGTCCGTTATCGTCGCAAAGCCGAGCGATGATCGGTGCATGAGACGCGTGTCTTGTCCAGGCAGAGATCCATTCGGGGCTCTGTGCGGGCATGAAGCGGGCGCTCTGGCAGTCCCGGCCATAGCGTTCCAGGGTTGCCGGGTTGGCGTCGCGCACGTCGACGGTGAGGCCGTTTTCAGCCTTCATATTGATAAACCCATGCCCGGTCTGGCCGCTGTTCAAACGTTATCATCCATCGCTGTCAACGAGGCTGCCGCCGTGACGGCACTTCCCCTGAATAGCGGTAAAAGATGAAAGAAAGATCGACTGATCAGGCCTCGTCCTGCGGCTTTCCGATCATCCAGCGAATGATAAACATGGCGGGAACGATCCATAAAAGCCCGGTCAGGAAGAAATAGGCCAGGTGCATCAAGGGCCCGGATTCGGCCAGCTGTGCCACGGCGATGGCCGTCGAGAGGATGGCGTAGACCACCACCAGCGCCACGAGGGCGATCATACCGATGAATTTTCGCAAGCGTACGGGCATAAAAAACACCTTTCGCGCGCTTCATAAAACGCGCGGAGACGCGATGCAATGACAGGCATCGCGCAGCGCGACGGCTTGTCGCGCAAAGGCCGGTTCGGCTTGCAAGTCAGGTGGCTTTGGTTCACCAACGGTCAACTTCCAAAATGACGATGGCTGACGCTGTGGATATGACCGCTTCCAGTGCTGCAAGGGTAGATGTCTCGCAGGAGACTCTTTTTCGCAACCGCAAATTTGTGCGCTTCTGGCTTTACTTCGTGCTTTTCACTCTGTTCGCGCTGGTGATCGTCGGTGGAGCGACCCGACTGACGGAATCGGGCCTTTCCATCACCGAATGGAAGCCGATACACGGCGTCATCCCGCCGCTCAGCGAGGCCGAATGGCAGGAGGAACTGGAGAAGTACCGCCAGATTCCCGAATATCAGCAGATCAACAAGGGCATGAGCCTGGATGCGTTCAAGACGATTTTCTGGTGGGAGTGGGCGCATCGGTTTCTGGCGCGGGGTGTCGGTTTCGTCTTCGCACTGCCATTGGCGTTCTTCTGGATAACTGGGCGTCTTGAGACCGATTTGAAGCCGAAGCTTCTGGGCATTCTGGCGCTCGGTGGGCTTCAGGGCGCGGTCGGCTGGTGGATGGTCGCCTCGGGTCTCGTCGATCGCGTCGATGTGAGCCAATACCGGCTCGCAACGCATCTCATCATCGCCTGTCTGATCTTCGCCGCCACCGCGTTGGTGGCGCGCGGCCTCGCTCCGCACTCCACCGGCGAGGCTGAAGAGGGAGTGCGCCGCTTCGCCGGCTGGATGGTGATCGCCGTTTTGTTCCAGATCTATCTCGGGGGGCTGGTTGCGGGTCTGCGGGCGGGCATGACCTACAATACATGGCCGCTGATGGATGGTGCATTGGTGCCGGGCGGGCTCTTTGCGCAGACACCGGCCCTGATCAATTTCTTCGAGAACCCGAAGATGGTGCAGTTCGTCCATCGCCTTGGCGCCTATGCGCTTCTTGTGCTGGCGCTGTGGCAGATGGTTTTCGCGATCCGGCGTGCGCCGGGAACGCCGCATGCGCGCCGCACGATCCTGTTTGCGCTTCTGGTGCTGGTTCAGGCGGCCATCGGCATTGCCACACTCGTCATGGTCGTGCCCATCGATGCGGCGCTTACCCATCAGGGCGTGGCAATGGTGTTGTTGTTCTTCGCCTGCGCTCATTGGCGGGCGACGAAGGGCCCATATCCACTGCCGGAAGCGCCGCGCAGCAAGCGCGACGAAGACGAGGTTTATGCGGGCGTTTGACGCGGTGGGCAGGCCGAAACAAGAAAAGGCGCGCTCACCGGGGAGGCGCCTTTTTCGTTGAAGAGACGTTTGGCACGGATACTCAAAGGCCTTGAAGCATCAGGTCCATGTTTTGCACCGCTGCGCCCGAAGCGCCCTTGCCGAGATTGTCGTAAACTGCAACCAGCAAGGCTTGGGCGCGGGCGTCGTTGACAAAAACGTGGAGCGTCATGGTGTTGGTGCCGTTGTGGATCTCGGGATCGAGGTCGCCTGTGCGTTCGATCGCGGAAAGCGGCGCGACTTGGACGACACCGTCTTCGATCCCGCTGTAATGGTCGGACAGCGCGGCGTGGATTTCGGCACCCGTAGGCACGCGGTCGAGGTGGCCGAGCTGCAGGGGCAGGGCGGTCAGCATGCCCTGCGCGAAATTTCCCACCGCCGGCTGCATGATCGGCGCACCGGAAAGCTTCGCATAGGTTTGAAGTTCGGGGAGATGCTTGTGGTTGAGCGTCAGTCCATAGGGCATGAACTGCGGAGCATCTTTTCCCTTGGTCTCGTAGTCCTCGATCATCGTGCGGCCGCCACCTGAATAGCCCGAAACGCCATTGACGGTGATGGGCAGATCCGCCGGCAACAGCCCGGCACCGATGAGAGGGCGCAAAAAGGCGATTGAGCCCTGCGGCCAACAGCCCGGATTGGCAACGCGCCCTGCGTTGCGGATGGCCTCGCCTTGCGCCGTGTCCATCTCGGCGAAGCCGTAGGTCCAGCCCTCGGCAACACGATGCGCTGTGGAGGCATCGATGACGCGCGTCGTGTCGTTCTCGATCAGCGAGACGCTCTCGCGCGCGGCATCGTCCGGCAAACAAAGGATGGCGATGTCGGCGGCGTTGAGAAACTCCGCGCGTGCGGCGCGATCCTTTCGTTTCTCCGGCGGGATGGAGATCACGTCGATGTCGCGGCGCGCAGCCAGCCGGGTCCTGATCTGCAGGCCGGTGGTGCCGTGTTCGCCATCGATGAAGATTTTCGCCGTCATGGTGTCAGTCCTGGAAAAGATTCACGTTTCAAATGGTTATGGGCGTTGGCGGAATCGATCCGCGATGCGCGTGGATCGCTGCTTGGTTCTTATCGTCGCTTTCGCGCAGCGAGAAGGCCGAGATAGTGCATGGCGATTGTCGCTCCCGCGATCGCGGTGATGTCGGCATGGTCATAGGCGGGTGCGACCTCGACCACATCCGCGCCGACAATTTCGAGTGCGCCGAGCTGGCGCAGCACCGAGAGCATTCTCGCGCTGGAGGGACCGCCTGCCACGGGCGTTCCGGTACCGGGCGCGAAAGCGGGGTCGAGACAGTCGATGTCGAAGGTTACATAGGCGGGACGATCGCCGACGCGGGCAAGGATGGCTTCTGCGATCTCGCCGGCTCTCATTTCCTCCACATCGTAACCATGAAGAATAGCGATGCCGCAATCTTCCGGTGCATGAGTGCGGATGCCGACCTGGATGGAGGCGGCAGGGTCGATGACGCCATCGCGCACGGCGCGTCCCACGAACGAGCCGTGGTCAATCCGCTTGCCATCGTCATGCCAGGTGTCTTGATGGGCGTCGAACTGAACGAGAGCGAGGGGACCGTGCTTTGCCGCATGCGCTTTGAGAAGCGGCCATGTGACGAAATGATCGCCGCCGAGCGACAAAAGAAACGCGCCGGACTTGATGACCTTCGCCGCTTCGCGCTCGATCGTCGCCGGCGTTTTGTGGTGATTGCCGTAGTCGAGCAGGCAGTCGCCATAATCGATGACGGCCAGCGCCTCGAACAGGTCCGCGTCGAAAGGATATTGCGGGTCGTTGTCGAAGATCGCCGCGGCGCGGCGGATTGCTTGGGGACCGAAGCGCGCGCCCGGCCGATTGGAAACGGCGGCGTCGAAGGGAATGCCCCAGACCACGGCATCGGCGCCCTTCAGCGTCTTGGTGAATTTCCGGCGCATGAAGGAGAGTGCACCCGCATAGGTGGGATCGCTGGCAGCGCCCGTCAGGCTGCGGGCGGTGAATGCGTGGTCGATGGAATTCGACGGCATGGCGCTCCTCCTTCAGAGCGTTTTGCAGTCAGGCGTACTCACCTGACGTCCGCACAAACACGGAGAACAACGAGATAGAGCGGACGGCATTTCCATGCAACGATGGGCAACTCTAATCAGCTCAATGGGTAGGGGGAAGCCAAAATCTGCGCAAGAAAAAAGCGGACCCGAAGGCCCGCTTTTCGTTCGGTTTCGTTCTGGAAGCTTAGCGCTTGGAGAACTGGAACGAGCGGCGAGCCTTTGCCCGGCCATACTTCTTGCGCTCGACCACACGGCTGTCGCGGGTCAGGAAACCGCCCTTCTTGAGAACGCCGCGCAGCGCCGGCTCATAATGGGTCAGAGCCCTGGAGATGCCGTGACGAACGGCACCCGCCTGGCCGGACAGGCCGCCGCCAACGACCGTGGCAACGATGTCGTACTGGCCGTTGCGGTCGGCAGCGAGGATCGGCTGCTGCAGGATCATCTGCAGAACCGGGCGTGCGAAATAGGCCTGGAACTCCTTGCCATTGACGGTGATCTTGCCGGAACCCGGCTTGACCCATACGCGGGCAATGGCGTTCTTGCGCTTGCCGGTGGCGTAAGCGCGGCCCTGGGCGTCCAGCTTCTGCACATGCACCGGGGCTTCCTGCTCGGCGGTCTGCGCAGCGGTTGCCGCACCCAGCTCTTCGAGGGAATTGATTTCGGCCATTACTGGGCCCTCACATTCTTCTTGCTCATGGCGGCGACGTCGAGCGTCTCCGGATTTTGTGCGGCGTGCGGATGCTCGGCGCCGGCGTAGACGCGTAGATTTTTCATCTGGCGGCGGCCAAGCGGACCGCGCGGGATCATGCGCTCAACGGCCTTCTCCAGCAAACGCTCGGGGAACCGGCCCTCGAGCAACTGGCGCGCGGTGCGCTCCTTGATGCCGCCGGGATGGCCCGTGTGCCAGTAGTATTTTTTGTCGGTGTATTTCTTGCCGGTCAGCACAACCTTGTCGGCATTGATGATGATGACATTGTCGCCATCGTCAACATGCGGGGTGAAGGTGGGCTTGTGCTTGCCGCGGAGACGGTTTGCGACGATGGAAGCGAGACGGCCGACGACAACGCCTTCGGCGTCGATCAGGATCCACTTCTTCGTCACTTCCGCAGGCTTCTGCGAAAAGGTTTTCATGGGTCTTTTTCCACTTTCATGAACCCGGCCCTGAGGCTGGGCGTTTTTTGTTGCTTGCGTTTGCTCTAATCGGATCCGGCAATGGAGCCAGCCCGCGCAAACCAATGCTGAACCGCTGGTCTGGTGCAACGATGATTACCTATAGGGGGCGGAGGGTTCAGTCAAGCGTATTTTTTGACAGGCAGAGCGGAAAATATCAATGGAAACAATGGTTTAAAAATGCGGTATTATAATACCGCGCGAAAACACGTCTCTTGAGGCGGGTTCGGCGGCGGCAGCGCTTATGGGGAGGGCGGAATGGAGTAAGTGCCCGTGGCGTGCGCCACGGTGTCGCCGGAGCTTCCGGCGACCAGTTCGGCCTCGAAAACCATCAGTCGCCGGCCGAGTTTCAGGATGCGGCAATGGCCATCCACCGTGCCGGCATCGGCCTTGCGCATGAAGTTGATGTTGAGGTTTGTGGTGACGGCCAATGCCTTCCTTCCGATGTGCGAGAGCGCACAAACATATCCGCCGATGTCAGCCAGTGCGAAAAGGGATGGGCCGGAAACCGTATCGCCCGGGCGGAGATGCTTGAAACCGGCCTCGAGCCGTACGGTGCAGCGGCCTGCCGAGATATCGAGCGCACGATAGTCCGGTATTTCGCCGCCACAGGCTTGCGGAAACACTTCGCGCAGATACAGATTGACCTCTTCCGCGTCCATTATCGGCTGAAACACGCGCCTCCCGCTTCGAGCGTCCATAGGCTGTCCTCCCCATCTTCCTCGTCTGGTGCTTTATAAGCGCCGAGAGTTGAGAGAATTGCCGGATTGCGATTGCAACACAAGCGGCACTAAGGTGACGATGCAACTGAAGCATGGAGAAAAGGCATGGCCGAGGCGGCTGCAGTTCAGGAGACGGTGCGGGCACCCGTGACGGTGAGCGGGGCGGAAGGTGTTCTCCGGCTGACACTGGCCAATCCGCCGGCCAACGCGCTTTCCATCGCCATGATGGAGGCGTTGCAAGGTTCATTGGAACGCGCCCGCGAAGACGAGGCCGTGCGTGTGATCGTATTGCGCACGAAGGGCAAGGTGTTTTCCGCCGGGCATGATCTCAAGGAATTGACGGCGCATCGCTCCGATGCCGATCGGGGCAGGGCTTTCTTCGAGAAAACAATGCTGCTGTGCGCGCGCCTGATGCAGACCATCGTGCGCCACCCCAAGCCGGTCATCGCGGAAGTGAGCGGGGTGGCGACCGCG
Source organism: uncultured Nitratireductor sp. (assembly GCF_913053745.1). Taxonomy (GTDB): domain Bacteria; phylum Pseudomonadota; class Alphaproteobacteria; order Rhizobiales; family Rhizobiaceae; genus Nitratireductor. The sequence continues at coordinate 6,825 of NZ_CAJXGF010000031.1, forward strand.
GCCGGGTGCCAGCTCGTCGCCTCCTGCGATCTGGCTGTCGCAGGCGAAACGGCGCGGTTTGCCACACCTGGCGTCAACATCGGTCTCTTCTGCTCGACGCCCATGGTGGCTTTGTCGCGTAATGTCTCGCGCAAGCACGCGATGGAAATGCTCCTGACCGGCGAGATGATCGACGCGGAGCGGGCGCATGCACTCGGTCTTGTCAATCGTGTCGTACCACAGACTGAGTTGAATCAAACGGTGACGGATCTCGCACAAACCATTGCTTCCAAATCACCTTTGACGCTCAAGATCGGCAAGGAGGCGTTTTACGCACAGGCCGAGATGGAGCTGTCACAGGCATACGACTACACGGTGCGGGTGATGGTGGAGAACATGATGGCGCGTGATGCCGAAGAGGGCATCGGCGCTTTCATCGAGAAACGCGTTCCGAAATGGCGGAACGAATGAGGGAAACGCGCCGCGGACGGTGAAAACGCCGCCCGCAGCGTTGCGTGGTCCGCATATCCGCGGGGACGCTAGTCGTTGTTCCAGCAGATGTGGACGGGACATGCCTCGGTGTCGAGGGACGGAACCCATCTTGTTTTGAGCGTGTTGAACGCGGCCGAGTATTCGTCGAGGCTGGCCACAAAACGGTCGTAGCGCTCGATATTGCGGCCACTGGGCGATGGATAACGCAATATAATCGATCCATTCTCCCGGACGGCATCTTGGATTTGACGACAAGATAATTCCGCCGCCTGCGCGCTGTTGTTGGGAGCCAGCAGAATGCAGCTGACGACAATAACCGACGACTTACGAGCCAATGTTCTACCCATAACTTCCCTTTCTGAGCATCGTTGCCAAGCCGCGCATCCCGAAGGGATTGCTATCGTTTCGGAGAGACGCGGTGGGAAGTAATGCCGCAGGTCATTTGCAGACAAAAGCGGCTATAAATATAAATAAATAAAGGATTTTTTCAGTTTCTATGAATATCAGTTATGACCTTGGAAGGTTCAGTCCCGACGCTGTGCAATGCCATGCACGACGACTTGGGATCAGTTGGAGAAAACCCAGGGACGCTGAAAAAGCCGCTCCCTAATTTCCGGCTTGCAACGCAGGACCGGGCAGGATTCTCGGTCGGCGGCGGGAATGTAATCGCGTGCGCCAATGTGGCCGATGGGACAAAGCCGCTCATGCGCCACATAGCGGTCGTAGCGCGGCAGGTTCGGATTGCTGCGGGACTGGTAGCGCATGATGGCGGCCCCTTCGGAGGCGATCCTCGCTTGCACCTCAGCGCAGCTCATGGCAGTTGACGTGTAACGGGATATGGCTCCGGCGGGGCTGGCGATGACGGCCATTGCAAGGGCGAGGGCTGCGTATCTCAACATGATCGGACACTTTTATTTTCGAGAGCTGCGAGCATGCAGCGAACGTTAACAACCATACCATAGGACGTGCCTGCGCCGGCAATGAGGCGGCATTCAGGCGCGATTTCGGGAGCGAGATGAATCACGACAGTTATGACGACGCCTATATTTCCGAGATATTGAACACGGTGAAGTCCTTGGCCATCGTCGGGGCATCGGCAAACGAGGTGCGTCCGAGCTTTTTCGTCACCAAGTATCTGATCGACAAGGGATACACCGTCTTTCCCGTCAATCCGGGTCAGGCGGGCAAGGAGATCGCCGGGCGTCCGGTCGTCGCCCGTCTCGCCAATCTGCCACAGCCCGTCGACATGGTCGATATTTTTCGTCCCTCCTCTGCCGTTGCAGGGGTGACAGAGGAAATTCTCGCCATGGAGACCTTGCCCAAAGTGGTCTGGATGCAGCTCACCGTGCGCGACGATGCCTCTGCCAAACGGCTGGAGGAACATGACATCAAGGTGGTCATGGATCGCTGCCCGAAGATCGAATATGCGCGGCTTTCGCGCGAGATCGGCTGGAATGGCGTCAACAGCCGGGTGATTTCGTCTAAAAAGCCCATTATGCGCAAAGGCTTCCAGAGTTTCGGCATTCGCCAGCGCTGATTTTTCATGAGCCGTCTGCCATTGAAGCATAAATCTCCTTTGCCAGGGCGTGCGCTCTCTGTATTGATGCCGCCAACGAAAATTTCGACATGGAGGAAAAGTCATGAGTGAGCGTACGCCCGGTTTCGACACGCTGGCGGTGCATGCGGGGGCCCAGCCGGATCCGGCGACAGGCGCGCGCGCCACGCCGATTTATCAGACCACCTCCTATGTCTTCGACGATGCGGACCACGCCGCCTCGTTGTTCGGCCTCAAGGCCTTCGGCAACATCTATACCCGCATCATGAACCCGACCCAGGCCGTGCTCGAAGAGCGCGTTGCTGCGCTTGAGGGCGGCACAGCGGGGCTTGCCACCGCCTCGGGGCACGCCGCCCAGCTCCTCACTTTCCACAATCTGATGAGGCCGGGCGCGAACTTTATCGCCGCCAAAAGGCTTTATGGCGGTTCGATCAACCAGTTCGGTCACGCTTTCAAGAATTTCGACTGGCATGTGCGCTGGGCGGACCCGGAAGATTTCGACAGTTTCGAAAGCCAGATTGATGACGATACGCAGGCGATCTTCGTGGAGAGCCTCGCCAATCCGGGCGGCACCTTCGTCGACCTGGAGAAGATCGGCGACATCGCGCGCCGTCACGGATTGCCGTTTATCGTCGACAACACCATGGCATCGCCCTATCTGCTTCGCCCCATAGAACACGGTGCAGACATCGTTCTGCACTCGCTGACCAAGTTCATGGGAGGCCACGGCAATTCCGTGGGCGGCGTTCTGGTCGATGGCGGCACGTTCGACTGGTCGAAGTCGGGAAAATATCCGATGCTGTCGGAACCGCGCGCGGAATATGGCGGTATGGTCCTGCACGAGACCTTTGGAAATTTCGCCTTTGCGATTACCGCCCGTGTGTTGGGGCTGCGCGATTTCGGCCCGGCAATCTCGCCGTTCAACGCGTTCCAGATCCTGACCGGTATCGAGACGCTGGCGCTTCGCATGCAGCGTCACAGCGACAACGCGCTCAAGGTCGCCGAGTGGCTCAAGGGGCACGACAAGGTGTCCTGGGTTTCCTATCCGGGCCTTTCGGAAGATCCCAATCACGCCCTCATGAAGAAATATTCGCCAAAGGGGGCCGGCGCCGTCTTCACCTTCGGCCTCAAGGGCGGTTTCGATGCCGGCGTCAAAGTGGTGGAGAGCGTCGAGCTCTTCTCGCACCTGGCGAATATCGGCGACACGAAGTCGCTGATCATTCATCCGGCTTCCACCACGCACCGCCAGCTCTCAGACGAGCAGAAGGCGGCCGCCGGTGCGGGTGTCGATGTGATCCGCCTGTCCATCGGGATCGAGGATGCGGACGACATTATCGGCGATCTGGAGCAGGCACTGGGTCAGATCTGATCCCGACGGCAAACTGCGTTTGCAGCCGATCGACGGTACGGCGCGGGCTTGTCGGCCCGCGTCGTTTCTATTTGTCCGGTAGGGGCAGCGGGCCTTCGGTCTTCACCGGGCGCATGGAAAAATTCGAGCGGATATCCTCCACCATAGGCAGTTCCAGCAGCACGTTGCTGAGTAAACCCTCATAGGCGGCAAGATCCGGCACCACCACCTCGGCGATGAAATCCGGCGCGCCGGAAACCATGTGGCATGCCACAACTTCGGGAATGGCCGAGAGGGCGTTCTGCAGCCCGTCCGCATTGGCGCGATTGTGCCGGTTGACTTTGATTTCGGTGAAGATTGTAAGGCCAAGCGCCACTGAGTGGCGGTCCACGATGGCCCTATAGCCTCGTATCACCCCTTCATTCTCGAGACGTTTGACGCGGCGCAAGCATGGCGATGGCGAGAGGCCGACACGATCCGCGAGTTCGACATTTGTGAGGCGCCCATCCTCCTGCAGCGCATGCAGAATCCGTCGGTCGATCGAATCCAGTGATATTGGCATATCTAATCCTCATACGAAGATAAATCGGCATTTTATGCCATTATTTTGAAGTTTGAGGGCTAAATTGGCAAGGACATGCGCCGCTTTTGGGGAGCAGTATGCGTGCACTTCAGGAGTGCATTTCATGTCCATGCAGCTTTGGCTCACCTTTATAATCGCATCGCTTCCGGTACATTTTTCACCGGGACCCAACAACATTCTGGCTTTGTCGCGCGCGATCCAGAACGGTTATTGGGCCGGGCACGTCGGATCGCTTGGCCGCTACCCGGCCTATCTGATGATTTTTATAGCCGCCGGGTTGGGGTTGGGGGCCGTTCTAAGTACGTCGCCGGTTCTGTTCTCGGCACTCAAATGGGGCGGGGCGCTCTATCTCGTTTTCATGGGCTATCGGCTGCTGCGCTCGGCGGTGACGGTTTCAACACTGGATGCCGCGACCGGGACTGTGCGTATGCACGCGCTGATGCGCCGGGAATTTCTGGTGGCGATCATGAACCCGAAGGCCGTGATCTTTGCCACCGCGTTTTACGCTCAGTTCATCACGCCGGGGCAGGCCGGCTTTGCGCATCTCTTTGCGCAGATGATCGCCGTTTCCTTGACGTTGGAGTGGATTGCCGCCGGTTGCTATTGCTTGTTCGGCGCCAGGATCGGGAGCGTAGCGAGCGGCACAGGTTTTCTTTCCTGGATCACCCGCGGGCTGGGCACCTTGCTGATCGGCTTCGGGGTTCTCCTCGCCGCTTCATAAACGCTCCCTCCACAGGCAGTCGAGCCGCTCCAGGCCGTGAAAATGGTAGGTGTCGCCATAGACCGGCTGGGAATCGAGTGTGAGTGCAGGCAGGCGCTCGAACAGAACCTTCAATCCCATTTGCATTTCCAGGCGCGCGAGCGGCGCGCCGATACAGAAATGGATGCCCGCGCCGAAAGACACGTTCTTTTGATCCTGTCGGGCTGGGTGGAAACGGCGCGGGGTCGCGAAGGCACCAGGGTCGTTGTTGGCCGCGCCCAGCATCAAGCCCACCGTTTCGCCTGGTTTCAGGGTGAGACCCGGGGCGATCTCCACGGTCTCATAGGCATAGCGCGTGAACATGTGCAGCGGCGGGTCATAGCGCAGGCATTCTTCGACCGTTGCGGTCGTCTCGGCGTCGGAGCCAAAGAAGCGGCGCGGATCGCCGTCCTGCGCAAGTATGGTGAAGATGGCGTTGCCGAGTTGGTGCACGGTCGCTTCGTGCCCCGCATTCAGGAGCAGGATCGCCGATGAGACGAGTTCATCTTCGGAAAGCTGTTCGCCATCTTCTTTCGCGGAGATGAGAAGACTGAGCAGATCGTCGCCGGGGGACGCGTGACGCCTTCTGGCATATTCTCGAATGAAGGCGGAGAAATCACGTGCGGCTTCGTCGGCGCGACATTGGGTCTCCCGATCCGAGCCATGCATGTACATCGCCACCATGCGGTGCGACCATTCCACAAGTTGCGGCCCCATATCGCGCGGCACGCCGAGCATCTCGGTGATGATAACCAGCGGTATGGGCGTGGCGTAGGCGGCAAGGAGTTCGGTCTCGCCGTCCCGCTCAAAATTGTCGATCAGATCATGGCAAAGTGTTTCGATGCGCGGGCGTATCCGGTCCACCTGGCGCGAGACGAAGGCGCGGTTGACGAGTTTTCTCAGCCGCGTGTGTGCTGGTGGCTCGATTTCCAGCATGGAATTGGCCTCCACAGCGTCGAAATGCGCGAGATGCCTGCGGGTTGCCGGATCCGGTGTCTGTTCGATTGGCTTCTGGCGGCCAAGACGCCTGTCGCGGAGCGCCCGGTTGACACTGTCATAGCCGGATAGACACCAGAAGCCGTAATCCTCCCAGAAGAACGCCGGCGCAAGCGCGTGCAGATAGCTGTAGGCCGTATAGGGATCCTGAACAAAGTCAGGATGGTGCGGATCAAGCCCGACAGTTTTGCGGTCGACGTCGAAGAAGAGATAAGCGGGCTTTACGGGCATGATAATTGCAATCCGGTTTTGACATTTCGCAGGTGCCGCGAAGACACTTCATGGCGGTGACACCCGACGAATCGACCCTCCGCGATCACCTTGATAAGAGCTTGCTCTTGCGTCGAGGGAAGGGGGCATCCTATCTATCCCGTTGAACCAAACGATTCTGCCGCTTTGCGCGCGCCAGATTTTGCGGCGTGCGATCTCAAACCGAAAGGTATTTTCATGCCGAATCCCGTCGATACCGCCATGAATCTGGTGCCCATGGTCGTCGAACAGACGAACCGGGGTGAACGGGCTTACGACATCTTCTCGCGTCTTCTCAAGGAGCGCATCATCTTCATCACCGGTCCGATCGAGGATGGCATGGCCTCGCTCGTATGCGCGCAGCTCCTCTTTCTCGAGGCGGACAATCCCAAGAAGGAAATCGCGCTCTACATCAATTCGCCGGGCGGTGTGGTAACCTCGGGCATGGCGATCTACGACACGATGCAGTTTATCCAGCCTCCGGTTTCCACACTGTGCATCGGCCAGGCTGCCTCCATGGGCTCGCTGCTTCTGTGCGCTGGTCACAAGGATATGCGCTTTGCCACGCCCAATGCCCGCATCATGGTGCATCAGCCGTCGGGTGGTTTCCAGGGACAGGCTTCTGACATCGAGCGCCATGCGCAGGACATCATCAAGCTGAAGCGTCGTCTCAACGAGGTCTACGTCCAGCACACGGGGCAGGACTATGAGACGATCGAAAAGACGCTCGACCGCGACCACTTCATGACGTCGGATGAGGCGCAGGAGTTCGGCCTTGTCGACAAGGTTATCAGCTCGCGCGAGGCGGTCGAGAAAGCTTCTGATTCCTGATTCCCGGTCGGGCTTTCAAGAACGGTCGGCCCGGCCTGGTGCCGGGCGAGGTGCAATTCGGCCTGTATTTACGGTCGATTGCGTCAATTCTGTCACATTTTTGTGTTTGCAGCCGGTGTGTGAACGCCTACGTTAAGCCTATATTGAGTTTCCAAAGCCAAGGTCGGGACAGGGGCTCGGTATGGTTGCCGCGTTTTCGGATTTGTGGTTCGTTTCGAAGACAGAGCGTGGACCGCCTGGGGGCTATACCGTCTTCGGGCACCATGGCCGCCCGGCAGTACGGGGCGACATGCCGGTGGGTAGTGAAAGGACGTAAGACATGAGCAAGGCCAGCAACGGCAGCGGAGACTCCAAGAACACGCTGTACTGCTCCTTCTGCGGCAAGAGCCAGCACGAGGTCCGCAAACTGATTGCGGGACCGACTGTCTTCATCTGCGACGAGTGCGTCGAGTTGTGCATGGACATCATCCGCGAGGAGAACAAATCCTCGATGGTGAAGTCGCGCGAGGGCGTGCCCACACCGCAGGAAATCATCGAAGTGCTCGACGATTATGTGATCGGTCAGGGCCATGCCAAGCGCGTGCTCTCCGTCGCGGTTCACAATCACTACAAGCGCCTTGCTCACGCCTCCAAGAACGCGGACGTGGAACTGGCCAAATCGAACATCCTGCTGATCGGTCCGACGGGCTGCGGCAAGACGCTGCTGGCTCAGACACTGGCCCGCATCATCGATGTGCCCTTCACCATGGCCGACGCGACGACGCTGACCGAAGCGGGCTATGTGGGTGAGGATGTCGAAAACATTATTCTGAAGCTGTTGCAGTCTGCCGATTACAATGTCGAGCGCGCGCAGCGCGGTATCGTCTATATCGACGAGATCGACAAGATTTCGCGCAAGTCCGACAACCCGTCTATCACGCGCGACGTGTCGGGTGAGGGTGTACAGCAGGCACTCCTGAAGATCATGGAGGGCACGGTTGCTTCCGTACCGCCACAGGGTGGGCGCAAGCATCCCCAGCAGGAATTCCTGCAGGTGGATACGGCCAATATCCTCTTCATCTGCGGTGGTGCTTTTGCCGGTCTCGACAAGATCATCTCCGACCGTGGCCGCAAGACCTCGATCGGCTTCAGTGCTTCGGTCGCTTCGCCGGAAGATCGCCCCACGGGCGAATTGTTCCGCCAGGTTGAGCCAGAGGATCTTCTGAAGTTCGGTCTTATTCCCGAGTTCGTTGGCCGCTTGCCTGTTCTGGCCACGCTGGAAGATCTCGACGAGGCCGCGCTGGTGCAGATCCTCAGTGAGCCCAAGAACGCGCTTGTGAAACAGTATCAGCGTCTGTTCGACATGGAGAGCGTGGAGCTTACCTTCCATGAGAATGCGCTTGCCGCGATCGCCCGCAAGGCGATCGAGCGCAAGACCGGTGCCCGTGGCCTGCGGTCGATCATGGAAGCGATTCTGCTCGATACCATGTTCGAGCTGCCGGCGCTGGAAGGCGTTCAGGAAGTTGTTATCTCCGACGAAGTTGTCGCCGGCAATGCCCGTCCGCTTTACATCTATGCAGAGCGCGAGCAGGAAAAAGGCAACGCCAGCGCCTGACGAATCGCCAGTGTAGTTGCGTGTGCGTGTATTTGCGTCACCGGAGCCGTGCTTCGGTGACGTTCGCGTTTTTGCGGGTGTTCCGCCCACCAAATCGCTCGAATCGGGGTCGTCGAAGGCTGCATGCTGTGGGTCCGGTCCATGCATCCTGTCCAAGCCCTTGATCTTCTCGGTTCACGCCTCCAACTAAGGGAGGAGCAAAGGTGGGGTGGTTTCCATTCACGCATCGCGCAAGAATGCGGTTGCTTCTGGTGGATAACGCTCTGGCCGGATAGACTGAAGCCCGCGACTGGCTCTTGAGCGGTTGCGGTTTGAAAAGGCTGAAACATGACTGATACCCCCAAGACCGCCGGTGGTTCTTCGTATCCCGTATTGCCGCTGCGCGATATCGTGGTGTTCCCGCACATGATCGTTCCGCTCTTCGTCGGCCGCGACAAGTCGATCAAGGCGCTTGAAGAGGTGATGGGCGCGGAGCGGCAGATCCTGCTGGCCACGCAGATGAACGCCGCTGACGACGACCCGGAGCCAAGTGGCATTTACGACGTCGGAACGCTGGCCAATGTGCTGCAGCTTCTGAAACTGCCCGACGGCACGGTTAAGGTGCTCGTCGAGGGAACGTCTCGCGCGCGCATTTCCGAGTTCACCGACCGTGAGGAGTACCATGAAGCCACGGCCGACCTGCTTCCCGAACCCGAAGAAGACCAGGTCGAGATCGAGGCGCTCGCGCGTTCCGTCGTCTCGGATTTCGAGAATTACGTAAAACTCAACAAGAAGATTTCGCCTGAAGTCGTGGGTGCCGCCAACCAGATCGAGGATTACTCGAAGCTGGCAGACACGGTTGCCTCGCATCTGGCGATCAAGATTCCCGAAAAGCAGGAAATGCTGGCGACGCTCTCCGTGCGGGAGCGTCTGGAAAAGGCCATGGGCTTCATGGAAGCCGAGATTTCCGTGCTGCAGGTGGAAAAGCGCATCCGCTCGCGCGTCAAGCGCCAGATGGAGAAGACCCAGCGCGAGTACTATCTGAATGAGCAGATGAAGGCGATTCAGAAAGAACTCGGCGAAGGCGAAGACGGCCGCAACGAGGCCGCCGAGCTGGAAGAGCGAATCGGCAAGACCAAGCTCTCCAAGGAAGCGCGCGAAAAGGCCGACGCCGAGCTGAAAAAACTCAAGACCATGTCGCCCATGTCGGCCGAGGCCACCGTGGTACGCAACTATCTCGACTGGTTGCTGTCGATCCCGTGGAAGAAGCCAAGCAAAATCAAGAACGATCTGGATTTTGCCGAGAACGTGCTCGACACGGATCACTTCGGCCTCGAGAAGGTCAAGGAGCGCATCGTCGAATATCTGGCGGTGCAAAGCCGTCAGAAGAAGCTCAAGGGCCCGATCCTGTGCCTCGTCGGACCGCCCGGCGTCGGCAAAACCTCGCTCGCCAAGTCGATTGCCAAGGCCACCGGCCGTGAATACGTTCGCATGGCGCTTGGCGGCGTGCGCGACGAGGCCGAAATCCGCGGTCACCGCCGCACCTATATCGGCTCGATGCCCGGCAAGGTCATTCAGTCGATGAAGAAGGCGAAGAAGTCCAACCCGCTCTTCCTGCTCGACGAGATCGACAAGATGGGCATGGATTTCCGCGGCGATCCATCCTCGGCCCTGCTTGAGGTTCTCGACCCCGAGCAGAACTCGACCTTCATGGACCACTATCTCGAGGTGGAGTACGATTTGTCGAGCGTGATGTTCGTCACGACGGCCAACACGCTGAACATCCCCCCGGCGCTAATGGACCGTATGGAGATCATCCGCATCGCCGGCTACACCGAGGACGAGAAGGTGGAGATCGCCAAGCGGCACCTCCTGCCCAAAGCCGTGCGCGAGCATGCGCTGGAGGAGAAGGAGTTCTCCGTCACCGATGGCGCGTTGCAGCAGATCATCCGCACCTACACGCGTGAAGCCGGCGTCCGCAATCTCGAGCGCGAGCTGATGAAGCTCGCCCGCAAGGCAGTGACGGAAATTCTGCGCACTGCCAAGGCGGAGGACGGCAAGGAAACCGTGGAGGTGACCGAGGATAATCTGTCCGATTATCTGGGCGTGCAGCGCTTCCGCTTCGGCCAGGCCGAGGGCGAGGACCAGGTCGGCGTCGTGACCGGTCTGGCGTGGACGGAAGTCGGTGGAGAGCTTCTGACCGTCGAAGGTGTGATGATGCCCGGCAAGGGCAAAATGACTGTCACCGGCAATTTGCGCGACGTGATGAAGGAATCGATTTCGGCGGCCGCATCCTATGTCCGCTCGCGCGCCGTCGATTTCGGCATCGAACCGCCGGTCTTCGACAAGAAGGACATTCATGTGCACGTGCCGGAAGGCGCCACACCGAAGGACGGACCTTCGGCGGGTGTTGCCATGGCCACGTCCATCGTGTCGATCATGACCGGCATCCCGATCCGCAAGGACATCGCGATGACCGGCGAGATCACCCTTCGCGGCCGGGTGCTGCCCATTGGCGGTCTCAAGGAAAAGCTCCTTGCGGCGCTGCGCGGCGGCATCAAGAAGGTGCTCATTCCGGAAGAGAACGCCAAAGATCTGGCCGACATACCAGAGAATGTGAAAAACGGTCTGGAGATCGTTCCGGTCAGTCGCGTGGGCGAGGTTCTTGAGTATGCGCTTACACGCATGCCTGAGCCGATCGAATGGGTGGAGCCCGTGGAACCTGCCGGAAAAGTCGGAGTGGGAGAAAGTGAAGGGCAGACCATCGCCCACTGAATGCACCCTTTGGCACCGGTTCGGCAAACGAACCAAGCCGGTGCCGCTCAAGGGGTGGCGGGATATTTGCGTCGGTTTTCCGCAAAATTGTCAAAAGCCGGGCTCCGTGCCCGGCTTTTCTGTCGAAAACCGCAGAAAACATGGGTTTTGGACGGGTGTTTAAGCATTTCGTGCTTGGTCGCGGCAAATGTTCTCCCTAGACTGCCCCGAGCCGAGTGAGTCGCATCACTTGGTCCTTATCAGGAAGGGGTAATTACATGAACAAGAACGAGCTCGTATCCGCAGTCGCAGAAGAGGCAAGCCTCTCGAAGAGCGATGCCCAGTCCGCGGTCGATGCGGTTTTCACCGTTATCGAAGGCGAACTTAAGAAGGGTGGGGACGTGCGCCTCGTCGGCTTCGGCAACTTCTCCGTTTCGCGGCGCGAGGCCTCCACGGGCCGCAATCCGCAAACCGGCGCCACGGTTCAGATCCCGGCTCGCAATGTGCCGAAGTTCTCGGCCGGCAAGGGCCTGAAGGACGCAGTCAACAGCTGATTGCGCCCTTGAGGGAATGCAAGAAAAGCCGGGTTTCAGCCCGGCTTTTCTTTTATGCGCTGTGCGCAAAAAATCCAGAAACAAGAGTGGGGAAGGGGCGGAACCGCCATAGGGCCGGCGGGGAATGGGTCGCTCTGTGCCCGCCAGACGCGCACGCAGCCTAGCGTGCTTGCAGGGTCATATGCAGGAGCGGATAAGGTCGACCGTCGCCGTCGCGGGGCGAACGCCCCGTCACCTGGAAACCCATCCGCCGATAAAAGCCCAGTGCCTGCCCGTTTTGCTCATTCACGTCGAGTGTCAGACCTTCTCCGCCGATCTTGCGTGCATGGGCCACAAGGTGCGCGCCGAGCCCCTTGCCGCGCTCGTCGGGATCGACGAAGAGGCCGTCAATATGCGTGGCCTCCAACCCCATGAATGCAAGCGGGGCATCGTCTTGGCCCACCGCGACCCAAAGCGCGGCGCAGGGCAGGTATTTCTCCGCCACGTCTTTCTCGATCGCGCGGAAATCCGCTTCAGACAGGAAATCGTGTGTGGCACGCACAGAGCGTCGCCAGATTTCGATCAGGTCGACGAGTTCCTCTTTTCGCGCTTTGCGTATCCGGGGCACGTTGTCTCCGCGCAGGATAAGGAGCGCCGATGCGCCCGGTGAGGCGAAGATGAAAAGGCGCCGAACGGTGGAAAGGAATGGTGGGCGATGAGAGACTCGAACTCCCGACATCTTCGGTGTAAACGAAGCGCTCTACCAGCTGAGCTAATCGCCCATTCCAAGCGGATCGTTTAGGGCGTTCGCGCGCGGATCGCAAGCGAAAATCGGCTTCTGCAACGCTTATTGGAACAACATCGAGAAAGTTTCATAAACTGCAGTTTGGCTGCTTGACACCACATCAAGAACCCCCTAATTCAGCGCTCATCGACGCGTTGCCGCTTCGGTGCAGCGCCTCAAGCGCGGGTGTAGCTCAGATGGTTAGAGTGCCGGCCTGTCACGCCGGAGGTCGCGGGTTCGAGCCCCGTCACTCGCGCCACTTTCCAGGCCTTTGGAAAGATGGCGCCAAGCAGAGACGCTAGCGAGCGTCAGGCCCGGCTTGAAGGGCATTCCTTCGAAAATCGATGTTGAAAAAACGCTTTGATCGAGCGCGCCTGCGTTCGCGTTTGTTTGTCGGCCGGGAAAAGGGACACCGCAGCGCTTCTCCTCTTAAGATGCGCGCGATGATGCGGGTTAGCGAATCGTGGCGGTATGGATGGTATCCACGCGCTCCGGGCCACCCCTGTTCTCTGCGTTCTCTAGAAGATAAATGAACATGAGCACCGCGATCGTCGCCGGTGACAGCAGAAGCGCAGCGCGCAGCAGTGATGAAAGCAGTTGGATCGGGCTCATGATTCCCGACATTACGCTTCGGACTTTAATGGACTCTACACGTTTGCATTAACCATGGCCTGCAATGTGTGTGAAACAGGCCGAACGTCGCATATCTTAACGCACAGGATAACATTCGGTATTAATCTGTTACCTCAATTTGTGAGGCCGGGGCGGTGCTGACGAATTATCAAGCCAGCCAAAAAACGATTACGGGGTCGTTCGTTGCGACGGCGCAGGCCGCGCTTCTGATTGGAGTTCTCGTATTCGCAGCCTGCCTCTTCGGGATATTCACCCGGCCGGTCGACTTCCTGGCGACCGTGTGGCCGGCCAATGCGCTTATGCTGGGGCTTTTGCTACGGGTTCCTGCGACGGCCACGCCCTATGGCTGGTTGGCGGCCGCTTGCGGCTTCACCGTCGCCGATCTGCTCACCGGTTCGTCGCTCGGCAAGACTCTCATTTTGACAAGTGCGAACCTGGTCGGGGTTGGCGGAGCGTATGCTGTTCTGAGAACGTATCGACCTGAAGCGATCCGCCTTCAGACACCTGAGGCGATCCCGCAACTCGTTTTGGCGATCGGTTTCGGTGCTTGTCTGGCGGGGTTCGTCGGTGCGGTGGCCAATCCGATCCTGTTCGGCGGCACGGCGCTGGGTGGGTGGACATTCTGGTTTGTGACCGAGTTTGCGAACTTCGTCGCTATCCTCCCGGTTATTCTCACCGCACGCTGGCCGTCGCTTCCGCGCCGCATGTCGTGGGCCCGGCTGGCGCGTCTGGCCCTGCCGGCTTTTGCCCTGGTACTTACCAGTTTTGCCAGTATCCAGATTGGCGGGCCAGGCGCCGTCGCCTTTCCGGTGCCGGCGCTGTTGTGGGCGGCGATCGTCTATCCACGTTTCATTACAGTTCTTCTCACCTCGATATTCAGCTTCTGGAGCCTGATTGCCCTGTCGGCCAACCTTTTCTCCCACACGATCGACGTATCGGCTGAGGGCGCCCTGATCTCAATGCGTCTGGGGGGCAGCCTCATCGCGCTGGCGCCGATGATGCTTGCGAGCGCGATGGCCAAGCAGAACGACCTGATTGGACAGCTTTCCGATCTGGCGAGGCGCGACTCGCTATCCGGCCTCTTGAACAGGCGTGCCTTCGCAGAAGAAGCCGAGGCGCTGATCCGATCCTGTGCCCGACAGGCGAAGTCGCTGGCAGTGCTGATGCTGGACATCGATCATTTCAAGTCGATCAATGATCGTTTCGGCCACGCGGCCGGAGATCAGGTCATTTCAATCGCTGCGGCGCGCATTTCGGCGTGCTTGCGCGGCAACGACATAATCGGTCGGGTTGGCGGTGAGGAATTCGCGATCCTGCTGCCTGCCTGTTCGCGTGAACAGGCGTTGGAGGTCGCAGAGCGTATGCGCAATGCATTTTCGCAATCGGCGATCGCCCTGGAAAGCAGAGGTTCGTTGACCGTGACCGTCAGTGTCGGTCTGGCATGGTCGAACAACGGGATTGCAGACCTGAATGCGCTTATGGAGGAGGCGGATGAAGCGCTCTACCGCGCCAAGAATCTGGGGCGTAATCGTGCCGAGATGCATTTGCGCGCTCACGGGTCGAGGTCGACTTAGCGACTATACGGCGGTGCCATCGCCTGAAAGCCCCGGCCGCAGGCGCTTATTGTGCATGCAGGCGCTTTCTGCGGCACGTTTTTGGACGATGTGACTATTTTGCCTTGTAAAGTCGGGCCACCATATCCATATCACGACAAGCGGCGGCTGGACCGGTGCGAAACGTCCTGCAAGATGTGTGGTGAGGTTTCCCGAAAGGCTGCTGTATTCGACCCGAACGACCCTGTGGTGACCATGAAGGTACCGGCACCCAGACGGCTCTCGGGAACGAAGGAAGCGGGCTTGGGCCCGCTTTTTTGTTTATCGTTCCAGGCCAACGTCTCTCTTAGAGGCCGAGAAGGGTCTTGGCCTCTTCAAGGCTCGTCATCGACGCATCGTGGTCGCCAGCCTTGTGCTGTTCTTCACCTTGAGCGCGTAGTTCTTCAACGCGGGCCTTGTCGCTGTCCGACAGGGAAGCGGTCTGCATTGCTTGATCGATTTCAGACATCAGACTGGGGCATGAATGTGCATAGGCACTCGCTGGCGACAGAGCCATCAGTGCCGCAAGAATCGCATAGCGTTTCATGATCTCCTCCACTTCGCCACGGGCCTCTCATAAGCTTGTGCGGGCCGTGGCGGAACGTGGGCATCATACACCCGCTGGCCACCCAGCGCCAAATCGAAAAATAAGCCCCTAGCGGCAGGAGGCACCTCATGAAAGCCGGAGCGGTTCCTCCATTTGAAAAAAAAGCCCCGCAACGGGCATTGCGGGGCAGGTGGATGCACGCTCTGCTTGGGAGCTACTGTACGAGCACCGGGCGTTCACAGTTCACGCCGGTCACCCGCACGTCGGCTTCGCCGATCTTGACGCCGGCGAGCATCAGTACGTTGTAGAGAAGCTCGTCGATCGGTTCCGACAGGCTGGAAAGCAGTGTTCTAACGGTACCCTTAACGAGCGTGTTGTTGAGAAGTGTTCCGCCGAGAAGCGAACCGCCAAGCACCTTGACCTCGAGTTGAAGATCGTCGAGCAACGAATCGGTGGTCGAGCCGAGGAGATCGCGCGTAGACACGTTGCGAACCCGGCTCTGCTGGATGTCGGAGCTGGAAAAGCGCAGGCGGCTCGCCTGCATATTCTGCGTTTCCACATGCGCCATACCCTCCACCGACACGCTCAGCAGGCCGCCCACGTCGATCATCTTGGCCGGTGTCACCCGCGCCTCGTCCGAGAACGTCGACAAAACGCTGTCGTCGACCTCGCCCAGGGCAATCTCCAGCAGGCCGGGCACCGCATCAACGACCACGCTGCCGCCGTTAGGGGCGGTCGGGCTGCACTGGATATCGGCCAGCCGTGCCTCCGCATGGGCCACTTCAACGTATAGCGGCACGCGCAGCTTGGTTTTGAGAACGACCAGGTCGATGCTCGCCTCAAACGACACTTTCAGCCGGGTCTGTGCCGTTCGCACCGCCGCTCCGATGGGTGCGAGTGCGTGACTGGGCGTGCCGACCGGCGGTTCGCCTATCGCCAGCTTGACCGAGAGATTGGTGAGAGGCGACAGATCCAGTCCGGCATCGACGGTGACCTGGTCTTCGCCATTGGCAAGCGCCGCCGCCGCGGTGATCAGCTCAAGTGCTCCAATCTTCATGTCCCAAGGAGCGTCGGTGGCAATCGCCAAAGGTCCTTTGGGAGCGAGATTCAGTATTCGCTCGAGCTGGATCTTGCTGTCGTCCTTTGACGTCGCGGTCTCGAGCGTCTTGAGAACCGTCTGGACCGCGGCCGGAACTCCGGTCGTCAGCCGGAGCGTCGATAGCATTTGCGGCAGCGTCAGGTCCGTTTCGAGAATCTCCTCATAGGTCAAGGCCGTCAGGTCGAGTCGTGTCGCCAAGGTCTGCATGAAGGAGAGCACGTTCACATCGGTCTCGATGAGCCCCTCATAGTCCATCGCTTTCAGGGAAATTGTGGTGCCGAGCAGGCCGCCGAGCAGACCGTTCAGAATGCCCTCGTTAAGACTGGCGAGACGCGAACCGACAGAAAATGCGGCAAGTTTTTCTGCTGACGCGGTGCCGACCGCCGAGAGTTCGGGCGGATCGGCGAACATTGCACCGAAATAGAGGTCTCCCCGTTTCCGGATCGTCACCCTGGCTGCGTCCGGCGACGTTTCCATCGCCACAAAACGCAGATTCGTGGCAATCGACGGGTCCGGATAATAACGGCCGCGTACAAGCCGGGCGATGCCGCGCTTCTGCTGATCGATATACTCGTCGGCCGAGAGGTAGCGCTCGTCGAGCAAAAGGCCCTCGTCGGTTTCCACCGCGATGTCCTGATTGTTCAACGCAAAGAACTTGGCGACGGCCTCTTCGGCCTTGACGATGTCCGCGGCTGCGATGATGGACGCAAGATCGGCCGTTTTCTGCAGCTTTCGATCTTGAAGCGTAAGATTGCCGTAGTCCACGCCGAGGGCGACGCACCCGATCATGACCGGCAAGAAAAGCGCGAAGAGCGTTGCCACGTTGCCTCGTTTGTCGCGGGCGAACCTGCAATGCGGACCAGTGTTTAGAGAGGACATCTCAAAGCCCTCCAAGCCGGATCGTCGAGAAGCCCACAATCTCTCTGTCAGGCATCGCATAGGAGTATAGAGACCAGATCGGCAGATCGCTGGCGTCATACATCACGGTGACAGTGAATTGGTTCGGATTGGCCGCATCGTCTGCAACCTGGATGCTGAATTTCTTGGCATCGATAAAGGGATGTTTGATCATCGATTCTTCGATGAAGTCGCGTGCCAGTGTTTGTCTTTCGGTTTGCGAGAGACCGGCGACAGCGGCTCGGGCTGCATCCGCACTGACCTGTTGAACGGAATGAGATGCGCTCAAATAAATGCCATAGGCCAACATCGAGAAGACGGTCAGAAAAAATACCGGCGCAATGATCGCGAACTCTAGGGCTGCGGTACCATCTGAGCGGTGGAAAAATTTTACGAAAACTCGGTCTTTCATCGTCAATACTCCCATGCCCAAAAACAGGATTCGGGATCAGGAATAAATAAAGAATAAACAGATATATTATCTTGCAATACTGTTTGATTTTGGGTGAGGGTTGTGCTTTCTTGCTAGGCAACCTTTGATTTATATATTTTTTCTGCTTTTCAGCAACTTAAGAGTGTGTAGATAAAATAACCGTTTCGAAACACTTCTGAGAAAGCCCATCCCCGAACGGAATTGCCGCCGTCGCCTTGTCTGATAGTCTCGCTCTATGATTGTGAAGCACAAATTTCCAATCTTGCGAAACAATTGTATTTTTCGAGAAACATTTGTCTAAAGGTAAGAAATTATCAGCTCGGAAGACACCGAAAAAAATCGGCGGTCTGTAAGTAGATTCTGCCAAAAATCTGCGGAATCATCGAAATTGCCGCTCTGGAGAAACGAAGGACTCTTCAGACTTGGGGTGAGGGGGCGATTGCTTTGAGCGGGTGAGACAGATCACCGCGCGGCATGACGGCGACCGAGTCCAGATCCAGCCATCTTGCCAAACGTTCAAGTTCTGTCCGCAGCATTTCGGCCGTGTGGGAGGGAGCGTTCGGTTCACCATGGGCCGCCTGTACAAGCAGGATACGCTTGGCGCGGTCAGCCTTCAGATCCACGCGTGCGACGATGCGATCGCCGAGGAGAAACGGCAGCACATAGTAGCCATGGACACGCTTGTGGGCGGGTGTGTAGATTTCGATGCGATAGCGAAAGTCAAAAATGCGCTCGGCCCGGTCGCGCTCCCAGACGACGGGATCGAAGGGAGCGAGGAGGGCGGGCTTGTCGATGCGGCGCGGGAGTTGCGCGTCTTTGTGCAGATAAGCGGTATGACGCCAACCGCGCACCTCTACCGGCATCAGCGTTCCCGCCTCGACGAGCTCGGCGACGCGAGCCTGCGAGTGGGCCGGTTTCAGGCGAAAATAGTCCCTGATATCCGGTTCGCTGGCGATCCCCAGCGCACGCGCGGCTATTTCGACAAGGGCGCGTTGCGCGTCTTCTTCACGCGGGGTCGCGGTATCGATCACCTCGCGCGGCAGAACACGCTCTGGGATGTCGTAGAGACGTTCGAAGCTCGGGCGGCGCGAATGGGTGGTGATGCGCCCGCACCAGAAAAGCCACTCCAATGCCTTCTTGGTTTCACTCCAGCCCCACCATCCGCCATTTCCCGACTCGCCTTGGAAATCGGAAGCGGCGATCGGGCCGCCGCCTTCCACCTGTTCGTAAATGCGCTCGATGAAATCGTGCTTTTCGCGCGCGAAGCGGACAAGCCCCTTGTAAACGCCTTCGCCGCGCTGGGCGCGATCCATGCGCCAGCGCATCAGGGGCTGCGTCTCCACCGGCAGCAGCGAGGCTTCATGCGCCCAGTATTCGAACAACATGCGCGGTTTCCTTGCCTGCGCCCGGCTCAGAAGGTCCACCGGGTAGGGGCCTAACCGCCCATAAAGAGGCATGAAATGGGCGCGCGCCACGACATTCACCGAGTCGATCTGCAGCAAGCCCGTGCGGTTCAGCATTCGCTTTATGTGTTGCCGGGTGACGGCGGTCTTCGGCGCGGCGGTGGAAAACCCCTGAGCACCGAGGGCAATTCGCCGCACCTCGCCCGGCGAGAGTCGTTGTCTTTGCATATCTGCCAACCGGTTTCTGCATTACGCCTTTGCCCAAGACCTAGCGAGTCGGCGGGTGCGGCGCCACCCGATAGTTTTCGATGCATCGCATCTCCTGACAGACCGGACGTAACGCTTTACACATTGCTTTTGTGCGTTAAGTCCGCACTTGCAGCGCAGAGAATGCGGGCGCAGCATGTTAAAATCGAACGCAACCGGTTTCGACAATGCCGCAATCTGGCCAAGGTTTGACTTGCTTCGCCAAGCGCCCTGCGCTAACCCTCGCCGCGTTGCAACATGAGCCTAGCCTTGCTGCCTTGGCCTTAGGCGCAAAAACCCGGTCTCGGGCCTCGATACGCAGCCTCGCCCGCGGCGGGCAACGGAAAGTCGGACCATGAATGAGCTTCTGAGTTCATACCTACCCATCGTTATCTTCATCGGCGTCGCGCTCGTCGTCGCTCTCGCGCTGGTGGTGGCCCCGTTCCTGGTCGCTTACCGCAATCCGGATCCGGAAAAGCTCTCTGCCTACGAGTGCGGTTTCAACGCGTTCGACGATGCACGCATGAAATTCGACGTCCGCTTCTATCTGGTGGCGATTCTGTTCATCATTTTCGATCTGGAAGTGGCGTTCCTCTTTCCATGGGCGGTGGCATTCGGCGATATCGGCTGGCTCGGCTTCTGGTCGATGATGGTTTTCCTTGGAATCCTCACCATCGGCTTCATCTATGAATGGAAGAAGGGAGCGCTGGAATGGGATTGAACGACGGTACACTCGTGGCGCCCCAACCCAAGGGCGTGATTGACCCCAAGACCGGTAATCCGGTTGGCGCGGACGATCCGTTTTACACGGATATCAACAACGAGCTCTCCGACAAGGGCTTTCTCGTCACCTCGTCGGAGGCACTCATCACCTGGGCGCGCACCGGTTCGCTCATGTGGATGACGTTCGGTCTGGCCTGTTGCGCCGTGGAGATGATGCACATTTCCATGCCGCGCTACGATGCGGAGCGTTTCGGCATCGCGCCGCGCGCCAGCCCGCGCCAGTCGGACGTGATGATCGTTGCCGGCACGCTGACCAACAAGATGGCGCCGGCTCTGCGCAAGGTCTACGACCAGATGCCCGAGCCGCGCTACGTTATCTCGATGGGGTCGTGCGCCAATGGCGGCGGCTACTATCACTATTCCTATTCGGTGGTGCGCGGCTGCGATCGCGTGGTGCCGGTCGATATTTATGTGCCCGGCTGTCCGCCCACGGCGGAAGCGTTGCTCTATGGCATTCTTCTTTTGCAAAAGAAGATCCGGCGCACCGGCACGATCGAACGTTAGAGGCGGATATGAGCGAAGCGCTGAAGGACCTGGCGGCCTACGTCACGGAAAAGCTCGACGCCCAGATTCAGGATGCGCTCGTCGCTTTCGACGAGCTGACCTTTCTGGTCGAGCCGGGCGACATCGTCGACGTGCTCAATTTTCTGAAGAACGACGTCCAGTGCCAGTTCTTCGCCTTTGTCGACATTTCGGGCGCGGACTATCCGGCGCGCGAAA
Source organism: uncultured Nitratireductor sp. (assembly GCF_913053745.1). Lineage (GTDB taxonomy): Bacteria > Pseudomonadota > Alphaproteobacteria > Rhizobiales > Rhizobiaceae > Nitratireductor. The sequence goes on from NZ_CAJXGF010000031.1 coordinate 27,594, forward strand.
AGCGTTTCGAGGTGGTCTACCATCTCCTGTCGCCGCGCCAGAACCAGCGCGTGCGCGTCAAGCTTTCGACGGATGCGGATTCGCCGGTGCCGTCCGTCGTGGAGGTCTTTCCCGCCGCCGATTGGTACGAGCGCGAAATCTACGACATGTACGGCGTTCTGTTCACCGGCCATCCGGATCTGCGCCGTCTGTTGACAGACTACGGTTTCGAAGGGCATCCGCTCCGCAAGGACTTCCCGCTCACCGGCTTCGTAGAGGTTCGTTACGACGACGATCTGAAGCGTGTCGTCTACGAACCGGTCGATCTGAGGCAGGAATTCCGCAATTTCGATTTCCTCTCGCCATGGGAAGGGACGGACTACGTTCTGCCGGGCGACGAGAAGGCGAAAGACTAGAGGTTGGGCAGCGCCAGATGACTGAGCACTCCGTCCGCAATTTCAACATCAACTTCGGGCCCCAGCATCCGGCCGCGCATGGCGTTCTGCGCCTGGTTCTGGAGCTCGACGGCGAGGTGGTCGAGCGCGTCGATCCGCATATCGGTCTGCTTCACCGCGGCACCGAAAAGCTGATCGAGCACAAGACCTATCTGCAGGCTGTGCCGTATTTCGACCGGCTCGACTATGTCGCGCCGATGAACCAGGAGCACGCATTCGCATTGGCGGTCGAGCGCCTGATCGGTCTCGACGTGCCGATCCGCGGTCAGATCATCCGTGTGCTTTTCTCCGAGATCGGCCGTATCCTGAACCATCTCCTGAACGTCACCACGCAGGCGATGGATGTCGGTGCGCTTACACCCCCGTTGTGGGGGTTCGAGGAGCGCGAGAAGCTGATGGTGTTTTACGAGCGGGCTTGTGGCGCACGCATGCACGCGGCCTATTTCCGCCCCGGGGGAGTCCATCAGGACATTCCCGATAAACTCGTTGAGGACATCGGCAACTGGATCGAGCCGTTTCACAAGACGGTTGACGACCTCGACAATTTGCTCACAGGCAACCGCATCTTCAAGCAGCGCAATGTCGACATCGGCGTCGTGACGCTGGAAGAGGCGTGGGCTTGGGGGTTCTCCGGTGTCATGGTGCGCGGTTCCGGTGCAGCATGGGACCTGCGCAAGAGCCAGCCTTACGAATGCTATCCGGAGATGGATTTCGACATTCCAATCGGCAAAAATGGCGACTGTTATGATCGTTATCTCATCCGTATGGAAGAGATGCGCCAGTCGGCCAGGATCATGCGCCAGTGCGTCGATCGCCTGCTGGGCAAGGAGCGTGTCGGTCCGGTTTCCAACACCGATGGCAAGGTCGTCCCGCCAAAGCGCGGCGAGATGAAGCGGTCGATGGAAGCGCTGATCCATCACTTTAAGCTCTACACCGAGGGCTACCACGTTCCCGAAGGGGAGGTTTACGCCGCCGTGGAAGCGCCGAAGGGCGAGTTTGGCGTCTATCTCGTCTCCGACGGTTCCAACAAGCCCTATCGCTGCAAGCTGCGCGCGCCGGGCTTCGCTCATCTCCAGGCTATGGACTTCATGTGCCGCGGTCACCTTTTGGCCGACGTCGCTGCCGTGCTTGGCTCCCTCGACATCGTGTTTGGTGAGGTAGACAGATAAATGTCAGTCCGCCGTCTCGCAGACGAAGCCGTCCAGCCTGAGAGCTTCGCCTTCTCCCGCGCCATGGGGCCGGAGGTGAAGCGCTGGTTGGGCAAGTATCCGAAGGATCGCAAGCAGTCGGCGGTGATCCCATTGCTCATGCTGGCGCAGGAGCAGGAAGGCTGGGTCACGCGCGCCGCCATCGAGCATGTGGCGGAAATGCTGGACATGCCGCTGATCCGTGTTCTTGAAGTGGCGACTTTCTACACCCAGTTCCAACTCGCACCCGTCGGCACACGCGCTCATATCCAGGTCTGCGGCACCACGCCGTGCATGCTGCGTGGCTCCGGTGACCTGATCGAGCTGTGCAAGAAGAAGATCAATCCCGAGCCGTTCCACCCGAATGACGATGGCACGTTGTCCTGGGAAGAAGTCGAGTGTCAGGGCGCATGCGTGAACGCGCCGATGGTCATGATCTTCAAGGATACCTATGAGGATCTGACGCCGGAACGTCTCGAAGAAATCATCGACGCGTTCGAGGCCGGCAAGGGCGACACAGTCAAGCCCGGCCCTCAGGTCGACCGCATCTATTCCGCTCCGGCCGGCGGCCTGACCGCCCTGACCGACGAGAAAGCGGTCTCCGGCCGCAGCCGGACGAAGGCGACCCGGGCGGCCGCGAACGGCGCCAAGGTGCCGCCATCGCGGGCTGCAAAACCTGACACATCCGCGACCGAGACGGATCCCGCCATCAAGTCGCCGTCGCCCGTCAAAGCCAATAACGGGACGACATCGGCCGCGGCCTCCGTTTCGGTCGAAAGCGGGCCGAAAAAGAAGGCCGCGACGAAGCCGACCGGTAAAAAAGCCGCTAAACCGAGCCTTGAGGACAAGAACCGTCCCGCGGGCATCGCTCGTCCGGCCGAACCGGACGAGCTGAAGTTGATTTCCGGCGTCGGACCCAAGATCGAGGGCATTCTGCACGATCTCGGCATCTTCACCTTCGCGCAGGTTTCCAAGTGGAAGAAGGCCGAGCGCGAATGGGTCGACGGATATCTGAGTTTCCACGGCCGCATCGAACGCGAGGACTGGGTCAAGCAGGCCAAGGCGCTCGCCAAGGGCGGTGAAGCCGAATACGTCAAGGTTTTCGGCAAGAAGCCGAGGTGAGGGACTGAGCCATGCTCCAGGATAAAGACCGCATCTTCACCAATATATACGGCCAGTTCGACCAGTCGTTGAAGGGTGCCATGTCGCGCGGCCTTTGGGATAACACCAAGGGGCTGATCGACAAGGGCCGCGACTGGATCGTCAACGAGATGAAGGCCTCGGGTCTGCGCGGGCGTGGCGGCGCCGGTTTCCCGACCGGTCTCAAATGGTCCTTCATGCCCAAGGAGCCTGGCGATCGTCCGCACTATCTCGTCGTCAATGCGGATGAATCGGAGCCCGGCACCTGCAAGGACCGCGACATCATGCGCCACGACCCGCACACGCTGGTCGAGGGCTGTTTGGTCGCCGGCTTCGCCATGGGCGCACACACCGCCTACATCTACGTGCGTGGCGAGTTCATTCGCGAACGCGAGGCGCTCGAGCGCGCCATCGCCGAATGTTACGAAGCGGGCCTCTTGGGCAAGAACAACAAGTGCGGCTGGGACATGGACGTGTTCGTCCATCACGGCGCCGGTGCCTATATCTGCGGTGAGGAGACCGCGCTGCTCGAGAGCCTTGAAGGCAAGAAGGGCCAGCCACGCCTGAAGCCGCCATTCCCGGCGAATGTCGGTCTCTATGGCTGCCCGACCACTGTCAACAATGTCGAATCCATCGCCGTTGCGCCGACCATTCTGCGTCGTGGAGCGTCGTGGTTCTCCTCCTTCGGGCGCGAGAACAACAAGGGCACCAAGCTCTTTTGCATCTCCGGTCACGTGGAAAACCCGTGCACGGTGGAAGAGGAAATGTCTATTCCCTTCCGCGAACTGATCGAACGCCATTGCGGCGGCATTCGCGGCGGTTGGGACAATCTGCTTGCGGTCATTCCCGGTGGCTCTTCGGTGCCTCTGGTGCCAGCGAGTGAGATCATCGACACGCCGATGGATTTCGACAGCCTGCGCGATCTGAAGTCGGGCCTTGGCACAGCCGCCGTGATCGTCATGGACAAGTCCACCGACATTGTTAAGGCCATTGCGCGGCTCTCCTATTTCTACAAGCATGAGAGTTGCGGTCAGTGCACGCCGTGCCGCGAGGGCACGGGCTGGATGTGGCGCGTGATGGAACGCCTGGTCGTCGGCCAGGCCCAGAAACACGAAATCGACATGCTGCTCGACGTCACGAAACAGGTGGAAGGACACACGATCTGCGCTCTTGGCGATGCGGCCGCATGGCCGATTCAGGGGCTCGTGCGTCATTTCCGCCCGGAGATCGAGCGGCGCATCGACGAATTCACCCGCAACGCTCATCAGGCGCAGCCGGCGCTGGTGGCAGCGGAGTAAAAGTGAAGATTTTGCTCCGGAAGGGGCGAGAGGCAAGCGGACAGCGACCATGGCAAAATTGAAAGTCGACGGCACGGAGATCGAGGTACCCGATCACTACACGCTGCTGCAGGCCGCCGAGGAGGCGGGCGCGGAGGTGCCGCGCTTCTGTTTTCATGAGCGTCTGTCAATCGCCGGCAATTGCCGCATGTGCCTGGTGGAAGTGAAAGGCGGACCGCCCAAGCCGGCTGCTTCGTGCGCCATGGGTGTGCGCGACCTGCGCCCCGGCCCCAATGGCGAGCTGCCGGAAGTTTACACCAACACGCCGATGGTCAAGAAGGCCCGCGAAGGCGTGATGGAATTCCTGCTCATCAACCATCCGCTCGATTGCCCGATCTGCGATCAGGGCGGCGAGTGCGACCTGCAGGATCAAGCGATGGCCTTTGGCGTGGATTCCTCGCGCTACAAGGAGAACAAGCGCGCCGTCGAAGACAAATATATCGGACCGCTCGTCAAGACGATCATGACGCGCTGCATTCACTGCACGCGCTGCGTTCGCTTTACCACCGAGGTGGCCGGTATTTCCGAGCTCGGCCTGATCGGTCGCGGTGAGGATGCCGAGATCACCACCTATCTCGAAGAGGCCATGACCTCCGAGCTTCAGGGCAATGTCATCGATCTGTGTCCGGTCGGTGCACTGACCTCCAAGCCCTACGCTTTTCAGGCGCGCCCGTGGGAGCTGAACAAGACCCAGTCCATCGACGTGATGGATGCTGTCGGCTCGGCCATTCGCGTCGACACACGTGGCCGCGAGGTCATGCGTGTCATGCCGCGCGTCAACGAGGCGGTGAACGAGGAGTGGATTTCGGATAAGTCCCGCTTCATCTGGGACGGTCTGCGCACGCAGCGTCTCGACCGGCCTTATGTGCGTAGGGACAATCGTCTGCAACCAGTTTCCTGGGGCGAGGCGTTCGACGCCATCGCCGAGGCTGTGTCGAAGGCTCAACCGGAAAAGATTGGCGCGATCGCCGGTGATCTGGCCGCCGTTGAGGAAATGTACGCGCTCAAGTCGCTGATGCAGTCGCTCGGGTCGCCAAACTACGATTGCCGTCAGGATGGCGCTGCGCTCGATCCGGCGCTTGGCCGTGCTGGCTACATCTTCAATCCGACCATCGAAGGCATCGAGGAGGCGGACGCGCTTCTGATCGTGGGCGCCAATCCGCGCTTCGAGGCATCGGTTCTCAACGCCCGTATCCGCAAGCGCTGGCGCATGGGCGATTTCCCCATCGGCGTCATCGGCGATATGGGCGATCTGCGCTACGACTACGAGATGCTCGGCGCCGGTGCCGACACCCTCAAGGAGCTGGCGGACGGCAAGGGCAAATTCGCTTCGGTTCTGAAAAAGGCCAAGCGTCCGATGATCATTGTGGGGCAGGGCGCTCTGGCGCGTTCCGACGGCGCTGCCGTTCTTGGCCTTGCCGCCAAGCTCGCCGGCTCCGTCAAGGCGGTGACCGACGATTGGAACGGTTTGGCCGTGCTGCATACGGCGGCAAGTCGCGTCGGCGGCCTCGATCTCGGCTTCGTGCCGGAGAAGGGCGGCAAGGATGTGAAGGGCATGATGGGTGCGATGGACGTGCTCTTCCTGCTGGGTGCCGACGAAATCGACATGAACGCGATCGGCGACGCCTTCACCGTTTATATCGGCACGCATGGCGATGCCGGGGCGCACCGCGCCGATGTCATCCTGCCCGCGGCCACCTACACCGAAAAGTCGGGCACCTATGTGAACACCGAGGGACGTGTGCAGATGGCCAACCGTGCCGGCTTCGCACCGGGCGAGGCGAAGGAAGACTGGGCGGTACTGCGTGCATTGTCCGATGTGCTCGGCCACAAGCTGCCGTTCGATTCGCTGGGCGCATTGCGCGCTGCACTTTATGCCGAATACCCGCATTTCGCGGCACTCGAGGCGATTGCCCCTGCCGATGTCGGCGATGTCGAGAAACTTGTCAGGCTCGGCGGTCGGCTCACCAAGGCTCCCTTCGCCTCGCCGGTGAAGGACTTCTATCTGACCAACCCGATAGCCCGTGCCTCGGCCGTTATGGCCGAATGTTCGGCGCTGGCGCGCGGCGAATTGAAACAGGCGGCCGAGTAGAGACGAATGGATACTTTCTTTTCAACCTACGTCCTCCCGGGGCTTCTTATTCTTCTGCAATCGGTGGCGATGATCGTCATCCTGCTGGTTTTCGTCGCCTATATTCTCTACGCCGACCGGAAGATCTGGGCCGCCGTGCAACGGCGCCGGGGACCGAACGTCGTCGGCCCCTGGGGGCTGTTCCAGGCGTTCGCCGACCTTTTCAAATTCGTCTTCAAGGAGCCGGTCATTCCTTCCGGCGCCAACAAGGGCGTGTTTCTGCTGGCTCCCGTTGTCGGCGCGGTTCTGGCGATCGCCGCCTGGGCGGTGATCCCGGTCAATGAGGGCTGGGCCATCGCCGATGTGAACATCGGCATTCTCTATGTTTTCGCCATTGCTTCTTTGGAAGTCTACGGCGTGATCATGGGTGGCTGGGCGTCGAACTCGAAATATCCGTTTCTGGGCGCGTTGCGCTCGGCCGCGCAGATGGTTTCATACGAAGTCTCCATCGGCTTTGTCATTGTGACGGTGCTGCTTACGGTCGGCTCGCTGAACCTGACGGACATCGTTCTGGCGCAGGGGGATGGCCTCGGCACCATGCTCGGTCTGCCCAACACGTTCCTCGACTGGAACTGGCTGGCGCTGTTCCCGATGTTCATCGTCTTCTTCATCTCGGCGCTTGCCGAGACGAACCGCCCGCCCTTCGACCTGGTGGAGGCCGAATCCGAGCTCGTGGCCGGACACATGATCGAGTATTCCTCGACGCCGTTCCTGCTCTTCTTCCTGGGCGAGTATGTGGCCATCGTCCTGATGTGCGCGCTCACCACCATCCTTTTCCTGGGTGGTTGGCTGCCGCCGCTCGATTTCGCCCCGTTCACCTGGGTCCCGGGCGTCATCTGGTTCGTGCTGAAGATGTGCATGGTCTTCTTCATGTTCGCTCTGGTGAAGGCCTTCGTGCCGCGCTACCGCTACGACCAGTTGATGCGTCTTGGCTGGAAAGGGTTCCTGCCGCTGTCGCTGTTCATGGGCGGTGCCAC